>NZ_JBHXSK010000006.1:0-172903 GCF_042716195.1 Streptomyces sp. NPDC058683
GATCCGGGGTGCCCGGATCCGCACCGGCCCGCCGTGGACGCATCAGAGGTGGTAGGCGAACTTCCGGCCCGCGCCGCCGTCCACCACCAGGGTCTGGCCCGTGATCCAGGCCGAGAGGTCCGTCAGGAAGAACAGGATGGCCGACGCGATGTCGCTCGTCCTGCCCACCCGTCCCAACGGCACCTGTGCGGCGGCCTTGTCGTAGTAGTCGGGTTCGGGGTGCCGCTCGGCCACGCGGGGGGTCGCCGTCTGGCCGGGTGCCACGACGTTCACCCGGATGTCCGGGCCGAGTTCGAGGGACGCCGTACTGACCAGGTTCACGAGGCCGGCCTTCGCCGCACCGTAGACGGCGTGGTGGGGAGCGGACCGCAGACCCGAGACGGAACCGACGAACACCATGGAGCCGCCCTCCGTCATGGCCCTCGCGCCGATCTGCAGGGCGAGGAAGACATGACGGAGATTCAGATCGAGCCCGCGCTGCCAGAGTTCGTCGGTTACCTCGCCCAAAGGGCCGTTGTCGGAGATGCCGACGATGTCCGCCAGCCCGTGCAGCGGCCCGAAGCGTGCGACGGCCTCGGCGACCAGCCGTTCCACGTCCGCGCGGTCGGTGGCGTCACCGGTGAGGGCCAGGCCGTCGACCTCGTCGGCGACCGCGGCGGCACGCTCGGGGTCCCTGTCCACCACGGACACCCTGGCACCGACGTTCGCCGCGGCGAGACAGGTCTGCCGACCGATGCCCAGCCCCCCGCCGAGTACCAGCACATGTCTGCCCTTGAGATCGATCAAACCGCGGTAGTCCGGTGTGAGCTCGGTGATGCCCATCCTGCCTCCCTCTCTGCCGAGGGGCCGGTCCGCAAGGCGTCGCAGAAGGTGCTGACACGTTCCTTGACGCCCGGTGGAGCCACCTCGTTAATATAGCCATATCCGTTAAAGAAGTTAGATGAATAAGCGAGAAGTGTTCAACGCCCCGGCCGAAGTCCGGACTTGAGGGAGCGGGACACCGCGACCGTGCCGCACGGATCCGCGCCCGCCGCCCGATGGAGAGGTGAACCCCGAATGATCCAGGTGGAGCCGGAACCCTTTCTCCGTGGTGTGCTGCCGGGACTGTCGTGGGCCGACGGCGGCTCACGGCTGCCGCTCGCGGGGTGCGCGAAGCTGCCGGCCGACACCGTGCGGGCCGCCCGCGTGCCGGCCGGCGTCCATCTCGCCTTCACCGGCCCGGTGTCGACGGTCGAGCTGAGGGTGGAGGTGGGGGAGCGGACCACCGTGCCGGCTCCCACCGTCCCCGAGGGATTCGTCGTACGAATGCCGGGAAGCCCCTCTCAGTTGATCCCCCTGCCCTCCCGGGACGGAACCGTGCGTGTGCGGTTGCCGGAGCGGGACCGGGACCGTGTGGTGCGGGTGTACCTGCCCGAGTCGGCCGAGGTGACGGTGGTCGGTCTCGCGGGCGACCACCTCCTGGAACCCGCTGCGCGGGGCCCCCTCTGGGTGGTCTACGGCGACTCCGTCACGCAGGGCTGGTCGGTCACGGAGCCCGGCCTGGCGTGGCCCTCACAGGTCGCCGACACCCTCGGACTCGACCTGGTCAACCTCGGCTTCGCGGGGGCGGCGCGCGGCGAACTCCTGACCGCCGACGTACTGGCCGCTTCCGGGGCGGAAGTCGTCACCCTGGCCTGGGGAACCAACGCCTACTCGTCCCTGCCGACCAGCACCGCCCAGATCGCCGAGACGATGCGGCTCTACCTCACCGCCCTGCGCGAAGGCCTTCCCGAGGTTCCGGTCGTGGTGGTGAGCCCGATCGTCCGTCCCGACGCGGAGCGCGTCCCCAACCGGTTCGGCGCGAGCCTCGCCGATCTCCGTGCCGCGCTGGAGGAATCGGTGCGCCGGTTCGCCGTGGCGAGAGGTGACGACCGCGTGACCCTCGTACCGGGGCTGCACTTGGTGCCGCCCGAACACCTCGTGGACGGCATCCATCCAGGGGACGAGGGGCACCGCAGCCTCGCCGAGGGCGTCGTCCCGCACGTCGCCGCCGGGCTCGGACGGAACCTGGCCCACACACGGGCCGGTGCGCCATGACGAGCCGTCCGCAGGCCGTCAGCCAGTGACCGCACCAGCGCAGCACCGCCGCACCACGGCGGGGAGGAGTGAGATGGACCCGTCGAACGTGTTCCGGCTGACCGGAAAGGTGGCCGTCGTCACCGGTGCGGGGAGCGGCATCGGGCGGGCGAGCGCGGGTGTTCTCGCCGCGTCCGGCGCCCGGGTCGTCGTCGCCGATCTGGACGAGTCGAGCGCCGAGGAGACCGTGGCCGGCATCAAGGAGGAAGGCGGGGAGGCCGTGGCCCGCCGGGTGGACGTGGCGGACCCGGCCGCCATGGGCGCACTGGTCGACGAGACCGTCTCCGGACTCGGACGGCTGGACGTCCTCGTCAACAACGCGGGCATCATGATCCGCCGCCCGCTCGTGGAGGTCCCGCCGGACGAGTTCGACCGCATCCTGTCGGTCAACCTCAAGAGCGTCCTCTACGGCAGCCAGGCCGCGGCCCGCGTGATGCGGCCGGGGTCGAGCATCGTCAACACACTCTCCACGATCATCGACTTCGCCACCTCCGGCACCGGCTCCTACGCCGCAGCCAAGAAAGGCGGCGAGGCGCTGACCCGGACCTTCGCCGTCGAACTGGGACCCCGGGGCATCCGCGTCAACGGCGTCGCCCCCGGCTGGACGGACACCGGCATCACCCGGCGGCGGCACGTGGACGACGCGGGCGAGTTTCAGCAGAGCGGGTTCGACCAGCTCGCGAGCAGGATGGCCGCCGCCGCTCCGCTGGGAACGGTGGCCGAAGCCGTCGACTCCGCGTACGCCGTGCTCTATCTGGCGTCGGACGCGAGCCGCTGCGTCACCGGACACGTGATCCGCGTCAACGGCGGCGCGTCCATGGCCTGAGGGGCGATCATGACAGGAAGACTGCAGGGCAAGGTGGCGCTGATCACCGGCTCCGCGCGCGGCCAAGGCGCCTGCGAGGCCGCTCTGTTCGCGCGGGAGGGCGCCGAGGTCGTCGTCAGCGACGTACTGGACGAGTGCGGCGAGGCGACCGCGCGTTCGGTGGCGGGCAGCTACCTCCACCTCGACGTCACCTCCGTCGCGGACTGGAGCGCCGCCGCCGACACCGTGCGGGAGCGGTTCGGGCGTCTGGACGTCCTGGTCAACAACGCGGGGATCGCACCCGCACGGCTGGGCCGGGTGGACGAGCTCGACATCGAGGACCACCTCCGGCTCTTCGATGTCAACGTCCACGGCGCCTTCTACGGCATCCGCGCCCTGCTGCCCCTGCTGCGGAAGGGCCGTGGCGCCTCGGTCGTCAACGTGTCCTCGATCGACGGGCTGACCGGCATCGGCTCGATGGCGAGCTATGTCGCGTCGAAGCACGCGCTGACCGGACTCACCCGGTCGATGGCGATCGATCTGGGCCCACTCGGGATCCGGGTCAACTCCCTGCACCCGGGGGTCATCGACACACCTCTGGTCCGCTCGATCGGCGAGGCCCGGGCCGCGAGGCTGGCCCGCACCGTGGGGCGGCAGCCCCTGGCCCGGATGGGCCGCTCCGAGGAGGTCGCGGCCATGGCCCTCTTCCTCGCCTCGGACGAGGCGTCGTACTGCACCGGGTCCCAGTTCACCGCCGACGGCGGTCATCTGGCCGGCCCCTACCGGGAGTTACCTGTCTGATCAAGGCCCGGCCGAGAGGCCGGGACGAGCCGCTCCGACCAAGAGCGGGCTCCGCCGGGAGTCCGCAGTGATCTGACGATGCAGAGCCGATGAAGTCTTTCCCCATGAGGGACCCGTTGGACGACGCCCGGTGCCGACCAGGCCGCCGTCCAGGGATGCTCAGGAGGTCACCGTGTCCGAATCCCCGTCCAGCATGGTCGACAGGGTCGTCATGATCCTGGGTGTCTTCGAGCGGTCCACCGGACCGCTCAACCTGGGGCAGATCAGCGCCCGCAGCGGTCTCCCGCGCTCCTCCGTGCACCGGATCCTCCAGCAACTGGTCAACGCCCGTCTGCTGAGCAGGTACGACAACGAGTACCGGCTGGGGCTGCGCATGTTCGAGATCGGCAGCCTCGTCGTGCACCGCACCCGGATGAACGAGGCCGCCAGGCCCCTGTTGCAGGAACTGTGCACGGCCACCGGACACGTGGTGCACCTGGCGGTACTCGACCGGCAGGACGTCGTGTATCTGGACAAGGTCGGCGGGAGCTTCGCCGGCACCCTGCCGTCCAGGATCGGGGGCCGTTTCCCTGCGCACTGCACCGCGGTGGGCAAGGCGATCCTCGCCCACTCGCCCAAGGAGGTGGTGGACGAGTACCTCTGGAGCGGTCTGGGCCGCCGTACGGAGGCGAGCATCGCCACCCCCCAGGCCCTGGAAGCCGTCCTCGCACGGATCCGCAGCACCGGATACGCCACGGAGGCCGGCGAGTCCGTCTCCGGGGTGGCGTGTGTGGCCGCACCCGTACTCGTCATGAACCAGGCGATCGCCGGCATCTCGGTATGCGGCCCCCAGGAGCGCATCCGCGTCGACGAGTTGAAGTTCCACGTGAAATGGATAGCCGCGGAGATCTCCCGCCGCCTGACGGCGACCTCCACGCCCCGCCCCCGCCCGCGCCCGCTGATCACTTCTGTCCCGCTCAGCGGACACATGGCGTCCGCCGGCGTGGCCGACGCCGGACGATGAGGGCGTGATGGACGAAGCGGTGATGACCGCCAACCCGCGACGACCGGTCCCGGCCGCGATCCGCCGGCCGCGCACACCGCGGTCCGGGTGGACCGCGGCCCGCGGCGGACACTCATGACGGCCGGGACGGACGCCGTTCTCGCGGCGGCCACCCGGCTGGAGCACGCGAGTGCCACCGGACGGGCCTGCGGGCCGGTCACCGACCTCATCGGCGGGACCGACATCGCGACCGCCTACCGGGTGCAGCAGACCGTCACCGAACACAGGCTTGCCGCCGGCGCCCGGCTGATCGGCCGGAAGATCGGACTGACCTCCGCGGCGGTGCAGTCGCAAGTGGGCGTCGACCGGCCCGACTTCGGTGTCCTCTTCGACGACATGCGCTACGCCGACGGTGACGTGGTTCCCTACGGCAGGCTGTTGCAGCCCAAGGCCGAGGCCGAGGTGGCGTTCCTGCTGTGCCGTGACCTCGCCGATGCCGACGACCTGTCCGCGCTCCGGGAGTCCGTGGCAGCGGCCTACCCGGCCGTGGAGATCGTCGACAGCCGTATCGCCGACTGGAAGATCGGCATCACGGACACCGTGGCCGACAACGCCTCGTCCGGGGTCTTCGTGCTCGGTGGCGAAGGACGGTCGCTGGACGCCTTCGAGCCGGTGGACACGGTCATGACGATGCGGCGCGACGGCGAGACCGTCTCCAGCGGCACGGGCCGCGCCTGTCTCGGGGACCCGCTCAACGCGCTCGGCTGGCTCGCCGCGACCGCGATCGAGTTCGGTTCGCCGCTGCGCGCGGGGGACCTGGTGCTCTCCGGGGCGCTCGGGCCGATGGTCCCGGTGCTCCCCGGGGACGTCTTCGAGGTGACGATCGAGCCGCTCGGCACCATCACCGCCCGCTTCTCGGAGGACAAGGGAGAGTGATGACGGACAGGGTGGGAGTCGCGATCATCGGGTCGGGCAACATCGGAACCGACCTGCTGATCAAGATCAAACGCACCTCTAAGAACCTCGAGGCACTGGCCATGGTGGGGATCGACCCCGAGTCGGACGGCCTGGCCCGCGCCGCCCGCCTCGGCGTGGCGACGACGGCGGAGGGGGTCGAGGGCCTGCTCCGCATGCCGGAGTTCGAGCGGGTCCGGATCGTGCTCGACGCGACCAGTGCCGCCGCCCATGTCGCCAACGCGCGGGCGCTGGAAGGGTCCGGGCGGCGGCTGGTGGACCTGACACCGGCGGCGCTCGGCCCCTTCGTGATCCCTCCGGTCAACCTCGGCGAACACCTCGACGCCCCGGACATCAACATGGTGACGTGCGGCGGACAGGCCACCATCCCGATCGTGGCCGCCGTCTCCCGGGTGACCGAGGTGCCGTACGCGGAGATCGTCGCGTCCGTCGCCTCGCGCTCCGCGGGTCCGGGCACCCGGGCCAACATCGACGAGTTCACCGAGACCACCGCCCACGCCATCGAGACGGTGGGCGGCGCCCGCCGCGGCAAGGCGATCATCATCCTCAATCCGGCCGAACCACCGCTGATCATGCGGGACACGGTGTTCTGTCTGGTCGGCCAGGCCGACCACGACGAGATCCGCCGGTCCGTCGAGGAGATGGTGGCCGAGGTCGCCACCTATGTGCCGGGCTACCGCCTGGTGCAGGACGTGCAGTTCACCCCGATCGAGCGGACCGAGGCAGCGACCTTGCTGCCCGAGGGGTCCGGCCCGGTCGACACCAAGGTGTCGGTGTTCCTGGAGGTCGAGGGAGCCGCGCACTACCTGCCCGCCTACGCGGGCAACCTCGACATCATGACGTCCGCCGCGCTGCGCGTCGCCGAGCGGATCGTCGAGCAGGCGGAGCTGGTGGCCCGATGACCGAGATCTACGTCCAGGACGTGACCCTGCGCGACGGCATGCACGCCATCCGGCACCGCATCGAGCCCGAGCAGGTCGGCCGGATCGTCGCCGCCCTCGACCGGGCCGGAGTGGCGGCCATCGAGGTCAGCCACGGCGACGGCCTGGCCGGCGCCAGCCTCAACTACGGGCCCGGCAGCCACACCGACTGGGAGTGGATCGAGGCTGCCGTCGCCCACGCCGCGCGCGCGATCATCACGACCCTGCTGCTGCCCGGCGTCGGCACCATCGCCGAACTCCGCAAGGCCTTCGACCTGGGCGTGCGTTCGGTACGGGTCGCCACCCACTGCACCGAGGCGGACGTGGCGGCGCAGCACATCGCCGAAGCCCGTGAACTCGGCATGGACGTCTCCGGGTTCCTGATGATGAGCCACATGCTCCCGCCGGCCGAACTCGCCCGGCAGGCGAAGCTGATGGAGTCCTACGGCGCGCACTGCGTCTACATCACCGACTCCGCCGGCCGGCTCACCTCGGAGGACGTCCGCGACCGGGTCAGGGCCTACCGGGACGTACTCGACGACGACACGCAGATCGGCATCCACGCCCACGAGAACCTCTCGCTAGGCGTCGCCAACTCCCTCGCCGCGGTGGAGGAGGGCGCCTACCGCGTCGACGCCTCGCTGGCCGGACAGGGCGCCGCCGCGGGCAACAACCCCATCGAGCCGTTCGTGGCGGTCGCCAACCTCAAGGGCTGGAAGACCGGTTGCGACCTGTTCATGCTGGAGGACGCCGCCGACGATCTCGTCCGGCCGCTCCAGGACCGCCCCGTGCGGGTGGACCGGGAGACCCTCACCATCGGGTACGCCGGCGTGTACGGCAGTTTTCTGCGCCACGCCGAGAACGCGGCGCGGCTGTACGGCGTCGACACCCGGGAGATCCTCGTCGAGGCGGGCCGCCGCCAACTCGTCGGCGGCCAGGAGGACATGCTCATCGACATCGCACTGACCCTCCAGACCCAGAAGTCCTGACGTCCCGGACGCCGGTCTTCCCGGCCCGGTCGATGTCCAGGACCCCGGGCCGGACCACCACATCGATCCGTACCCCGGGCCGCCACATCCTCGACCCGGACTGGGAGGCATGGAAATGGAAACATCCCGAGCCGGAGCACAGGCAGACCTGACGACCGCCCTCACCTTCGAGTCGAGCAGGGCCACCCTCGACGTGGACGGGCTCACCTTCGCCTACCACCAGTCCGGTGAGGGCGAGCCGCTGTTCCTGCTGCACGGATCGGGGCCCGGTGTCAGCGCCTGGTCGAACTTCCGCCACAACCTGCCGGTCTTCGCCGAGCACTTCCGCACGATCGCGCCCGACCTCCCGGGATTCGGCGGCAGCGACCTGCCGGAGCTCACCGAGGTCTATCCGGTGGCCGCGGCGCGCCGGATCGCCGGCCTGATGGACGAACTGGGCATCGAGTCGGCCGTGTTCGTCGGCAATTCCATGGGCGGCGCGGTCGCGGCGGAGCTCGCCGCCCTGCATCCCGAACGGGTCCGGAAGCTGGCTCTCATGGGATCGGGCGGACTCTCCGTGGGGCTGTTCGCCGCCGAGCCGAGCGAGGGTTTCGTACGGCTCTTCGAGTTCCTCGACGATCCCACCCGGGAGCGCATGATCGCCTGGGTCCGGACCATGGTCAGCGACCACGGCAGGATCACCGACGAACTCATCGACGAGCGTATGCACAACGCCCTGGAGAAGGGCGTCATCGACAAGACCCGGAAGATCATCGGGTCGATGTTCCATCCCGCCCTGCGGGAGAAGTACACGCCCCTGTGGACCAAGGCGGCGGCCTTCACCACCCCGACCCTGCTGCTGTGGGGCCGGGACGACCGCATGCTCCCCTACGACCAGGCGCACTTCGCCACCCGGTGGCTGCCGGAGGTCGAGTTGCACACCTTCGCCCGCTGCGGCCACTGGGTGCAGGTGGAGCGCAAGACCGAGTTCGAACGAGTGGTACTGGAGTTCCTCACCCGGAAGACAGCGGAAGTGGAAGGTGCCGGGCATGGCGCATGAAGTCGTCGAACGAGTCGAGCAGTACGGTCCGAAGCTGGCGGAACTGGCCGTCGAGAACGAGAAGTTGGGCAAGTTGAGCGACGAGACCGTGAGTCTCCTGCGCTCCGCCGGCGTGCTGCGCCTGCTCCAGCCGACCAAGTTCGGCGGCTACGCGGCCCACCCCCGCGACTTCGCCGAAGCCGTCATGACCGTGGCCCGGCACGACGGTGCCGCCGGCTGGGTGTGCGGGGTCGTGGGAGTCCACCCGTGGGAAGTCGCCCAGATGGACCCGCGGGTCGCCCAGGAGATATGGGGCGAGAACCAGGACACCTGGATCGCCTCCCCTTACATGCCGAACGGGATCGCCGAGCCGGTGGACGGCGGCTACGTCCTCTCCGGGCGGTGGCCCTTCTCGTCCGGGACCGACCACTGCGACTGGGTGTTCCTCGGCGCGCTCGTCGGGGACGGCAAGGGCAGGCCGGCCTCGCCGCCGAGCGTCCTGCACGTGATCCTGCCCAGGGCGTCGTACGAGATCGTCGACGACACCTGGGACGTCATCGGACTGTCCGGCACCGGCAGCAAGGACGTCGTCGTCGACGGCGCGTTCATCCCCGCCTACCGCACCGTCAACCAGGACGAGGTGTCGGCCGGGGAGGCGGCGGTGGGCAACGGCGTCACCGAAGCCCTCTACCGGCTGCCGTTCACCTCGATGTTCCCGCTCGGGATCACCTCGGCCGTCATCGGCATCTGCGAGGGAGCCCTCGACGTCCATCTGGCCCAGCAGCGCGACCGGGTCGCGGTGACCGGTGTGCAGGTGCGCGACGACCCGTACGTGCTCTACTCGGCGGGCGAGGCCGCCTCGGAGATCGCCGCCTCCCGTGTGCAGCTGATCGACGGCATCAGCCGGGTGTACGACCAGGTCGCGGCCGGAGAGCCGGTGTCCGTCGAGGAGCGCTCCAGGGTCCGGCGCAACCAGGTGCGCTGCGCCTGGCGGGCGGTGTCGGCCCTCGACGAGATCTTCGCGAGGTCCGGGGGCAACGTCATCCGGCGTGACAACCCGTTGCAGCGCTACTGGCGGGACGCGCATGTCGGCCTGGCCCACATGATCCATGTGCCGGGTGCGGCCTACCACGCCAACTCCCTGGCACAGATGGGTCTCGAACTGCCTCCGCAGCTGCGGGTGCTGATCTGAACTCCGGTGCTGCGGGCGAGGAGGAGAGAACCCATGCACACTGAGAGCGGCACGAACGCCTCTTCCCCCGAACTCCGGGACTCCCCGAACGACAGGACCCACTTCCGCCAGGTGCTGGGGAACTTCCCCACGAGCGTGGTGGCCATCACGGCGGGGGTGCCCGGAGGCCGGCCCGAGGGGATGATCGTCGGATCCTTCACGTCGGTCTCCCTCGATCCGCCCCTGGTGGCCTTCCTGGCGGACCGCTCCTCCGGGACCTTCCCCAGGATCCGGGCGGCCGGCCGCTACTGCGTCAACGCACTGGCGGCCGACCAGGAGGTCCTGTGCCGGTCGATGGCGGCCAGGAGTGCCGACCGCTTCGACGGCGTCCCCTGGCGGCTCTCGCCGTTGGGAAACCCCGTGCTCGACGGCGTGGTCGCCTGGATCGACTGCGAACTCGCGGAGGTCGTCGAGATCGGCGACCACTACCTGGCGGTGGGGCGGGTCCATGCCCTGCGCGCCGAGTCGGCCAAGACACCGCTGCTGTTCTTCCGCGGCGGCTACGGCGACTACTTCTCCACCACTTCACTGGTACTGGACCGGCTCGTCGGCTGGTAGCGGCGGTGCCGCGAACGCGGAGCGGGCGGCGGGTCCCAGGACTCGCCGCCCGCTCCGCCGCGTGGCCGGGTGAGGGAGCGGCCTCAGCCGGCCAGGTCCGGCTCGCGCACGGTGACCTCGGCCAGTTCGATGCCGCGGGTCTGGAGCCCCTCCTCGATGAACGCCTTGAGCGACTCGCCGTCGAGCACGCACGTGGCGCAGGCGTCGTTGTGGCCCCGGGAGTAGTCGACCGTGAGACGGGACTGCTCGGGAGCGAACTCCGCGAGCTGGATGGAGCCGCCGTCGGGGGCGACCATCGGTTCCAGCAGTTCGAGCACTTCCTTGACGACGTCCTGTGCTTGCGGCATGGCCGGTCTCCTCTGTCGTGGGGTGAGCGTGCCCGGTGTTTGCGGGGCATCCCTCTCAGGGCGCTTCGGTGGCGCCGAGTGTGTCCATCAGCGCCAGACTGGAACGTGCGTAGGCCTGACGGCGGCGCTCGCCGACCATGAACGACGGCGGCGCGAAGTAGGCGACGTCACGGGCGATCGATCCCCGGCGCCGGCGCAGGGCGGCCGTCGCGTCGGCGGTGCTGCCGCACAGCGCGATGGCGTCGACCATGTCGTCCGTCACGGCCCGCCCCATGTCGTCGAACCGCCCGTCGGCGAACGCCTCCCGGATCTTCTCGACCTGGGAGGTCCAGCCGTGGTGTGCGGCGAACGCGTCGTAGGTGCGTACGGTCAGGTAGAAGGCGATCATCCGGCGCATGTCGGTGACGGCACGCTCGGGATCGTCGTCGTCGATCGCGGTCAGCAGCCAGCCGTGCTCCAGCGGCCGCCGGTCGTGTTCGCTCCGGCGCGCGCCGGCCTCGACGGCCGGCCGGACGACGCTGTCCCACCAGTCGTCCGTGAAGAGTCCGTGGCCGATGATCCCGTCGGCCGTGCGGCCGGCGGCGGTCGCCATCCCGCGCTGGAACCCGGCCAGCAGGATCGGCACGTCGATCCGGCCCAGTACCGGTGCCTTCACCCGCGCGTCGATCCGGTAGAACTCGCCCTCGAAGCCGATGCGTTGACCGTTCTCGGCGTGCAGCCACGCTCGTACGGCCCTCACCAGCTCGGACATCCGTGCCACGGGACGGTCCGCGGCCACACCGCACCAGTCACGATTGATGGCGAACGCCCCCGAGCCCAGGCCCGCGAAGACGCGTCCGGGCGCCTGCTTCCACAGGTCGCGGATCGCCGTCGCGTGGGCGAACGGCGTACGCGAGAACCCGTAGGCGATCGCCGGGCCGATGAGAGCGCCACGGGTCGACGCGACCATCCCGGCGACCGTGACATAGGCGTCGTGGTCCGCGAACTCGCCGGTGCAGAAGGCCGCGACGCCCGCGGCCTCCGCCTCCCGGCCGAGATCCGCTCCCGGCCAGGGCATACCGAACCCAGTCATGTGCGCCGATCCTCCCGCAAGTGTCGTGCGCTGCTCGGCTGAGACCGTGAATTGTAGCATTGAGTTAGCTGATTCAAGTGTCGGATACCTTCACATGATTTAACTGTTCTTCTAAACTCACCCCGTTGGTCGGAGGCCCCAGGACGGAGATACAGGGATGACGCACACCTCGGCCGCGCCCACGGATCTCGATCGGGCGCGCGCCAAGTACCGAGCCGAGCGGGACAAGCGCCTCGATCCCTCGCGCCGGGAGATCCTGGACCTCTCAGGACGCGAGAAGCTCGTCGAGGACCCCTTCATGGACGTCGTGCCACGTCAGCCGCTGCACGACACGGTCGACGTGATGGTGGTGGGAGGAGGGTTCGGCGGCCTGCTCGCCGCGGCACACCTGCGCAAGGCCGGAGTCGAACGCATCCGCATCGTCGAAAAGGGCGGAGACGTCGGCGGCGTGTGGTACTGGAACCGGTATCCGGGCGCGATGTGCGACGTCGAGTCGTACGTGTATCTGCCGATGCTGGAGGAGCTGGACTACATACCCCGGCGCCGCTACTCGTACGGCCCCGAGATCCTCGCCCACGCCCAGCGGCTGGCCAGGCACTTCGAGCTCTACGACCACGCGCTCTTCCACACCTCGGTGACGGGGCTGAAGTGGCAGGAGCAGAGCGCCAGGTGGAGCGTGCGCACCGATCGCGGCGACGAGTTCCAGGCGCGGTACGTGGTGGTGGCCCACGGCTCCTTCACCTCGCTCAAGCTGCCGGCGATCGAGGGCATCGACGGCTTCGAGGGCAGGCTGTTCCACACCTCGCGATGGGACTACGACTACACCGGCGGCGACAGCTCCAGCCCGCTCGCCGGACTCGGTGACAAGACCGTCGGTGTCATCGGCACCGGCGCCAGTGCGATCCAGATCGTGGCCCCGCTCGCCGAGTCGGCCCAGAAGCTCTACGTGTTCCAGCGCACCCCCTCCACGGTCGCCGTCCGGGACAACAGGGAGACGGACTACGCGTGGGCGCGGTCCCTGGAGCCGGGCTGGCAGAAGCGGCGACGGGACAACTTCACCGCGGTCACCAACGGCGAGCCGATCACCGAGGACCTGGTCGGCGACGGCTGGACCGTCTTCTACCACGCGATCCTCAGCCGCGACGAGAACGGCGCTCTGACTCACCAGGAGCTCGCGGAACAGCGCGAGTTGACCGATCTGGGGCACATGGAGCACGTCCGGGCCAGGATCGACGAGGTGGTGCGGGATCCGGCGACCGCGGAAGCACTCAAGCCTTACTACCGCTACCAGTGCAAACGCCCCTGCTTCCACGACGAGTACCTGCCGGCCTTCAACCGGCCGAACGTCGAACTGGTCGACACCCAGGGCGAGGGCGTCCGGCGGATCACCCCGCGGGGTGTCGTGGTCGGCGAGGCCGAGTACCCGCTGGACTGCATCATCCTGGCGACCGGCTTTGACCAGGACTCCGCATACGTCGACCGGGTGGGATTCGACGTCACCGGCCGCGACGGCCTCATCCTCTCCCGGAAGTGGAAGGACGGTCCGGAAACTCTCCACGGCGTGATGTCGAGCGGCTTCCCCAACTTCTTCCTCCTGCCGCCGAACTACACCCAGGGCACCGCCGCCGTGAACTTCTGCCACACCCTGGACGAGACCGCACAGCATGTCGCCTTCCTCGTGGCCGAGTTCGAGCGGCGGGGTGTGATCGCGGACGTCACCAGGCAGGGCGAGGAGGCGTACGTCCGACAGGTGACGGACGGTTCCGGCCTGGCCATCCTCGGCGCGGGCGGCTTCCTGAAGGACTGCACGCCGGGCCGCTGGAACAACGAGGGCGATCCCGACGGCCGCCCCCGCAAGAACGTCAACTACCCGGGCACCTCCACGACGTACTTCACCATGCTGGAGGAGTGGCGGCACAGGGGCGAGTTCGCCGAGCTGAGCCTCACCCCGGCGCCGAAGCCGACCGCCGACCGAAGGAGCACACGATGACCGGCACCGTTCCCGAGGCACCCGTGCCAAGCGCGCCGAACGCGCACCGCTTCCAGGGCAAGGTCGTCTTCATCACCGGAGCCGCCCGCGGACAGGGCAGGGCCGAGGCGGTGCGCTTCGCCGCGGAGGGCGCGGACATCATCGCGCTGGACATCTGCGAGGACCTCCCCACCACGACGTATCCGGGGGCGACCCCCGAGGACCTCGCCGAAACGGCCCGGCTCGTCGAGAAGCTCGGCCGGCGCGTCCTCACCCACAAGGCCGACGTACGCGACTTCCCCGCCGTACGGGCGGCCCTGGAGGAGAGTGTCCGCGCACTCGGCCGCCTGGACGTCGTGGTGGCCAACGCCGGTATGACGACCTTCGCCCGCACCTGGGAGATCGAGCTGGAGCACTGGAACGCGACGCTCGACATCAATCTCACCGGCGCCTTCCACACCGTGAAGGCCGCCGTGCCGCTCATGATCGAGCAGGGGACCGGCGGCGCCATCGTCTTCACCAGCTCGGTCGCCGGACTGCGCGGGCTGCCGCTGCTCGCCGACTACGTGGCGGCCAAGCACGGGGTCACCGGACTGGCCAAGACCCTGGCGAACGAACTGGGGGACCACCGGATCCGGGTGAACTCCGTTCATCCGCACGGGGTCGACACCAAACTCGTCCCCGGGATCCGGCCGATCCTGGAGAAGGACCCGCAACTGAGCGCCTTCTTCCAGGGCGTCCTCCCCGACGGCGTGAGCCAGGCCGATGACATCGCGGCGACCGTGGCCTGGATCGCCTCGGACGAGGCACGTCACGTCACCGGCATACAGCTGCCGGTGGACCTCGGCCGCACCAACCGCTGACTCCAGCGCGTCCCGCACATTCCGTTCCGGTCACCGGAATCGCGCCACCTGCGTGCCTGAAGCCGACAACACACTGATGACGCGGCCGCCCGAACGCACAAGCCCGCCGCACCGCACCCGATGACGACGACCGGCGACCCCTCGGTGGCCGGGCCCCCGGTCGGTCGCCCGGCCGGCGGGGGGCTGTCTCGCCGGCTCCGGCTGATCGGAATCCACTGCGCGCGGCAGCCGAGCAGCAGAACCGCGCGCGGGGACGGGCGGGCGTACCGGGGGCGTCCGGCCAGGGACGGGCGCCCGAGGCTCCAGGACGTCGTCCTCGGCTCGGTGAGCCGGGCGCGAGAGCCTGAGACGAGGAGGACTGTGATGGCCGGTGGGGAGAACTACGACGTCGTCGTCGTGGGATCCGGAGGAGGTGGTCTGGTCGGGGCCTACGTCGCGGCGTCGCGAGGCCTGCGCACGCTCGTGATCGAGAAGACGGACCGGGTCGGCGGTACGACCGCCTACTCCGGTGCGGGGCTCTGGTTCCCGGGGTCGGCGCCGCTGCTGCGGGCCGGTGTCGAGGAGGGAAGCGAGGTCGCCAGGACCTATCTGCGCAGTGTGGTGGCGGACGACACCAGGGAGCATCTGCAGGACGCCTATCTGGACGCAGGCCGGAAGCTGATCGACGAGCTTGAGCAGAATCCCTGGTTCCGGTCGTTCGTCCACGGACCCGTGCCCGACTACTTCGCGGGGGTACCGGGCTCCTCACCGGCGGGGCGGACCATCTTCCCGCCGGACGTAGCCGCAGCGGATCTGGGCGAACGAGCCGCGCTGGTAAGGGACTCGATACCCACCGAACGCTGGGGGGCAGAGCGCGCCGCCGTGCTCACCGGCGGCCGGGCACTCATCGGCCGGGCCCTGACGGCCTTCCTGGAGACCGGCAACG
Source organism: Streptomyces sp. NPDC058683 (assembly GCF_042716195.1). Taxonomy (NCBI): domain Bacteria; kingdom Bacillati; phylum Actinomycetota; class Actinomycetes; order Kitasatosporales; family Streptomycetaceae; genus Streptomyces; species Streptomyces sp. NPDC058683. The sequence continues at coordinate 15,571 of NZ_JBHXSK010000006.1, forward strand.
GGCAGCTGCGGGTCAACACCCGTCTGGAGAGCCTGCTGCTGGAGGACGACAGGGTCGTCGGTGTCACGGCGACGAGCGGGGGTGAGCGGACCACCTTCCGCGCCGAGCGCGGAGTGCTTCTCGCCGCCGGAGGCTTCGAACGCAACGGGGAACTCCGCAAGAAGTACCACGCGGTGCCGCTGGACGGCACGTGGTCGAACGGCTGCCCCGGCAACACCGGCGACGCCCTCCAGGCCGGCATCGCGGTGGGCGCCGCCACCGACCTCCTCGACGAGGCATGGTTCGTACCGGGACTCGTCCAGCCGGACGGACTGCCGGTGTTCCACACGGGAACCCGCGGCGGCATCTGGGTCAACGGCGCCGGCGAGCGCTTCGTGAACGAGACCCGCCCCTACGACCAGGCCGGCCACGAACTGGTCCGCCTGCACTCGACCACCGATGTCTCCCACATCCCCTGCCACTGGGTGTTCGACCAGCGTCAGCTCGACCGCGACAGCATCGGCGGGGACCCCGGCCAGGCGCCGGACCCGGCGTGGCTGGAGTCGGGCGCGCTGAAGAAGGCGGACACCCTGGAGGAACTGGCGGAGCTGATCGGGGTGCCGTACGAGGCTCTGAACAAGACCGTCGAGGAGTACAACGGTTACTCCGGTACCGGGGTGGACGAGCGGTTCCACCGGGGCGAGACCCCGTGGGACCAGATGTACCACCACATCGTCGGCTTCCCCGCCGGGCCCGTGATGAACTACCCGGCGAAGGCCTCACCGGGCTTCGCCCATCAGCTGCTGCTGCCTGTCGACACGGCGCCGTTCTACGCCGCGACCATCGTCCTCTCCGACATCGGCACCAAGGGCGGCCTCAAGACGGACGAGAACGCACGCGTGCTGCGCCCCGACGGCGGAGCGATCGCCGGTCTCTACGCCGCGGGGAACACGGCGGCGGCCATGTCGGGACGGGTGTACCCGGGCGCCGGGACCCCGATCGGCAGCAGCCTCGCCTTCGCCTACCGAGCCGTCCTCGATCTCGCCGGTGACAAGACGGGCTGACACCCGTTCCGCACCCACAGCGCCCGGAGGCCGCCACCCGCACAGGGTCGCGGTCTCGCGCCGAATGCCGACACTCTCATTGATTGTACCGACCGGTCGAAGTATTATTCCTTGCGTGCACATCGCAGTGCCGTCGATGTCGTGACGAACGCGCGGACCAGCGCCGTCCGACGGCGAATTCAAGGAAGAGGAGTGCGGACATGGCCGAGAAGGTGACCGGTGCCGGCGCGACGGAGGAGATTCCGAAGTACCCCTCGCCGCGGGCTGCGGAGTGCCCGTTCGCGCCGCCGCCGGGTCTGCGCGCCCTGCACGGCTCGGGCAGGTCGGTGCACAAGGTCGAGACCTGGGACGGCACCACCCCCTGGCTGGCCACGACGCACGCCTCGGCGCGGCAGTTGCTGGCCGACCCACGGCTCAGTGCCGACATCGGCGCTGCCGGCTATCCGCACACCACCGCCGGGATGAAGGCGCACGCGGGCCAGATGCAGCCCTCGATCAACAACACCGACGGCCCCGAGCACCAGCGGTGGCGCCGGATGCTGACGAGTTCTTTCACCCGGCACCGGATGGAGAAGCTGCGCCCGGAGATCCAGCGCATCACCGACGACCTCATCGACAGGATGCTCGCGGGCCCGAACCCGACGGAGCTGAACGAGGCGCTGTCGCTGCCCCTGCCGTCCCTCATGATCTGCGCTCTGCTCGGTGTGCCCTACGAGGACCACGACTTCTTCCAGCACCACGCCGGGGTCACCAACGCACGGTTCCAGACGCCCGAGGAGGGCGCCGAGACCGCCAGGGTGCTGCGCGCGTACATCTCCGGGCTCATCGAGGCCAAGATGGACGACCCCGGTGAGGACGTTCTCTCGGACCTCGCCGAGCGTGTGAAGGCGGGCGACCTGTCCATGACGGAGGCCGCCCCGCTCGGGCACATCCTGCTCGTCGCCGGCCACGACACCAGCGCGAACATGATCACCCTGGGTACGGCCCTGCTCCTGGAGAACCCCGATCAGCTCGCCGCCCTGCGGGAGAACAGCGACGATCCGAAGTTCGTGGCCAACGCCGTCGAGGAGCTGCTGCGGTATCTGACCATCCCGCACCTGCTCGCCCGGCGTGCGGTCGCCGAGGACATCGAGATCGACGGCGAGGTCATCCGCGCGGGAGAGGGCGTCATCGCGTCCCTGGCGGCGGCCAACTGGGACCCGGAGGCGTTCCCGGAGCCCGAGAAGCTCGATCTCGTCCGCAAGGCCGCCCATCACATGGCGTTCAGCTGGGGTCCGCACCAGTGCATCGGCCAGCAGCTGGCCCGTATCGAACTCCACGTGGTCTTCAGCACGCTGTTCCGCCGGATCCCGACGCTGCGGCCGGCCGCCGACCTGTCGGAACTGAAGTTCAAGGAAGACTCGCAGGCCTACGGCATCTACGAGCTGCCCGTCGCCTGGTAGCCCACCACCCGGCCGGGAACCGGGGCACGACGAGCTTGGACGCGAGCGGTGCTCCGCGGCGGGGCCGGTCCACGACTCCACCGCGCGGACGCCGCTCGCGTTCCGTCTTTCGCGCTCCCGAACCGGCCGTGGGCTTTCCCAACCACCCCAGTGCACGGCAGCCGTCCCATGTCGCCCGGCCACCGGGAGGACCGATTGTCCAGGTGGAGAGCACGACCATAGCGTCGCGTCAAAGAGCCGCCGATCCCCCGGGGAGCGACGATGACGCCACGCCAATCCCGCACGGCGAAGACGCCGAGCCAGGACGGACAGGGCTGGACACCACAGCTCGTCGTGTCGACGGTCGCCATGGTGATGGTGGTGGAACTGGTCGCGCTGAGCTACACGATGACGTCGACGGCGCTCCCCTCGGTCACCCGGCACTTCCGTACCGACCAAGGCGGTTGGCTCCTCACCTGCTACATGCTCACCGGCGCGGTCGTCAGCCCGCTCCTGGGCAAGCTGGCCGACCTGCACGGCAAACGGCGGATGCTGCTCGGCGGCCTGACCGTGGCCACGGCCGGCGCGGCCGTCTCCGCGGTCGCGCCGAGTTTCGGGGTGCTCCTGGTGGGCCGGTGCCTGGAGGGGTTCGCCATCTCCGGCATGTTCCTCACCTACTCGCTGATGCGCGACGTCTATCCGCCGCGCACGCTTCCCCTCGCCGCCAGTATCTCGGTGACCGGTATCGGCGCCTTCGGCGTGGGAGTGCCGTTCCTGGTCGGATGGCTGCTCGACACGTTCGGCTTCCGGGGCATGTACACCTTCAATGTGATCGTGATGGTCGTGCTGGCCGCGCTGATCCGGCTGAGCGCGCCCGAGACGCCCCTGCGGCACCCGGCGCGTGTCGACTACGGGGGTGCCGTGCTGCTCGGGGCCGGCGTCGCCCTGGTGCTGGGGGCGGTCAGTCAGGGACAGCGGTGGGGCTGGACCTCGGCTTCCGTCGTCGGCCTGTTCGTCGCAGGCTTCGCGGCACTCGCCGGCTTCGTGCTGAGGGCCCGCAGAACGGCGGAACCCATCCTCAACATCGCGCTGTTCACCCGGCGCCCGATCCTCCTGGCGGCCGTCACGGGTGCGACGGCCTACGGCGCGACGGTGGTGCCCGCCACCGTCCTCCCCATCCTCTCGCTCACCCCCGCCGCCGTCGGCGGCACGTACGGCCTGGGCATGACCGCGTTCGCCTTCGCCGCCATCGCCTCACCCCAGGCCTTCGCCCAGGTGATCGGTGGAGTGACCGTCAGCCGTGCCGTCCGGCGTCTCGCGGCGCGCTGGTGCATGGTCGCAGGTCTGTCGCTGATCGCGGCCGCCGGGTTCTTCCTCGTCTTCTGCCACGACAGCCTCTGGAAGGTGCTGGCGGGTGCGGTGTGCGACGGACTGGGGACGGGGCTCGCCTACGGCGCCGTGCCGAACATGGTCATCGCGGAGACGCCGCCGGAGGAACAGGCCTCCATCGCCGGCAGCGTCCAGGTGTGCCAGAGCGGCTTCGCCAGCATCGTTCCCGTCATCATGTTCGCCATCATGGCGGGCTCGTCGACCGTCTCCGCAGCGGGTGTCCGCTACGGCGAGCCGGGTATTCGCGGCGCGCTGCTGCTCATGGTCGGTCTGGCGCTCGGCGGCGCCCTGCTCGCGGCCACCGTGCCGGCGCCGAGGCGGCGTTCAACGACCTCGGCCACACTCGCCACGGCGCGCACGACGCCGGCGGAGAGGCCCGCGGACGCCTGAGTGAACGACGGAGTCATCGACGCGATGGTGCGCAAGGAACAGGACCCCCAGCTCCTCGCCGACCTGTACCGCGTCGACCACCTCGCCACCCGCATGCGGCGCAACGCGGAAAGCCTGACGGTGCTGTCCGGTTCCACGCAGCGCCGCCGCTGGAGAGAAGCGGTGCCGCTGGCGGACCTGTTGCGCAGCGCGGTGTCCGAGATCGAGGGCTACACCCGTGTGGTCGTCGAACCGATGCCCGCGATCGCGGTCAGCGGCCCCGCGGTCGGCGACACGATCCACCTGATGGCCGAACTGATCGAGAACGGAGTGACCTTCTCGCCACCGCACACCGAGGCGCGCGTCCGGGCCCTCGCAGACTCTGACCTCGACCCCACAGCGATCTCACCCGACGCGGAGACCGCCAAGATCCTCGTGGCGGGCGGCTTCGGCGTCGGCAAGACGACTCTCGTCGGCGTCATCAGCGAGATGGTGCCGCTGCGTACCGAAGAGCTGATCACCCAGGTCAGCGTGGGTGTGGACGATCTGGCCGGTGTGGAAAGGAAGACCACGACCACGGTCGCCATGGACTTCGGCCGGATCATCACCCTGAGCCGGTCACTCGTGGTCCATCTCTTCGGAGCTTCGGGACAGGACCGCTTCTGGTTCATGTGGGACGACCTGTCGCCGCCGTGCGCTCGGAGCGGTCGTGCTCGCCGACACGCGACGGCTGGAGAGCTGTTTCGCCTCCGTCGACTCCTTCGAGCACCGTGGCATTCCCTTCGCACTGGGCGTGAACTGTTTCGACGGCCGGTGCGACGAGGATCCGGAGGACATCCGTGCCGCACTCGATCTCTCTCCCGACGTACCGCTCGTGCTGTGTGACGCCCGGGACAAGGAGTCGGTGAAAGAGGTGCTGCTCGCGCTGCTCGAACACGTCATGCGTGGGCTGGCGGCGGAGATGACGGGCCGCCGGCCGGTGTGACGCCCGGAGGGTACCCCGTACTCGGTTCGCAGCAGCCCAGGGGAGCCGACACCGGAGCCCTGGTCAGCCCCGTACCGCAGCGATGGCGTGCACGGCGTCCGCGACGGCGCCGAAGGGGGCGACGGCCTGTGGTCCGAAGAACATGCGGTTGTGCAGGACGGCCACGGAGAGGCCCAGTTCGGGCTCGGTCCAGGCGATCGTGCCGCCCGCGCCGGTGTGGGACAGCACGCCCTCGGTCAGGGCCCCGCCAGGGCTGTCGTCGCTCACGCCGGGGGCGATGTGCCACAGGCCGCCGTGCCCGACCGGCATGCCGAAGCCGTAGGTGTGGTCGATGCCCACCGGCCGGGGTCTGCGGCAGCGCCGCAGCGTGTCACCCGTGAAGAGCTGTGCTCCGTCCTGCCTCCGGGCCGCGGCGTAGGCGTCGAAGAGGCGTACCGTGGCCCGGGCTGTGGCGATGCCACCCGCCGAGGGCAACCCCACCCGCTGGACCTGCGGCAGGTTGAACATGGCGGGACCGAACGGCAGGTGCGACGGTGACGCGTCTTCCAACAGCCCGTCGGGGCTCGTGGTGGGAGCGCTGTCGCCGACCAGGGTCGCGACGCGGTGGCGTTGGTCGTCGGGCAGTCCGAGGAAGAAGTCGTCCATGCCGAGCGGGAGCAGTCCTGGCGGACGATGTCCGGGAAGGGGCGCCGACGCGGGTCGACGCGCCGCACCGCTTCCGCCAGTACCCAGCCGAAGGCGAAGGGGCTGTACGCGTTTCGGGTGCCGGGCTCGGCGACCGGCGACTGCTCCGCGACCCTGGCGGCCATGGTGTCCCAGTCGCACAGCTCCTCGAGCGTGGTGCCGGCCCCGATGGTGGGCGCACCGGACCGGTGGCTCAGCACATGGTCGAAGGTGATGTCTCCCTTGCCGTGCGCCGCGTACTCGGGCCAGACGTCTGCCACCGGACGGTCCAGATCGATGAGGCCGCGCTGTGCGTAGACGTGGATCACGGATGCGGTGACCGCCTTGGTCACCGAGAAGACCGGGAACAGGGTGTCGCCGTCGACGGGCTGCCCCGTCCCGGTCTCACCGGCCCACGCGTCCACGATGAGTTCGCCGTCGAGGAGGGCCGCGATCTGGACACCCTTCTCACCCGCGTCGAGGGCCTGGTCCAGTGCCTTGCTGATCCTCGGGTCGGCGTTGCCCGCAACCTGCATTCCGCATCCCGCCTCTGTCCATGATGTGGGCCAAGGCCCCTGGGACTGCGCTCAGTTGTCGATGCAAGAGTATATATAGTTCACTGATATGGCGCTATCGTCGTCGCTCGTACAGGACGGGGCCGAGCCGACTGCCGTGGCCCCGGTCCGTCGCGCACGAGAGGGAGGGCCGACATGGCCGGACGGGTAGAGGGCAAGGTCGCGTTCATCACCGGTGCCGCGCGCGGTCAGGGCCGCAGTCACGCACTGCGATTGGCCGAGGAGGGCGCCGACATCATCGCGATCGACATCTGCGAGGACATCGACTCCGCGCACTACCCCCTTGCCACGGAGAAGGACCTGGCCGAGACAGCTCGTCTGGTCGAAGGGGTCGGCCGCCGGATCGTCACCCGCCGGGCCGACGTCCGCGACCGCTCGTCGCTCGTCTCCGCCGTCAGGGACGCGGTCGCCGAACTCGGCCGCCTCGACATCGTGGTGGCGAACGCGGGGATCGCCCCGGTGGGCCTGGACGTGCCCCCGCAGGGTTTCCTGGACGCGGTCTCCGTGAATCTCGTCGGCGTCGTCAACACGGTCGAAGCCGCCTATCCGTACCTGGGCTCCGGAGCGTCCGTGATCTGCATCGGCTCGTCGGCGGGGCTGATGGCGGGGAGCGTCGACAGCCCGGAGAGCGGTCCCGGCGGTGCCGGTTACTCGCATGCCAAACGAGGGGTGGCGCGCTTCGTGCACGACCTGGCGCTGCAACTGGCCCCGCGGCTGATCCGGGTCAACACCGTCCACCCCACCAACTGCGACACGGACATGCTCCAGAGCGGACCCATGTACCGGATCTTCCGCCCCGACCTGGACGACCCGGGCCGGGAGGACGTCGAGGAGTCGTTCCGCACCACGCAGCCCATGCCGATCCCGTACGTCGATCCGTCCGACATCAGCAATGCGGTGCTGTTCCTCGCTTCGGACGAGTCGAGGTATGTCACCGGCCTCCAGATGAAGGTCGACGCGGGCGCCATTCTGAGGCGCAGCACGTCCGGAGCGCCGGCCTGACCTGGCCGTCCTGCGACATGGGCGGCGGAGGCGGCGTGCACCGGAACGGCCCCACCGTCACTCCGACCCGGTGCGCACCATGTCCACCCCGACGGACCGGACGGGCGGGCCCGGGCCGTGTCAGCGCCGAACCCGCCCCTGGTGAAGGTGTCCTACTTGGACTGCCTCATGATCCAGTCCCGGATACCCGGAATGGTGTACGCGATGTGCCACGTACCCATGTGCGCGCTGGTGCCGGAGCCGGCGGAGACGGTCGTGCCGGTGAGGAAGGAGGCGTAGTTGACCGGTGCCTTCTGGGCCTTGAGGCTGCGGACGTCGGTGGCGAACTGGGCCGCGACGGACTGGCCGTCCCATACCGCGGTGGCGACCTGGGTGCCCGCTTCCCCGATGGCCTTGGTGATGGCGTTCTCACCGGCGTAGGCCTTGTCGTCGTCCTGGGAGACGACGATCCACAGCTTCTTCTCGGCCAGCGGTGCCACCTGTTCGGCGGGCCACTGGCCGGCGACGACGAACGCGGCAGCGAACAGGTCCGGGTACCTGATGTTCAGGCCCAGCGACATCATCGCGCCCATCGACTGGCCGGTCGTGTAGCGGCGGTTCTCGTCGATGGAGTACTGGTCGGTCACGGCCTGGACGAGGTTGGCCGTGGCGTCGAACAGCGTCGAGGGCGCGTAGTCGTCGTCGATGACGACGGAGCCGTACTCGGGGGCGAGTACGAAACTCTCGTGCTTCGCCTGGTCCTCGGCACTGGCCCAGCACACGGCCCCCAGGCCCTGGACCAGCGGGCCCTCGGTGGCCACGTTGACGACGCTCGCGTCATGCATGAACAGCACGAGTGGATACCGCTTGCGGGGGTCGTAGTCCTTCGGGATGAAGAGGTTGTACCGGAGGGTCTGCCCGGTGGCGGGGTCGTCGAAGGTGAACTGCCGGAAGTCGTCCACGACGAGGTTCACGACGGCACTGGTCGTCAGCGTCGTGCCGGTGGCCGCATAACGGGCGCCGTGCGTGGTCCTGACGGTGTCCTTCTGGATCACCGAGGCCTTCGCCGCCACGATCGTGCCGCCTGGCGTGCTGTCGCCGACCTTCGGTCCGCCGGCCCCCGGGGCACCGCCGGAGCCGCTCGAGGCGCTGGCGCTGGGGCTGGGGCTCGGAGAGCCCGTCGAGGTGCCGCCACCGCCCTGCTGTGTCACCCACAGCGCCGCCGAGTCGTCGTCGGGCGAGAGCTCGACGACGACGAACCGGCCGTCGCGGCCCCGCTCGGCCAAGGCGGCCGCCCTGTTCGCGTAGACCTTGGTGACCGTCCGGCCGGTGACGGCGAACGTAGATGTGGAGAGGGTGGACCCGTCGATGTCGCGGTCGTACTCGACAGCCACGGCGATGAGTTTCTGACCGTCTCCGAACACCTTCGTGATCGCGGTCGCGCCTCGGACGTGGCCGGCCGTGGAAGCCGTTTCGTTCGGGTCGGCCGCCGCACCGAGAGCCGTTCCGCCCACGACGGCCGCTGCACCGGCCGCTGCGGCTCCCGCTATGAACGTACGCCTTTCCACCAAAGCAGACTCCTTTGCCAGTGACGACTGATCGCCACAATTCATCGGCCCGTGCAGACCGCCCGGACAACGTCCGCAACGCTAAGAAGCCCTGCTTGGAAAGCGCTGTGCGAGTTCCAGCCACACAGCTGCGGCAGCTCTCATTTTTCACAGGTGATGCAGAGATCTCCTGGTCATGCCGTCACTTCGTGGTGCGCAATCTCATCTTTCGCGATCTGGTCCACGCGGCTCTGTGCTGTGTACACCTGCCGCACCAGCCCGCCCGCGCGGGACGACCTGATGGGCTCGAAGACACCCGACACTGCTAGGAACTGTGAATTCAGTCTGTGAGTTTGCACTGCATTCCATGTGTGCTTCCAGCGTTTTACCGAGCATGGCCAGAAGTCTCCCTGCGCAATCGAGCCGTCGATACTCGTCGTGAAAGCTGAGCTTGCGTCCTGCGAATTGCCGATTCCTGGAGGCGCTGTGATGCTTCCTCGGTGTTATGGCGCCGCTCCCGACGCACGTCGAGTCGACTGACCGAAAGCGCCGGCACCGGTTACGCATCTGGCCTTTTCCTGTGGAGGACTGCGATGGCTGAGCGAAACGAGAACGAGATGGACGAAGCCGGCTCCTCCGGGGACGTGAGCCGCCGTTCGTTCGTCGCGGCGACGACCCTCGCGGTGGCGGCCACGGCCGTCGTGGGCAGCGCGACGGCCGCCGCGGCCGCCACGAAGCAGGCGACCGGACTGAAGGTGGGCGCAGGCAAGGCCGCGTTCACGCCCAGTGCCTCGATCCTGCCCCTGGACAACTTCACCTCGGTGCACGACGACCTGTACGCGCGTGTCCTGCTGGTCGAGTCCGGCACCCGACGAGTCGCCCTGGCCGTGCTGGACCTCACCTCGATCAGTGCCGAGGCGATCGGACTGATGCGCGAGGCCATCACCGCGGCCACCGGCATCGCGGCGGCGAACATCATGGTCACCGTCACGCACTGCTTCTCCGCACCGCACGTCGCGGCCAGCAACTCGTCGGCGGGTGCCGCCACGTACGTGCAGAACATCGTCACCGCCACCAAGAGCGCGGTCGCCGACGCGGTCAGGAACCTCCAGGACGCCCAGGTCGGCTACGGCCAGGGCGAGGCCGACATCAACGTCAACCGCAACGTGCTCACCGCGGACGGCTACTGGCTGGGCGTCAACGAGCGGGGCAACTCCGACCACGGCGTGTACGTCGCCCGGTTCAACGATCTCGACGGCAACCCGATCGCCGTCCTGACCAACTACAACGTGCAGTCCTGTGTGATGCAGGACTCCGTCATGAGCGACGGCAGCCTGCCGATCACCGCCGACCTGGCCGGCGCCGCCACCGCGCACGTGGAGAGCGAGTTCCCCGGCGCCGTCGGCTTCTGGCTCGTCGGCGCCTGCGGTGACCAGTTCCCGGCCTACCGCTCGAAGCGGTACACGATCGACAGGAACAAGGCGTGGACCTACGGCGTCGACCTGCACGACGCCGGCTTCGCGCTGCTGACCGCGCAGGGCGAGCGCCTGGGAAACGAGATCGTGCGGGTGTCCCAGGCCATCACCAGGTACGAGAGCGGCAAGAACGTCACGGTGCGTCTGCTCACCGACGAAGTCACCACCACCGAGATGGCGACCGACCATCCCACGGGCCCGGTGAAGACCGCCACCTACACCCCCACCGACGCCGTCGAGGTGCCGATCTGGGTCTTCCAGGTGGGCAAGGGCCTGTTCGCCGGCGTGGAGCCGGAACTGTCCACCAGCACGGCGGACGCCATTCGCAAGGCGTCCCCGTTCGCCGGCACCTTCGTCATGTCGATGTTCGAGGGCGGCGCCAAGAACATGCCCGACCGCTGGAACTACGACAACTTCACCTACGAGGCACGTGACGGCTTCTACGTCGAGGGCACCGCCGAGAAGGTCGCCGCGCGGATCGAACGCCTCGCCAAGTCCCTGCACTGAGAGGCGGAGTCGACCGGTGTCCCCGGCCTGAGCGCCCGCGCCGATGGCGATCGTCACCAGGAGCGGGCCGGGCCGGGGCCATCACCTCCGGGTTGCCGTGAGGTCGGAAGAGGAGCCCGTTTACGCAGGACACGAGCCCGATGGGGCGCTCCCGGGCCGGTGCCGGACCCGGGGGCGTCATGTTGCGAATATGTTCCGCACTCTTGACGGACATCTTCTGACTGCGTAGACATGGCTGCGCAGTCAGGTCGCCGGGGCAACCGGCGCGGAACGCGGCCATCGGGAGACATCATGACGCCATCAGCAGGACGGGCCGGCGTTTCCGGCGCGCCCCGGAGCGTGGATGTGGCCCGGCTGGCAGGCGTGTCGCAGAAGACGGTGTCGCGGGTCTTCAACGACGAGGCGTACGTCTCGGCAGAGGTACGCAAGCGCGTTCTCGACGCGGCCGACGAACTCGGCTACCGGCTGAACCACGCGGCCCGGGCGCTGGCCTCCGGCCGGACTCGCTCCATCGGCGTGGTGACCCTCGGGACGGCACTGTACGGACCGGCGTCACTTCTCATGGGCATCGAGCGGGCCGCCCGGGACACCGGTTACGCGCTTCGCGTGGTCAACACGCTGGAAGGCGATCCGGGGGGCGTCGGCGGAGCCATCGACTCGCTCCTCAAACAGGGCGTGGACGGCATCGTCATCTCCGAGCCGATCGACGAGGAGGGGGACGGGGGAGCGGTCCCCACCGACGTGCGCGTACCGGTACTGGTTCTGGGCGCGCCCGTGGCCACGACGGGCCCCGGTACCGTGGCCGCCGGCGTCGGCGCCGACCTGCTGGCAAGGGCGGCCACCGAGCATCTCCTGGACCTCGGACACGAGACCGTCCACCACCTCGCGGGTCCGCAGCGCTGGTATGCCGCCCGCGACCGCCTGCGGGGGTGGCGTGAGGCACTGGCGGCACGGGGCCGCGACGAGCCGGCGGTCGTCGAGGGCGACTGGTCCGCGGCATCGGGCTACGCGGCGGGCCGGGTACTCGCCGCGGACCCCGGCGTGACCGCTGTGTTCGCCGCCAACGACGACATGGCCATCGGCCTCATGCGCGCACTGACGGAGGCCGGCCGCACCGTGCCGGACGACGTCAGCGTCGTCGGATTCGACGACATCCCGGTGGCCGCGTTCGTGACCCCTCCGCTGACCACCGTGCGTCAGCCGTTCGACGCCGTGGCCCAGGAAGGGCTGAGACTTCTCGTCCACGCCATCGAGAAGCCCGGAGCCGACCTGCCCCCGGCCAACGATCCGCCCGTCGAACTCGTCCTTCGTGCGTCGACCGCGCCGCCGAGCGGAGGTCTATCCGACCGTTCCTGATCAACTTCAGCCCCAGTCGGCCCTGACCACGGGTTCCGGGCCGGACCTGTAACGCACACGCAGCCGCCGTACCGGCCGCTGTCCGGTTCGCCCCTCCCTGCCATGCCGGCTCGGCCGCCCGCAGGGACTCGGGCGCCGCACGATCTCCTTCTCGCCGAGCGGGCCGCTGCACCGGCGCCCGCTCCGACCGCCCTCCCCTCGTGGTCCGCCATCCGTACCGCGAGCCGGGAGCAGCTGCTGACGACGTGCCCTTCCACGCACCGACCTCGAAGTCCCGGTCGTCACCTCCTCGCGTTCCCTTGCCCGGCATGCCGCCGCAGGCATGCCCTCACCTTCGCCCTACCGGCGGGAGTTCACCATGCCCAGATCCTTCGTCACGTCCTCCTCCCCGAGCCGTCGCGGATTCCTCGCCGCCGTGGGGGCGGCCACCTTCAGCGTCGCGCTGTCCGCCTGCAGTGGTGGCAACGGCAGCGGGAACAGCGGCGGCAGCTCCGCCAAGCCGCTGTCCCAGGCCGACATCGACAAGGCGATGAAGACGCCCACCGAACTCACCTTCTGGACCTGGGTCCCGAACATCGACAAGGAGGTCGCCCTCTTCGAGAAGAAGTACCCGGCCATCAAGGTCAAGGTCGTCAACGCCGGTCAGGGCGTGGCCCATTACACCAAGCTGCGTACGGCGATCAAGGCCGGCAAGGGCGCCCCGGACCTGGCGCAGGTGGAGTACCAGGCGATCCCCACCTTCACCATCACGGACAGCCTGCTGGACCTGAGCCCCTACGGTGCGGCCGGCCTGAAGAGCGAGTTCGTGGACTGGACCTGGGCGCAGGTCAGCGGTTCCGGCGGCGAGATCTGGGCGATCCCGCAGGACACCGGCCCGCTCGGCATGCTGTACCGGCAGGACATCTTCCACAAGCACGGCATCAAGCCGCCGACGACCTGGGACGAGTTCGCCGCCGCCGCGCGCAAGCTGCACAAGGCCGACCCGGACGTCTACCTGACGAACCTCGCGGCGAACGAGGCCGCAGCCTGGCACGGCCTGCTGTGGCAGGCGGGCGCCCACCCCTACGCCCTGTCCGGCAAGAGCGACATCACCATCGACGTGAACGACGCGATCTCCCAGAAGCTCGGCACCTACTGGGGCGGCCTCGCGAAGGAAGGCGTCATCAGCACCGACCCGGACTTCACCGACGGCTGGTACGCCGGGCTCAACAAGGGCAGGTACGCCACCTGGATCACCGCCGCGTGGGGCCCGGCGTTCCTCTCCGGTTCCGCCAAGGCCACGGCGGGCAAGTGGCGGGCCGCTCCGCTGCCGCAGTGGGACGCGTCGAGTCCCGTGTCCGGGAACTGGGGCGGATCGACCAGCGCGGTCATCCGCTCGACCAAGAACCCCGTCGCCGCCGCGCAGTTCGCCCAGTTCCTCAACAGCGACCCCGCGAGCGCGAAGATGTTCGCCACCGAGCAGTCGTTCTTCCCGGCGACCAAGGCCCTGTTGGCCGACTCGTCCTTCGCCGGCGCCACGCCGTCCTTCTACGGCGGCCAGAAGGTGAACCAGGTCTTCGCCGGCATCAGCGAGACGGTCAGCGACGACTTCCAGTGGCCACCGTTCCTCGACCAGGCCGCCACCGACTGGACCGAGACCGTCGGAAAGTCCCTCGCCGACAAGACCGACAGCGGTGCCGCCCTCGACGCCTGGCAGCAGCGGCTCACCACCTACGCCAAGGGCCAGGGCTTCACCGTCAAGTCCGCCTGACCGCCGGCGGGTCCCGGCCCCGGCGCTCGCCGCCCGAGCCCCGGGACCCGCGACCGGCCCTCCCCACATCCAGAAAGGCCCGTTGATGACCGCCATGACCGCGGCCTCCACCGAGGACCCGCGCCGAGCAGGGCCGCAGCGCCGTCGGCTCGGTGGCCTGCGCCAGGGTGCGGCAGGCCCGTTGTTCATCGCACCGTTCATGGTGCTGTTCGTGCTGCTGTTCCTGACCCCGCTCGGCTACGCCGCCTATCTCAGCCTGTTCCAGGAACGGCTCATCGGCGGAACGACGTTCGTCGGGCTGGACAACTACCTGACCGCCCTGAAGGACCCGCTCCTGAGGGAGGGCCTCCTGCGGGTCGTGGCGTTCTTCGCGATCCAGGTCCCCGTGATGCTGCTGCTGGCGCTGCTCTTCGCGCTCGCGCTCGACAGCGGCCTGCTACGGCTCGCCAAGGTCATCCGGCTCGGCATCTTCGTCCCGTACGCGGTACCGAGCGTGGTCGCGACCCTCATGTGGGGCTACCTCTACGGACCCGACTTCGGCCCCTTGGCGCAACTGGGCCGCAAACTCGACGTGCCGGTCCCGCACTTCCTCAGCGACACCTGGATGCTGGGCAGCCTGGCGAACGTGGTGACCTGGGAGTTCGTCGGCTACAACATGATCATCCTCTATGCCGCGCTGCGGACCATCCCGGGTGAGCTGTACGAGGCGGCCGCCGTGGACGGCGCCGGCGCCTGGCGCATCGCCTGGTCGGTCAAGCTGCCCGCGCTCCGGCCGGCGCTCCTGCTGACCCTGCTGTTCTCGGTGATCGGCAGCTTCCAGCTGTTCAACGAACCGAAACTGCTGCAGACCATCGCCCCCGACGTGATCGACAGCTCGTACACCGCGAACCTCTACGCCTACACCCTCGCCTTCACCGGACAGCAGGTGAACTACGCGGCCGCGGTCTCCTTCCTCCTGGGCCTGGTCATCGTGGTCTTCTCCTACGCCGTGCTGATCACCGCGAACCGCAGGAGGACGTCGTGACGGTCGTCTCCCAGTCCTCGACCCGTGCCGCCGCGACCTCGGCCACGGCAACCTCCCGGGCCACCGCGTCCCTCCGTGCATCCAAGGTCCCGCGCGGCCGCCGCTCCCCGGTCCGACGCCGCAGCACCCCGCTGACGATCGTCATGCTGGCCGTACTCGCCTACTTCCTCCTGCCGCTGTTCTGGCTGGCCGTCGCCTCGACCAAGAGCACCCAGGACCTGTTCAACAGCTTCGGCCTGTGGTTCTCGCACAGCCCGCGACTGCTGGCGAACATCAGGCAGACCCTGACCTACGACGACGGTGTCTTCCTGCACTGGCTGCTCAACACGGTTCTGTACTCGGTAGGCAGCGCGCTCGGCGCCGCACTGCTGGCCACCGCGGCCGGGTACGGCTTCGCCAAGTACCGCTTCCGGGGCAACAGTTCCGCTTTCAACCTGGTCCTCGGCGCCATCATGATCCCGACCACGGCACTGGCGATCCCGACCTACCTGCTCTTCGCGAAGGTGGGACTGGTCAACACCCCCTGGGCGATCGTCCTGCCGTCGCTCGTCAGCCCGTTCGGCCTCTACCTGATGCGCATCTACGCCCAGGACGCCGTACCCGACAGCCTTCTGGAAGCCGCCCGGATCGACGGCGCCGGCGAGCTGCGGATCTTCGTCCGGATCGCCCTGCGGCTGCTGGCACCGGGTCTGGTGACGGTCGTCCTCTTCACGCTCGTGGCGACCTGGAACAACTACTTCCTGCCGCTGATCATGCTCAACGACCCGAAGCTGTACCCCGTGACGGTCGGGCTCTCCTCCTGGGCGGCCCAGGCCCAGAACGGCGGGGCCGGCGCCAGCAGCGACATGCTCGCGCTCGTCGTGACCGGCTCGCTGATCTCGGTCATCCCTCTCGTCGCGGCTTTCCTCATGCTCCAGCGGTACTGGCAGAGCGGCCTGGCCGCCGGCGGTGTCAAGCAATAGGCGCCGGCCACCACACCCTGCTCCCTCTCCCTTCCCCCTCTTGGAGGTCCCTTCATGGCGGTCCTGCCCGCCCGTGTCCTGTTCGGCGCTGCCTACTACCACGAGTACACACCGGCCTACGGCGGCACGCGGCCCGACGAACAGCTCAAGACCGACCTCGACCTGATGGCCGACGCGCACTTCACCGTCATCCGCGTCGGAGAGTCGGTCTGGTCGACCTGGGAGCCGGAGAACGGACGTTTCGACCTCGACTGGCTGCAACCCGTGCTCGACGGCGCCCATGAGCGCGGCATCTCCGTGATCCTCGGCACGCCGACCTACGCCGTGCCGCCGTGGCTGGCCAGGCAGTACCCGGAGATCACCGGTGAGCGGCACACGGGCGAGCGGATCGGCTGGGGCGCCCGCCAGGAGGTGGACATCACCCACCCGGCGTTCCGGTTCCACGCCGAGCGGGTGATCCGGAAGATCGCCGAACGGTACTACGACCACCCCGCGGTCATCGGATGGCAGGTGGACAACGAACCGGGGCTGCATCTGCTGCACAACCGGGGCGTGTTCGAGCGGTTCGTCGACCACCTGCGCCAGAAGTACCGGGACGTCGAGACCCTCAACCGTGAGTGGGGCCTCGTCTACTGGTCGCACCGCCTGTCCACCTGGGCCGACCTGTGGACCCCGGACGGCAACGAGCAGCCCCAGTACGACGTCGCCTGGCGAGAGTTCCAGGCCCGCCAGGTCACCGAGTTCATCGGCTGGCAGGCCGACATCGTGCGCGAGTACACCCGGCCGGAGCAGTTCGTCACGACCTGCATCTCCTACACGCGTAATGGCGTGGAGGACGACGAGCTGTCGGACCGCCTCGACATCGCGTCCGGCAACCCGTACTACGACATGCAGGACGGCCTGCTGCTCCCCGACCCCACACCCGACGAGCACCGGCAGATCTGGAAGACCACCGGAGTCTGGTCGATGTACCAGACCGCGGACTGGATGTTCTCCTCACGCCAGGAGCCGTTCCTGGTCACCGAGACCAACGCGAACTCCATCGGGTTCCCCTGGGACAACCGCCCCGGATTCGACGGCCAGTGGCGCCAGGCCGCCTGGGCCCATGTGGCACGCGGCGCCCGGATGATCGAGTACTGGCAGTGGCAGACCCTGCGCTTCGGCGCCGAGACCTACTGGGGCGGCGTCCTCCCGCACAGCGGCCGCCCGGGCCGGACGTACGCCGAACTCGCCCGACTGGGCGCGGAGTTCGAGAAGGCAGGACCGCTCGTCGCGGGGCTGGAGCCGGACGCCGACATCACGATGGTCTACTCGACGCCGAGCAAGTGGCTGATGCAGAAGTACCCACCCCTGGCGACCGCCGACGGCGCCCCGGACCCGGCCTCCTACCACCGCATCTTCGACCCGTTCTACCGAGGCGCCTTCGACGCCGGCCGCCAGGTCCGCATCGTCCACGCCCGGCAGCTCCACGACCCGGACGGCGCCCGGGAGGGCATCGCACCCGCCGAAGCGGCCCGGCGCCACCCGGTCCTGGTGGTGCCCGCCCTGTACCTCGCCCACGACACCACCGTGGACTGGCTCGCCGCCTACGCCCACGCCGGCGGCCACCTCGTCCTCGGCCCGCGGACGGCCTACGCCGACCACGAGGCACGGGCCCGGCTGGAGCCGGCCCCCGGCGGTCTCGCCGACGCGGCGGGCGTGACGTACGACGAGTTCAGCAACCTGCCCGCCGGGATCACGGTCACCGCCACCCCCGGCGGCCCGCTCGACCTCCCCGCGGACGCGACGGCCACCCACTGGGCGGACGGCCTGACCGTGCACGACGCCGAGGTACTCGCCCGGTACGACCACCCCCACTTCGGCAAGTGGCCGGCGATCACCACCCGCCGTCACGGCGCGGGGCGCGTCACCTGCGTCGGCACCGCCCCGGGGCGCGGTCTCGCCCGGGCCCTCGCCGACTGGCTGGCGCCCGCCGCGCGCAGCGGATGGCAGGACCTTCCGGCGTCCGTCACCGCCACCACGGGCACGGCCCCGGACGGCCGCAGGGTGCACGTGATCCACAACTGGAGCTGGGAGCCCGCGCGGGTCGTGGCTCCCGTCGAGCTGACCGATGTTATCGACGGCACTCCCGTCCCCGCGGGCACGGCGCTCGAACTGGGTGCCTGGGACGTGAAGGTGCTCGTCGCCGCCGATTCCGACGGAGCGAGGGTCTAGGACGAAGGCCCGTCGGTGTCACCCCGAGGACCACCCACCTCAAAGGAGAGGCTGTGCAGAGAAAGAGACTGAGAAGACTGCTGGGAGCCGCCGTCGTGGCCGCGGCACTGCTGGCGATCCCGGCGTCCGGCGGCGCCCAGGCGTACGCCCCCACGGGCGGGACCATCTACCAGCTCGGCAGCGAGGCATGCCTCAAGGGCCGGGGGAACTGCGCGGTCTACCCGAAGTCGGCGGAGCTGCCGAACGGTCGGCTGGTCGCGTCGTTCGAGAAGTCGACGGTCCCGGCCTCGGGCAGCGCCGACGGGCAGACGCTTCCCGTCTACAAGAGCGACGACGACGGTACGACGTGGCAGTCGCTGTCCGAGGTGAAGGCACCGGCCTATCTGTCCAGTGACGCCAAGTACGCGAAGTACACCAGTAACTGGACCAACCCGTACCTGTACGTCCTGCCCCAGGACGTGGGCGACCTGAAGCAGGGCACCCTGCTGCTGGCGAGCGTCGTGTCGGGCGACGACTACTACTACAAGGAGCACAAGGCGGCCGACCCGACCTGGACGCCCACCAACGACGGTGACCGCAAGGACCTGGCGATCGCGCTCTACTCCAGCGTGGACAACGGGGCTACCTGGAAGGTCGAGAACGTCGTCGCCACCGGCGGCTGGCAGGGCGGCAGCGCGGGCGCGATCGGCCAGAACGTCTCCTCGGCGAACACCAGTCACGAGGTGGACCCGGTCTGGGAGCCGTACCTGATGGTCTACAAGGGCAAGCTCGTCTGCTACTACTCCGACGAGAACGACTACACCGGCTTCGACCCGACCACCGGTGTGCCCACCCTCGACCCCGCCAACGACACCGCCACGGACTCGCAGGGCCAGATCCTCGTGCACAAGACGTGGGACGGCCAGGCGGCGCAGTGGAGCGACCCGGTCGTCGACATCGCCGGGCTGACCCAGGACATGGGAGGCGGCAAGTCGGAGATCGGCGGCGGCCGGCCCGGCATGACGAACGTGGCCCGCACCACCGACGGCAAGTGGATGATCACTTACGAGTACTGGGGCGGCGGCGCCAACACCCGGTACCAGATCGCCGGCAACCCCCTGGAGTTCTTCAAGGGGTCCGCCACCGGAACCGGCGTCAACTCCCTTCCCGTAGACACCGGTTCCCGCACCCTGGCGACCGGCGGCAGCCCGGTTCTCGTCCGGCTGCCCGGCGGCCGCCTGGTCTACAACGCGGCGGGCAGCGGAGGCGTCTGGGTCAACCAGACCGGACGCGGCGACGGCACCTGGAAGGAGTACCAGACCACTTCGAAGGCCGGCTACAGCCGCAACCTCCAGTACGTCGACGACACGGGCCGTCTGGTGATCCTCAACAACCAGGGGACCTCGACGATCGCGTACGCCGAGACGGACCTCGGTAACTCGGCCGGCGCCTACTACCAGCTGTTCAACCGCAAGACCGACCAGGTCATCGGCACCGGGAACAAGACCAACGACGCCAACCTCGGCAACGGCGACGTGCCGGACGTCCGCCTGGAGGACCCGGGTTCGGCGGCCAACCCCGACACCCAGTTCTGGCACGTGGTGACCGAGCCGGGCGGCGGAACCACGCTGCTCAACAAGTCGGGTGGCCGCGCGGCGGCGATCTGGACCGGCAACGCGACGGCCGGGCAGAAGATCGGCCAGTGGGTCGACAACAGCTCCACCGGCAGCTGGAACCTCGTCAGGACCGGCGACGGCCTCTACAAGCTGCAGTCGGTCAAGAACACGAGCCTGTACTTGACCGGGGCAACGGCAGGAGGGCAGCTCACCCTGCAGACGGCGACCACGGACGGCTCCCAGGACTGGGAACTGGTCCGGTAGACGCCGGCCGGTGACGCGAACGGACAGTCGAAACGAACCCCGCTGCCGGGTACTTCCGGTGAGCGGGGTTCCGACGTGTGAAGCCGGTTCTGACGCGGTGTGAAGCGCTGCGGTCAAGCGTGCCCTGGCTCCGGCACCCGTCACGCAGCCGGTTCACAGGCGCACGATGACCAGAGCGGTGTCGTCGGTGGCGTCACCGGGTGGGAGCAGGTCGGTGAGCACGGCGTCGGCGAGAGCTTCGGGATCGTCTGCCCGGTGGCGGGTCAGGGAGTCGGCGAGCCGGGCGAGGCCCGTGTCGATGTCTTCGCCGCGGCGTTCGATCAGACCGTCGGTGTAGAGCACGAGGACAGCGCCCTCGCGGAAGGGCGCGACAGCCTGGGTCCGGGGGCCGTGTTGAGGGCGGGCGGCCAGTGGCGGGTCGGTCGCCTGGTCCAGGAAATCGACGGTCCCGTCCCGCTGCAGGAGCGCCGGCGGGGGGTGACCGGCGCTGCTGTAGGTGATGGTGTCGTTCTCCCAGTCGATGAATGCCGTGGCCACGGTGGTGTTCTCGGCGCCGTCGAGGGTGCGGGCGTACAGCCCGAGGACTTCCAGGGCGCGGGCGGGGCCTTCCGGGACGAGCGAGGCGGCGGTGAGGGCGCTGCGCAGTTGTCCCATGACGCCGGCCGCCGACAGGCCATGGCCGACGACGTCGCCGACGGCGACCGCGATGCGATCGCCGGGCAGGTCGACCAGGTCGTACCAGTCGCCGGCCACATTGAGCGCTTCGGCGGCCGGCCGGTAGCGCACGGCCGTTGGGTGCCGGCCGTGCGGGCGAGGGGCGGGCAGCATGGCTTCTTGCAAGGTCAGCGCGACTTCACGGGCGCGGATGAGTTCGGTGACGTCCTCCAGCCGCTGCAGCAGCAACGTCACCCGCCCATCAGCTCCGAACACGGGAATGTTGGTCACGTTGACATACCGCTCGTGCCATACCCCGGGCTGAACGGGGTCCTTCATGTCGTACCGCTGCAGCGCGACGATGCTGCGCTCACCGGTGTCCGCCGCCCGGCGCAGTGACGCCAGGACTCTGAGCAGGAGAGGCTCGGCGGAGTCGTTCTCGGGGCGGTCCTCGGGTATGAAAGTACCGACCACCCGCTCGCGAGGCAGGCCCCGGAGGCGCAGGAACTCCGCGTTGGCGTCCGCGACGACCAACTGCGGAGTCACCAGCGCCGCCGCCCCGGGAAGAGCCTGGAACACTGCCGCGTAGTCGACCGCCGGGTCTGCCATGATCCCCTGCTTACCGCGCCGCTCTCTGTCCTCTCACGATACGAGCAGTCGGTCATGGCTCGCATCATGAGGTCGCAGTGCGCCCGGGACATGGGGCTCAGGACGCGGGGGTCCCGACGGCCGAGGCCTCCGTGAGGAGGCGGATGTCCTCGGCGGTGAGGGTGAGGTCCTGTACGGCGAGGAGGGCCGGGAGCTGCTCCAGGTTGCGGGCGCTGGCGATCGGGGCTACGACGGTGGGACGGGTGAGGAGCCACGCGAGGGCGACGGTGGCGGGCTCGGCGCCGTGCGCCTCTGCGACGGTGTCCAGTGCGCCGAGCACCGCGGCGCCCCGCTCCGTCGAGGCGTGCCCGGCCGCCAGATCGGCGCGTGCGCTGTCGACCGCGACGCCGGGGCGGTACTTGCCGGTCAGGAAGCCGGCGGCGAGCGCGTAGTAGGGCAGGGCGGAGACGCCGGCGTTCTCGGCGGTGTCCTGGAGCGCGCCCTCGTAGGTGTCGCGGGAGACCAGGTTGTACTCCGGCTGGATCGCCACGTACCGGGCGAGGTTCTCGCGCTCGGCGAAGTCGAGGGACGCCTGAAGCCGTTCCGCGGAGAGGTTCGAGGCGGCGACGGCGCGTACCTTGCCCGCCTTCACCAGGTCGTCCAGGGCGGTGACGATCTCCTCCACGGGCACGGACGGGTCGTCGTAGTGCGAGTAGTAGAGGTCGATGTGGTCGACACCGAGGCGGCGCAGCGACTGCTCGGCCGCGGCCTTGATGGTGGGCGCGGACAGGCCCTGGTAGTCCGGGTGCATGCCGACCTTGGTGGACACGAGCACCTTGTCGCGGTTGCCGCGGGCGGCCAGCCACTTGCCGAGGACGGTCTCGGACTCACCGCCCTTGTTGCCTTCGATCCAGGCCGAATAGACGTCGGCGGAGTCGAGGTAGTTGCCGCCGGCCGCGGTGTACGCGTCGAGCACGGCGAAGGACTGCTTCTCGTCGGCCGTCCAGCCGAAGACGTTGCCACCGAGGGCGAGGGGGAAGACGGCGAGGTCGGACGTACCGAGTGTGCGGAGCGTGGCCACGGCGGGCATGTCCCTTCATTTTGTGGGGGTGCGGCGCTGGTGCGGCAGGCGTGAGCAGAGCCGGAGCGCGACGGGGCGGCCATATGCTGGACGTGCCCGGCGGTTCCTGCCCTGTGCGCAGAACGGCCGCTTCGACCAGTGCGTTGGCGCCTGGTTCGGAGTCCACTGTGCAGGAACACGGCAAACGTTACAAAAGGCATGTCAATGTTCCTGAGGAACATCGAATTGGCGTCACCAGTGAGCAACGGCGAAGGCCGGGCGGCTCGCGACGGGGCGCTTCAATCGCGCCTCCCACCGTCAGAAGAGTCATTCTCTCCTGCGGTATTGGCATTCTCTTTTTGCGCAAGTACTGTATTCAGAGATGAATGACTTCGCCCAGACCTCGTCCGGCATCCCGCTGAAGCCGGTCTACGGACCGGCGGACCGGGCAGCCGAGCCGCCCGAACCGGGCACGTTCCCGTTCACGCGCGGCAACTACGCCTCCGGGTACCGGGGGCGGCTGTGGACGCTCAGGCAGTACTCGGGGTTCGGCACCGCCGAGGAGTCGAACCGCCGCTACCGCTACCTGCTGGAACAGGGCGGAACGGGCCTCTCGGTGGCGCTCGACCTGCCGACCCAGTGCGGTTACGACTCCGACGACGCGGAGGTCAGCGACGAGGTCGGCCGGGTCGGGGTCGCCGTGGACACGCTGGCCGACGCCGAGGTGCTCTTCGAGGGCATCCCGCTGGACCGCATCAGCACCAGCTTCACCATCAACGGCACGGCGGCGATCCTGCTCGCCCTGTACGTGGCCGCCGCCGAGCGGAGTGGAGTGCCCCGGGCGAAGCTCACCGGCACCATCCAGAACGACATTCTCAAGGAGTACGCCTCCCGGGGCACCTGGATCTGGCCGCCCGAGCCGTCCCTGCGGCTGATCGCCGACACGATCGAGTTCTGCGCCGACGAAGTGCCGAGGTTCAACGCCATCTCGGTGGCCGGCGCGCACTTCCGGGACGCGGGTGCCAACGCCGTGCAGGAGATGGCGTTCACGCTCGCCGACGGCGTGACGTACTGCGACACCGTGCTGGAACGCGGCCGTATGACGATCGACCGGTTCGCGCCGCAGGTCTCCTTCTTCTTCTACACGCACGGCGATTTCTTCGAAGAGGTCGCCAAGTACCGTGCCGGACGCAGACGTTGGGCCACCATCGTGCGGGAGCGCTACGGCGCCGGGTCGGACAAGGCGGCCATGTTCCGCTTCGGATGCGTGGCCGGTGGCGCCTCGCTGTACGCCCCGCAGGCCCGCAACAACACCGTCCGGGTCGCCTACGAGGCCCTGGCGTCGGTGCTCGGCGGTGTCCAGTCGATGTTCACCGCCGCCTGGGACGAACCGTTCGCCCTGCCCAGCGAGGAGTCGGCGACCCTCGCGCTGCGCACCCAGCAGATCCTCGCCCACGAGACCGGCGTCGCCCGCGTCGCCGACCCGCTGGGCGGCTCGTACTTCGTGGAGGCCCTCACGGACGCCACCGAGGAACGGATCGTGGAGATCATGGCCGACCTGGAGGCGCACGGCGGCATGGTCCGCGCGATCGAGGACGGCTATCTGCAGGGGCTCATCGCCGACGAGGCCTACCGGGTCCACCAGCAGGTCGAGGCCGGCACCCGCCCGGTCATCGGCGTCAACCGGTACGCCGACGCCGGCGAGCCCGCCCCCGACATCGCCACCTACGCACTCGACGCGCGGGGCCGCGAGACCCAGCTGAAGCGGCTCGCCCGTGTCAAGGCCGAGCGGGACGCGGCCGAGGTCCGTACCCGCCTGGCCGCGCTCTCCCGGACCGCCGAGGGCACCGGCAACCTGATGGGCCCGCTGATCGACTGCGCGGGCGCCTACTGCACGGTCGGCGAGATGGTGACCGCGCTGAAGAACGTGTGGGGCGAGTTCCGGCAGCCGGTGGTGTTCTGATGGGGACCCGCGTTCTCATCGCCAAACCCGGCCTGGACGGCCACGACCGGGGTGCCAAGATTGTGGCGCGGGCGCTGCGCGACGCCGGCTTCGAGGTCGTTGTCACCGGCATCCGGCAGCGCGTCGAGGACATCGTGGCCACCGCCGTCCAGGAGGACGTGGCGATGGTCGGCCTGAGCATGCTGTCCGGCGCGCATCTCGCGCTGACGGCGAAGACGGTCGAGGCACTGCGGGCCGCCGACGCCGGAGACATCGCGGTCGTCGTCGGCGGCACGATCCCTCCGGCGGACGTCCCGCGCCTGAAGGCCGCGGGCGCGGCGGGGGTGTTCCCCACCGGCACCCCGCTGGACGTCGTGGTCGCCGAGGTACGCGCGCTCACGGCGTCCCCCTGACCCTGCGCGAGAGCGGAGCCCGGAGCCCGCACGGACGTCCGTGCGAGCGGAGCCCCCGACGACCCCTCCGCACCAGCGGAGCCCGAACCCGAACACCTGGAGGGAACGTGCGGATCGGTGTCATGATCGGGCCCGAGCGGGGTGACTCGGCCCGCAAGGTCTCGAGGATGCTCGCGGACGTGGAGTGGGCCGAGGCGGCGGGCCTGGACACCGCCTGGATCCCGCAGATCCCCACGGACTTCGACGCGCTGACCGCCGTCGCGCTGATGGGCACGCGCACCTCGCGGATCGAACTGGGCACCGCCGTCGTCCCGCTCCAGGCTCAGCACCCCGTCGCCCTCGCCCGCCAGGCCCTGTCCACCCAGGCGGCCACCGGCGGGCGGCTCGCCCTCGGCGTGGGCCCCTCGCACCACTGGATCGTCCAGGACATGCTCGGCCTGCCCTACGAGCGTCCGGCCGGCCTCACTCGCGACTACCTCGACATCCTGGACGCGGCCCGCGGCGGCCCCGGCCCCATCGACGTCGAGAACGCCACGTACACCGTGCACAATCCGCTCGACCTGGCCCCCGTCGCACCCCTGCCGGTCCTGCTCGCCGCCCTCGGCCCGGTCATGCTGGCCCTCGCGGGCGAGCGGGCCGACGGGACGCTGCTGTGGATGGCCGACGAGCGTGCCGTCGCCGAACACGTCGTGCCCCGCATCACCAAGGCCGCCGAGGCCGCCGGACGTCCGGCGCCCCGGGTCGTCGCCGGCATCCCGGTCTGCCTGTGCCGGTCCGCCGAGGTCGACGCGGCCCGGGAACGCGCGAACCGCATTCTCGGCGAGGCGGAGATCTCGCCCAACTACCAGCGGGTGCTGGAATACGGCGACGCCGAGGACATCGGCGACCTGTGCGCGGCGGGTGACGAGGCGGCCATCGCGGCCCGGTTCAAGCGGTTCGCGGACGCCGGGGTCACCGACCTGTCCGTACGCCTGCTGCCCATCGGCGACGGCCGCGAGGAACTGGTCGCCTCCAAGCGCCGTACCCGGGAGACGATCGCCGGCCTCGCGGCGGAGTTCCGATGAGCACCGCGCCCCTGGCCGGGCTGCGGATCCTCGAGGTCGGTCATATCCTCGCGGGCCCCTTCGCCACCATGCTGCTCGCCGACCTCGGCGCCGAGGTCACCAAGATCGAACCGCCCGGCGGCGACCTCTCCCGACAGGTGGGCGATACCTACTTCGCCAGCATCAACCGCAACAAGCGCAGCATCTGCCTCGACCTCACGACCCGGCAAGGACAGGGCAGGATGCACGAGTTGGTCGCCGTAGCGGACGCGCTGCTGGTCAACCTCAAGCCCTCGGCCGTACGACGCCTGGGGCTGACGTACGACAGCCTGCGCCGCGTCAACGAGCGCATCGTCTGCGTGGCCGTCACCGGGTACGGGCTGGACGCGGGGGACGATCCCGCCTTCGACTACGTCATCCAGGCCGCGACCGGCGTCGCCGCGCTCACCGGCGACCCCGACGGACCGCCGACCCTGCCCGGGTACTCGTCCGTCGACAACTCGGCGGCGCTGACCGCCGCGTTGGGACTGCTCGCGGGGATCGTGTCCGGGCGCGGCGGCCAGGTCGAGGTCGCCCTGCGGGACGTGATGCTCGCCCAGCTCAACTACCGGGCCGCCGCCTACCTCAACGACGGGGTCGAACCGCGCCGCATGCCCCACGGCGCGCACTCCTACTACGTACCGGCCCAGCTCTTCCCCACCAGGGACGGGCACTTGGCGCTGTTCGTCACCCACGACGGCTTCTGGCGGACCTTCGCCGCCGAGGCCGGGATCGACGGCTTCCCGACGATGGCCGAGCGGGCCGACCGCCGGGAGGAGGTCCTCGCCGTCGTCACGCACGCCCTGGCCGCGGACTCGGCCCAGGGCTGGGAGGCCCGGCTGCGCCCGCTCGGGGTCCCGGCCGCGGCCGTCCGCACCCTGCCCGAGGCCCTGGACGCCACCCCGGAGATGATCGTGCGAGCCGGAGACTACCGGCTGGTCGGCAACCCGGTCCGGGTCGCCGGACATCAGCCGGAGTTCCGGCCGCCGCCCCGGCTCGGCGAGCACGGCTCACTCGTAGTGGACGGTGACTGACCCCTCGTCCGGCACGCCCTGGCAGGTGAGGACGTAGCCCTCGGTGACCTCCTCCTCG
Source organism: Streptomyces sp. NPDC058683 (assembly GCF_042716195.1). Lineage (NCBI taxonomy): Bacteria > Bacillati > Actinomycetota > Actinomycetes > Kitasatosporales > Streptomycetaceae > Streptomyces > Streptomyces sp. NPDC058683. The sequence continues at coordinate 42,522 of NZ_JBHXSK010000006.1, forward strand.
GTGAGGACGTCGTTCACCCGCATGGTGGCGCTGCCCTCGGTCACCCTGGCCATGCAGGTGGCGCAGTTGCCGGCCTCGCAGGAGAACGGCGGGGTCAGACCGGCCCGGCGGGCGCTCTGCAGAAGGGTCTCGTTCGGGTGCTTGGGCACCGAGACGCGCTGGGTGCCGAGCAGGATCGTGACGGTACCGGAGTCCTCGGCGCGTGCCGTGCCGTCGGCCACGGGCGCCGCGGCGGCACCGTCGAACCGTTCGCTGAAGACCCGCCCCGGCCCGGGCAGCGCCGACTCCACGAGCTCCATGAAGGGCTCCGGCCCGCACACATACGCGTCCGCGGCACCGTCCGCCCCGACGAACTCCCTGATGCCGGCCGGGTCGAGGAACCCACGCTCGGCATCGAGATGGCGTACGACCGTCAGCCGCCCGGGGTACCGGTCCGCCAGCCGCTCCAGCGCCGAGCGGAAGATCGCCGCGTCCCGGTCCCGGTCGGCACAGAGCAGCCGCACGCTCCGGCCGGTGCCGGCCAGGGTGCTCTTGGCCAGGGAGAGGATCGGGGTGACACCGCTGCCGCCGCTGAAGCCGAGCAGCGGGGTGTCGGCCGGGCGCAGGCAGAACCGGCCGCGGGGCAGGGTCAGTTCGAGCTCGTCGCCCTCGCCGACGTGGTCGACGAGCCAGTTGGAGACCCTGCCCCCGGGGACGCGCTTGACCGTCGTCGTCAGACGGGCGTCGAACTCCGGGGCGCTCGACATCGAGTACGAGCGCAGCAGGTCCCGGCCGCCGACGCACACCCGGAAGACGCAGAACTGTCCGGCCTGATAGGAGAACGGGCCGTCGTGCGGGTCCAGCACGAAGGTCCGGGCGTCGGCGGTCTCGTGGACGATCTTGACGACGGTCGCGCGCCGGAACAGGGCCGGGCTCGCCATGGACGCCCTCCTCAAGCTCTGGTATCAAGGTTCTGTCGAGATGAGAATACTATTCTCATCCAGTAGATGGGACCCTCTCAACAGGTGGGGGCGAGAGATGAACCAACGGGCGGCGCTGGTCTTCGAGGACCGGGAGTACAGCCGTGCGGAGCTGACCGCCCTCGCGGATGGGCTGGCCGGGGCACTGGCCCGGCGGGGTGTGCGGTCGGGAGAGCGGGTGGCCCTGATGTCGTCCAACCGGCCCGAGTTCGTGATCGCCGTGCAGGCGGTCTGGCGGCTGGGCGCGGCGGTGGTCCTGCTCAGTCCGGCCTGGCGGCGGGGTGAGGTCGAACACGCCCTGGACGTCACCGAACCGGCGCATGCGATCGGCGACCACCCGGTGCTCGCCGAGCTGATGCCCATGCTGCACCTGGACGAGCCGATCGTCCCGGGACGGGCGGAAGAGGTGCCCGTCGACGGGGACGCCGACGCGGTCCTGGTGTTCAGCTCGGGCACCACCGGTATGCCCAAGGCGGTCCGCCACACCCACGCCTCGCTCGCCGCGGCCGTACGCCACTGGCGGGACGCCCTCGGTCTCACCTCCCGCGACCGTATCCAGATCGCCACCCCGCCCTCGCACATCCTGGGCCTGCTCAACATCGTCACCGCGCTGGAATCCGGTGCCTGGCTGCGGCTGCACCGCCGCTTCGACCTGGACCGGCTGCTGCACCACATCGAACTCGACCGCATCACCGTCGAGATGGCCGTCGCCCCGATCGCGCTCGCCATCGCCTCCCACCCGAAGCTGGAGTCGTACGACCTGTCCTCGCTGCGCTACATCATGTGGGGCGCCACACCGGTGACCCCGAGCATCGCCGAGACGGTGACCCGACGGACGGGCGTGGGCTGGGTGCCCGCCTACGGGACGAGCGAACTGCCCGTCATCGCCTGCAATCCGCTCGACGGCGCCCGCCTGGACACGCCCGGCCGGCCCGTGCCCGGGGTGCGCCTGCGGGTCGTCTCGCAGGCGACCGGGGAGCCGGTCGGAGCTGGTGTGACCGGGGAGATCGAGGTGCGCTCGGAGTCCCTCACCGCCGGGTACCTGCCGTCCGAGGCGACGGCGGACGCCCTGCACGACGGCTGGTACCGCACCGGCGACGTGGGCAGTGTCGACGCGGACGGCTGGGTGTACCTCACCGACCGCTCCAAGGAGATGATCAAGGTGCGGGCGTTCCAGGTCGCCCCCGCCGAGGTCGAGGCCGTGCTGCACGGCCATCCGGCGGTCGCCGACTGCGCGGTATACGGCGTTCCGGACGGTGCGGACGGAGAGGCGGTCGTCGCGGCGGTCCAGCGGGCCGCACCGGTCGAGGCCGCCGAACTCGTCGCCCTGGTCGGCAGCCGGCTGGCCTCCTACAAGCGGCCGCGCCGCATCGAGTTCGTGACCGGGATCCCGCGTCTGCCGTCGGGAAAGGTGCTGCGCCGGGTCCTCAAGGAGCAGGCCCTCAAGGAGCAGGCCCTTAAGGAGCAGGCCTTGAAGGACCGGGCTCACCAGGAACAAGCTCTCAAGGAGCCCGATGGACGTACGTCTGACCACTGAGCAGCGCCAACTCCGCGAGGCCGCCGCCAGGTTGGCCGATGACCTCGGACCCGGCTCGGTTCTCGGCCTGGACGACGCCGACCGGATCGCACGGCTGGAGAAGGCGGTCGAGGCCACCGGCTGGCGGGCGTTGCGCTCGGACGGCGCGTCCGGTGTCGAAGTGGCCCTTGTCGTCGAGGAGTTCGGGCGCGGACTGGTCGACGTCCCGCTCCTCGGCCCCGTACTCGCCGACGACCTGGCGCGGGGCATCTCGTCGGCGACCGTGGCCGTGGACGGCCGGGCGCGGGACGCGCGCGGCATGCGGCAGGCCGTCGGCCTCCAGGGCAACCGGGTGCTGTCCACCGGCGTCGGCCCCCTCGTGCCGGGCGCCGACCTCACCCGCCGGGACGCCGAACTGTGCGGCACCCCCGAGCAGATCGGCACCCTCACCGACGAAACCGGCGGCCGCCGAAGGACGTTGGCCCTGGTCGCGACATCCGCCGACCTGGTCGGCACGGCCCGCGGCGCGCACACCCTCGCCCGCGACTACGCGAAGATCCGGGCACAGTACGGCCGGACGATCGGCTCCTACCAGGCCGTCGCCCACCTCCTCGCCGAGGGACTGGCCCTGATCGAGGGCTCGGTCAGCGTCCTGCGGCACGCCGCCTGGGCCGTCGACGAGCTGCCGCCCGCCGAGGCGGTCCGCGCCGCCCGTATCGCCAAGCTCTACTGCGCCCGGGCCGCCCGCACCGTCTGCGAGACGGCCGTCCAGGTGCACGGCGGCATCGGCAACACCTGGGAGTGCCTCGCCCATGTCCACCTGCGCCGGGCCCTGACCTCCATCGACCTGTTCCCCGTCCGCCTGGAGGAGATCGACCGTGGACTTTCGTGACGCGCCCGAGGAGGCCGCCTTCCGCGAGCGCCTGCGCGGCTGGCTGACCGAGCACGCAGGCACCTTCCCCACCGCCGGCGACGCCTACTGGGCCCGCCAGGGCGACTGGCACCGCGCCCTGCACGCGGCCGGCTTCTTCGGCCTGTCCTGGCCCAGGAAGTACGGCGGCCAGGAACTCCCGCCCGTCTACGACGTCATCCTCGACGAGGAACTCGCCCGCGCCGGGGCCCCCGCCCGCCCCAGCCTCGGCTACCTCGTCCAGGGCCTCGGCCGGCACGGCAGCGAGGAACTGCGCCGGCGCTTCCTGCCCGGCATGATCGACGGCACCGAACGCTGGTGCCAGGGCTTCAGTGAACCCGGCGCCGGCTCCGACCTCGCCTCCCTCGCCACCACCGCCACCCGCGACGGCGACACCTACGTCCTGAACGGCCACAAGATCTGGACCAGTTACTCCGACGTCGCCGACTGGTGCCTGCTCCTCGCCCGCACCGACCGGGACGCCCCACGCCACAAGGGCATCTCGGCCTTCATCGTCGCCATGGACCAACCCGGCGTCGGACAGCGCCCGTTGAAGATGATGAGCGGGGTGACCAAGGAGTTCGGCCAGGTCCTGTTCGACGGCGCCACGGTCCCCGCGGACCAGATGGTCGGCGCACCCGGCGAGGGCTGGGCGCTGGCCCTGACGGTCGTAGGACACGAACGCGAACCCTCGACCCTCGGCTTCTCGGCCCGCTACGGCAAGCTCGTCCGCGACCTCGTGGCCCGCACCCCGGGCACCCCGCCCCCGGAACTCGCCTGGGCGATCGTCGAGACGGAGATGCTGCGCCTGCATGTCCGCCGACGGCTCTCCGAGCAACTCGACGGCGTCTCGCACGGCCCCGAGGGCTCCCTGGACAAGCTCCTGATGACCTGGACGGAACAGACGGTGGGCCATGCGGCCCTGGCCGTCGGCGGTACGGGGGACCCGGACCTCCTGCACGCCTACCTGTACAGCCGCGCGCAGAGCGTCATGGGCGGCACCTCGCAGATCCAGAAGAACATCATCGCCTCGCGAATCCTCGGACTGGGAGCCTGACATGACGGACGGTCAGCACATGTACGGCATGCCGGAGGAGATCGAGGTCCGTGCCGACGGCCCGCTGCGGATCATCACCCTCAACCGGCCCGACGCCCTCAACGCCGTCAACGATCCGCTGCACACGGGCCTTGCCCGGCTGTGGCCCCGGCTGGCCGAGGACCGGGACGCCCGGGCCACCGTACTCACCGGAGCGGGAAAGGCGTTCTCCGCGGGCGGCGATTTCGGCTACCTCGACGAGATCCGGCAGGATCCCGACCTGCGCGCGAAGACCATCGCCCATGGCCGGGACCTGGTCCTCGGCATGGTCCGCTGCCGCGTCCCGGTCGTCGCCGCCGTCAACGGCCCCGCCGTGGGCCTCGGCTGCAGCCTGGTCGCGCTGAGCGACATCGTCTACCTGGCCGAGTCCGCCTACCTCGCCGACCCGCACGTGCAGGTCGGCCTGGTGGCGGCCGACGGCGGCCCGCTCACCTGGCCGCTGCACACCAGCCTGCTGTTCGCGAAGGAGTACGCCCTGACCGGCGCCCGCATCCCGGCTCGGAAGGCCGTCGCCCTGGGACTGGCCAACCACGTCGTGGCCGACCCGCTCGCCGAGGCGACGGCCTGCGCCAAGCGGATCGCGGGACTGCCGAGGCAGGCCGCGGAGAGCACCAAGCGTCTCCTCAACATGCATCTGGAGCGCGCGGTGCTGGCCACCCTCGACTACGCCACGACCGCCGAGGAACAGTCCTTCCAGACCGACGACTTCCGGGACACCCTCGCCCGCCTCACCGGCCGGGAGAAGTGAGTCGCCGGGGAGAGCTGGGGCCGGGGCGCGAAGGGCGGGCCGTCGGCCGTCACTTGGGCGGGAACCGCAGCGCCCCGTCCAGGCGGATCACCTCGCCGTTGAGATAGTCGTTCTCGCAGATGTGCTGCACGAGTGCGGCGTACTCGGGGGAGCGGCCCATCCGCCGGGGGTGCGGCACCTGCGGCCCCCAGTACGCCTCCAACTGGTCACCCGCCTTGCCGTAGGCGGGCGTCAGGAACGTGCCCGGCGCGACGGTGACGACCCGGATGCCGAGCGGGGACAGGTCACGCGCGGCCACCAGGGTCATGGCGGCGACCCCGCCCTTGGCGGCGGCGTAGGGAAGCTGGCCGGTCTGGCCCTCGTACGCCGCTATGGACGCGGTGTTGAGAATGACACCCCGGCCGCCGTCCTCGTCCACCGGCTCCTGCCCGGCCATCGCGGCGGCGGCCAGCCGCATGACGTTGAAGACACCGGTCAGGTAGATGTCGACGGTCCGCCGGAACCCGGCGAGGTCCAGCGGCTCACCGTCCCGTCCGACCAGCCTGCCGCCGCTCGCCGGGCCGCCGTGCACGTCCACCGAGATCCGCAGCGGGCCGAGCGCCTGCGCCGCCGTGATCGCCGTCCGGACCTCGCCCTCGTCGGTGGCGTCCGTGCGTACGTACCGGACGCCCAGCTCCTCCTCCAGGGCCTTGCCCTTCTCGTCGGCGAGGTCCGCGACGACCACGGACGCTCCCGCCGCGCGCAGCCGGCGCACCGTGGCCTCGCCCAGGCCTCCCGCCCCGCCCACCACGACCGCCGACGCCCCTTGAACCCGCATCGCGACTCCCCTCCCAGGGATACCTGGTTCTAGAATCGGGAGAGTAGCATTCTCGCCCAGTGATGTGATCCCTGTCCGGCCCGCCGAGTTGGAGACCGTCATGCCCGAGGCAGTCATCGTGTCCGCCCTGCGCACCCCCGTCGGCACCGCTCGCAGGGGGACGCTGCGCGACACCACCGCCTTCGATCTGGCTCACCGCATCGTCGAAGCGGCCGCGGCCGGGCTCGACCCGGACCGCGTCGACGACGTGGTCCTCGGCGAAGGTCTCTACGGCGGGGGCGTCCTCGCCCGGCACGCCGCGCTCACCACCGGCCTCACCGGCGTCCCGGGGGCGGCCGTCAACCGGCACTGCGCCGCCGGGCTCGCCGCCGTGGCCGACGCCGCCGCGAGCATCCGCGCCGGCATGGACGAACTGGTGATCGCGGGAGGCGTCAACTCGGCCTCCACGGCACCGAGATCAGCCTTCCGTGTCGACGGTGAATGGATCGAGCCGTGGATGCCGCCCACCCACCCCCACCGCCCGGACGCCCCCAACAACGACATGTCGATCACCATCGGCTGGAACGTCGCCCGGCGGGCCGGCATCAGCCGCGCCGAGATGGACGCCTGGGCGCTGCGCTCGCACCAGAACGCCGTGCGCGCCATCGACGAGGGCCGTTTCGATGCCGAGACCGTCCCCGTCGACACCCCGCACGGGCTCTTCACCGTCGACGAACACCCTCGCCGGGACACCTCGTTGGAGAAGCTCGCCGCGCTCAAGCCGCTGCACCCCGAGATCGAGGGCTTCAGCATCACCGCCGGCAACGCCTGCGGTGGCAACGACGGCGCGGCGGCCCTGGTCGTCGCGAGCGGGCCGACGGCGGCCGCCCAGGGCCTGCCCGTGCTGGCGACCGTACGGTCCTGGGCGTCCGTCGGCGTGGACCCCGCGGAGACCGGGCTCTCCCCGGTGAAGGCCATCCCCAAGGCGCTCGCCCGCGCCGGCCTCACCACCGCCGACGTCGACCTCTACGAGATCAACGAGGCCTTCGCCTCGGTGGCCGTGGCCGCCGTCCGCCGCCTCGGCCTCGACGCCGACCGGGTCAACGTCAATGGCAGTGGCTGCTCCCTCGGCCATCCCGTCGCCGCCACCGGCGCCCGCATGCTGGTCACGCTCGTGCACGAACTGCGGCGCCGGGGCGGCGGAATCGGGGTCGCGTCGATGTGTGCGGGAGGCGGCATGGGGTCGGCGATGGTGGTGGAGGTGCCGGCGCCGTGAGGCAGGCGCCGGGAGGTCGCCGACCCGAGGTCATCCCGGCTCCGGCGCGAAGCGCAGCAGCGCCTCCTGGGCGTAGGACGCGACCAGGAGGCCGTCCTCGGTGAGGACGTCGCCCCGGCCGAAGCAGCGGCCGTGCGCCAGGACCGGGCTGTGCTGCCGCAGCAGCAGCCAGCCGTCGGCGTCGAACGGCCGGTGGAACCAGACGGTGTGCGAGGTGACCGCGGACGTGAAGGCCGTCCCGGAGTCGTGCTGGGTGACTCCGGCGAGGGGGCGCAGGGCGGTGCCGATGAGCGTCAGGTCGGTGGCGTAGGCGGTGAGCGCCGGGGCCAGGTCCGGGGCGGCGGCCGGGCAGCGCATCCACAGCTCGAACTCCGGCGGCTCGGACGCCGGGGCGTCCAGGTCGGCTGTGGTCCGTATCTCCCAGGGGATCGGGTGGAGGTCCCTACGGTGTTCGGGGCCGGGCAGTCCGGGCATGCCCGGGACCGTCTGGCGGGCGGGGCCGTCCTCCGGGACGTGCAGGGAGACCGACGCGGCGGCCACCACGCCCTGCGTCTGCCGGGCGACCACCGTCGACGCGGCGAAGGAACCCCCGTCGTGGTGGCGCCGTACCTCGTAGCGGACGGGCTCTTCCGGCCGGCCCGCACGGGCGAACAGGGCATGCAGGGACTTGACGTTCTTGCCCGGGCAGCCGAGCTGCGCCGCCCGGACGAACTGGGCCAGCAACTGCCCGCCGAACAGCCGGTGGTAGCCGAGTCGTTGGTTGCTCGCCTCGTAGACGGGGCCGGTCTCCTCGTCGTGCTCCTGGAGGTCGAGGCAGTGCAGGAGGTCGTCCCAGAGTTCACTCACGGCAAGTGGCATGCCGGCGAGGGTAATGGAAATATCCGAATGTGAGAATGGCGCTCTCGCGAGTAGGGAGGCGCCGGGTCGGCGGCCGACCCGGCTCGCCCTGCCCCCTACTCGCCCGTGATCCCGCTCGCGCAGAAGTCCCAGATCTCCTCCGCGGTCAGCGGGTGGGCCGCGTCCTGGCCGCTGGACTGGGCGTTGAACATGACGGTCTGCATGGTCAGCGCCGCCACCCGCTTGGCCTTGTAGCCCGGCCGGAGCACGTTCGCCTCCTCCAGACTCTCCATCAGTTCGGTGAAGAGCGCGAGGAGCGGCGCGTTCGCGACCCGCATCTCGGCCGGGTGCGAGACCAGCAGGCGCAACGCGAAGTCGCTGAACAGGGGGCGCTGCTGGCCGGTCGGGTCGGGGCGCGAGCTCTCGAACAGCTCCTGGACGACCACCCTGAGCCGGTCCAGCGGATCGGACTGCTCGGCCGCGATGGCCCGCAACTGGTCCGCGGACTTGCCCATCGCCTCCTCGAACAGGGCGAGCAGCAGCTCGTGCTTGCCGTCGAAGTGCTGGTAGAAGCTCCGCAGTGACTGCTTGGAGCGGTCGACGACCTCCTGCACGGTGAAGTCGGTCGTCCCCTTCTCCGCCATGATCGCCTGCGCCGCGTCGAGGAACCGCTCCACCCTCTGCTCCGCCCGGCGTTTCGCCGCCTGGGTGGAACGCTCGACCGCGCGCTGCTTCCAGGCCGGTTCCTCGGTCGAGGTGCTGCTCACGGGCTGATCCGCCTTCTGTGCCATGGGGAGAACATTACTGCACCACACCGGCAAGCAACCTATATCCAGTCTGGACATCACCACAGATCTGGAGGAGACTTCTGATTCCCGATAGTGAGAATGGGATTCTCCTCATCGTGCTCGGAGGTGCCGATGCTGTTCGAGTTCGACGCCGAGCAACGGCTGTGGCAGGACACCGTGCACAAGGCCGTCCTCAAGGACTGCCCGCCGGCGCTGGTGCGGTCCGTCGTGGACGACGGCGCCGACCCGGACCCACTGTGGCGCGGCTATGCGGACCTCGGCTGGACCGAGCTGACCGACCCGGCGGACGCGGTGGAACTGGCGATCGTCCTGGAGGAGCTGGGCCGGGCCACCGACCCCACGCCCTACCTGGCGACCCTGACCCAGTTCGTCCCGCTCGCACCGGAGTTCGCTGATCCGGGGCGATCCGGCACGGCCGTCCACGAGGGAGTCACCGCACGGCCCGTCGACAACGGCTGGGTCCTGGAAGGCACCGCCCGCCACGTGCTCGACGGCGACCGCGCCGACCGCCTCGCCGTCGTCACCGACGCCGGCGTCTTCGTCGTACCCGCCGCCGCGGCGACCGCCGTACGCACCCCGGTCTTCGACCCTGTACTGCACGTCGCCGACGTCACCTTCGCGCAGGTCCGGGTCGGCGAGGGCGAGCGGAGCGGGGCGGACCCGGGGAACGCCCGTCATGTCGCGCTCACCGGGATGGCCCTGACCATGGTCGGCGCCTGCCGTCGTGCGCTCGACCTGGTGCTCGACCACATCCGCACCCGCCGTCAGTTCGACGCGCCCATCGGCTCCTTCCAGGCCGTCCAGCACAAGGCCGCCGACATGCACGTGGCGATCGAACGGGCCCGCGCCCTCGCCTACTTCGCCGCCCTCACCATCGCCGAGGACGACCCCCGGCGCGGCCTGGCCGCCTCGATGGCCAAAGCTTCGGCGGGGGAGTGCCAGGCCCTGGTGTTCCGCAACGCCGTGCAGCTGTTCGGGGCGATGGGGCACACCTGGGAGAACGACCTGCAGTTCGCGGTCAAGCGGGCGAAGGCGGGCGAGCTGATGCTGGGCGGGGCCGCCGAGCACCGGGCGCTCATCGCCGACCGGTGGGTTGCCGAGGCGGTGTCATGAGGCTGTCCTTCGATGCCGAAGTGGAGGCCTTCCGCGCCGAGTTCGCCGCCTTCCTGGAGGCCGGCCTGCCACCCGAGGCGGAGGCCGCCGAACGCTCCCGCTCCACCGCGCACCTGCCGGAGTGGGCCAGACGCTGGCAGCGCCTCCAGTTCGACGAGGGCTGGCTGCTGCCCGGCAACCCACCCGAGTTCGGCGGCCGCAACGCCACCGTCGTCCAGCAGTACGTGCACCGCGAGGAGCTGTCCCGGCGCCGTATCTGCCACAGCTTCAACCCGCAGGGCGTCGGGATCATCGCCGCCTCGCTGCTCTCCTTCGGCACCGAGGAGCAGAAGCACCGCTGGGCCGTGCCCATCCTGCGTGCCGAGCTCACCGCCGCCCTCGGCATGAGCGAGCCCGGCGCCGGATCCGACCTCGCCTCCCTGCGCACCCGCGCCGTACTCGACGGCGACCACTTCACCGTCGACGGCCAGAAGGTCTGGACGTCCGGCGCCCACGACGCCGACGTGCTTCTCGCCTTCGTCCGCACCGACCCCGCCGCCCTCAAGCACAAGGGCATCAGCGTCCTGCTCGTCCCCACCGACACCCCCGGCGTGACCCGCCGCCCCTTCGCCTCCTACACCAGCCCCGACGACAAGGACTTCAACGAGGTCTTCTTCGAGGACGTCCGGGTCCCCGCCGAGAACCTCGTCGGCCCCCTCCACCAGGGCTGGCGGGTCGCGAACGGCTCCCTCGGGCACGAGCGCACCCTGATGTGGCTGGGCGAGGCCGAGCGACTGGAGGCCGCCGCACGCGACTTCCGGCCCACCGACGCCCTGGAGAAGGACTGGTACGCCACGCTCGTCATGGACCTCCAGGCGCTACGTCTGCTCGGCTCGGCCGCCCTCGCCCGCGCCGCCCGCGGCGAGCAGGACGTACCGGCGCTGTCCGTGCTCAAGGTGTTCGGCTCGGAGGCGGCACAGCACGCCCTGGAGCACGTCCTGGAGGCGTCCGGCCCCGACGGCCTGGTGCATCCGGCGCGGACGGCGCCGTACCACCACATGAGCTTCGACGACGACTCCGCCAGCTGGTTCAACCGCTTCGCCCGCAGCTTCGGCGGCACCATCGCCGGCGGCACGTCCGAGATCCAGCGCACGATCATCGCCGAGCGGGTGCTCGGTCTGCCCCGACGCTGAGGAGACGTCCGTGCACATCCTGTACGAGGCCGGGGACGGCATCGCCACCCTCACCCTCAACCGGCCCGAGGCCGCCAACGCCCAGAACGCCGCCCTCCTCGACGAACTCGACGCCGCCTGGACGCGGGCCGCCGAGGACGCGGAGGTGAAGGTGATCGTGGTGCGCGCCGAGGGGAAGCACTTCTCCGCCGGGCACGACCTCAAGGACCGCTGGCCCGGCCCCGACGAGATTACCCTGGAGTGGATCTACCGGGCCGAGAACCGCAGGTACCTGGAGTACACGCTGCGCTGGCGCAACGTACCGAAGCCGTCGATCGCCGCCGTGCAGGGCCGCTGCATCGCCGGCGGTCTGATGCTCTGCTGGCCCTGCGACCTGATCGTGGCCGCCGAGGACGCCCTGTTCTCCGACCCGGTCGTCACCATGGGCATCGGCGGCGTCGAGTACCACGGCCACACCTGGGAGCTGGGCGCCCGCAAGGCGAAGGAGATCCTCTTCACCGGCCGGCCGCTGACCGCCGAGGAGGCCGAGCGGGTCGGCATGGTCAACCAGGTCGTGCCACGCGCCGAGCTGGACGCGGCCACCCGTGAACTCGCCGAGCGGATCGCACGGATGCCCGCCTTCGGACTGCGCCAGGCCAAACGTGCCGTCAACCAGACCCTGGACGTCCAGGGCTTCTACGCCGCCGTCCAGTCGGTGTTCGACATCCACCAGACCGGCCACGGCAACGCGCTGAGCGTCAGCGGCCATCCGATCCTGGCGAAGCTGGACGAGATGAAGCAGAAGCTGCGTTAGCGCCGCTCGGCCAGGCTCTGGGTGCCGAGCACCGAGATCAGCTCCAGTTTCTCGGCGGCCTCGGTGCCCGGCTCGGCCGAGTACACGAGGATGTGCAGGTCGTGCCCCTCGACCCGGAGCTGGTCGCAGTCCAGGGTGAGCAGGCCCACCTGCGGATGCTCGACGGTCTTGCGTGACGCCTCCAGCCGGCCGACGACCCCCGCGTCCCACAGCTCCGCGAACCGCTCGCTCCCGGCACGCAGCTCCGTGATCATGCGCTGGAGCTGACGGTCCGCCGGATAGCGGGCGGCCGTCGAGCGCAGTTCGGCGACCATGCCGACCTCGAAGGCGCGGCGTTCCTCGGGAGTGTGCCGCACCCGGGTCGGCCGGCCGAGGAAGTTGCGCCACACGCCGTTGCGCTCGAAGCCGCGCCGGCCGGACGGGTCGCCCATCAAGGCCGCGTACATCGGGTTGGCCACCAGGAGCGTCATGGCCGCGTCGGAAACCGCGACCGGAGTGCCGGACAGCCGGTCCAGCAGCCGCTGCACGCTGGGCGTGAGATACCCGGGAACCACGTCCGGACCCGGCGGCACCAGCCCCGCCAGCCCGAACAGATACGTCCGCTCGTCCGCGGAGAGCCGCAGCGCCCGCGCCAGCGCCTCGACGACCTGCACGGACGGGTTGACCGCCCGGCCCTGTTCGAGGCGCGTGACGTAGTCGACCGAGATCCCGGCCAGCAACGCCAGCTCCTCGCGCCGCAGACCCGCCGCGCGCCGCTGGCCACCGGCCGGCAGCCCTGCCGCGTCCGGGGCCACCCGGTCGCGCCAGCGCCGCAGCGCCCGCCCGAGTTCCGTCGCCGTCATGCCCCCCAGTCAACACCGTCGGCCGCGGATGTGCCTGGTACTGGCAGTCCCGGTCTCGGACCGCCTCGCGTCGTTATTTGTGCAGGTCAGACGGATGCTTCACGGGTGTAGGACGGTGTGGGGTCGAATCCGGGTCGAAGGGGCTGCGCAGCAACAAGGGCCAACAGAATGAAATGTGCCGGCACCCCACACCTGTGCTCGCGCCACAAGCGGTGGCTCAGCTAGCGGCTGTTCTCGCTGGTCGTGACGGGTGCACGACCCGTAGCCATGCGCTCATGGTGGAGGAAGACGAGACGAGTCCGGCCGTCCGTGTGGGCGGGCACCGAGGGTCGTCACTCACCGTGAGTGGCTGTGCGGTCAGGAAGATCGGGGCGGTTTGATCCAGCCCAGCGACCGTTCGACGGCCCGCTGCCAGTTGTCGTACTCCGACTCCCGGTGACCGGGGTCCATGCCGGGCAGCCAGCGAGCGGCAGGGTGCCAGTTACGGCGCAGGACCTCGAGGTCCGGCCAGTAGTCGGCGGCGAGCCCGGCGGCGTAGCCGGCGCCCAGGGAGACCGTCTCGGAGACCATGGGCCGTACGACGGGCACGTCGAGCACGTCGGCGACGAACTGCATGAGCAGGTTGTCCGCCGTCATGCCGCCGTCCACCTTCAGCTCCTTCAACGCGACCGAGGAGTCGGCGTTCATGGCGTCGACGACCTCACGCGTCTGCCACCCCGTGGCCTCCAGGACGGCCCGGGCCAGGTGCCCGCTGGTGATGTAGGAGGTGAGGCCGACGATGACGCCGCGTGCGTCGCTGCGCCAGCGGGGTGCGAACAGGCCGGAGAAGGCGGGGACGATGTAGCAGCCGCCGTTGTCCTCGACGGTCCGCGCGAGCGTTTCGATCTCCGGCGCGCTGTTGATCAGTCCCAGCCGGTCGCGGAACCACTGGACCAGTGCGCCGGTGACGGCTATCGACCCTTCCAGGGCATAGACGGGTTTCCGGTCCCCGATCTTGTAGGCGACCGTCGTGAGCAGTCCGTGCCGGGACCGTATGACCTCGGTACCGGTGTTGAGCAGCAGAAAGCTGCCCGTTCCGTACGTGCACTTGGCTTCTCCCGGGGAGAAGCAGGTCTGGCCGAAGAGCGCCGCCTGCTGGTCGCCGAGTGCGGCTGTGATGGGCACGCCGGGGAGCAGCGCGTGGGCCTCGTCGTAGGTCTCCGCGTTGGACCGGATCTCAGGCAGCATCGGACGGGGGACGCCGAAGAACGCCAGAAGTTCCTGGTCCCAGGTGAGGGTACGGATGTTCATCAGCATGGTGCGACTGGCGTTGGTCGCGTCGGTGATGTGCAGACCGCCCTCCGCACCGCCGGTGAGGTTCCAGATCAGCCAGCTCTCCATCGTGCCGAACAGCACCTCACCGTCCTTCGCGCGCTGTTCCAGGCCCTTGACATGGTCGAACAGCCAGCGGATCCGCAGCGCCGAGAAGTAGGTGGAGGGCGGCAGACCGCACCGGTCGAGGAAGAACTCCTCTCCGGGCCGGTTTCTGAGCTCTTCGACGAGCGGCGCCGTACGCGTGTCCTGCCAGACGATCGCCCGGCCCAGCGGGACTCCCGTACGCCGGTCCCAGAGCACCGTCGTCTCCCGCTGATTGGCCACGCCGATGGCGGCGACCTGTCCCGCCTCGACGGCCGTACCGGCTCCGGCCATGGCCTCGGACACCACACGTCGCAGGTTGTGCCAGATCTCGACGGCGTCGTGCTCGACCCAGCCGGGCCTGGGGAAGTGCTGCTGGTGCTCTCTCTGCGCGACGGACACCAGGCGCCCGCCCCGGTCGAACAAAATACATCGCGTGGAATTGGTGCCCTGATCGATGGACATCACATACCGTTCCACCATGATCGGGTCCGCCTTCCGATGGATCGCGGAGGTAGCCGGGGGCCTTACCAGCGAGCGGCACCCAGGTCTCTGGAGATCGCCCGTGCCGCCTCACGGATCAGCGTGATCAGGCCGGTCCGGGGGTGGCCCTGGCTGTCACAGACCCGCTCGACCGGGCCGGACAGCCCGATGGCGCCGACGACCAGGCCGCCATGCCCGCGGATCGGCACGGCGAGCCCGGCCTCACCCATGCTCATCTCCTGTATCTCGGCGGCCCAGCCCAGTTCCCGGACCTCGGCGAGTGCCCGGGTGAGTTGCTCCCGGGTGACCAGGGTGTGCCGCGTGTAGGCCTCCAGCCCCGAATCCACGGCGGATTCGAAGGGCGCGGTCCCATACGCCAGCAGCACCTTGCCCAGCGAGGAGGCGTGCAACGGCAGCAGCGAGCCCACGTCCAGAGTCTGGAGCGTGTCGTCGGGCCGGAACACATGGTGGACGACCAGGACCATGCCTTCCAGGGGGGTGCCCAGGCGTACCGCTTCCCCACTGCGGGCGGCCAGGGCGTCGGCCCAGTTGATGGATCGGGACCGCAACTCGTTGACGTCGAGATAGCTCGTGCCGAGGTGCAGCAAGGCAGCTCCGAGCTGGTACTTTCCGGTCGTCGCGTCCTGCTCCACGAAATCCACGTGCTGGAGTGTGCGCAGAATGCCGTGCGCGGTTCCCTTGGCCAGCCCGAGCGAGGCCGCCACCTCTCCGAGCCCGAGTCGGCGGGGCCCACCTGCGAGCAGGCGCAGAATCGCGGCCGCCCGTTCGATCGACTGGACCGGACCGGCCATGAAGCGAGCCTATTACCGTCGCGGACGGTCTGCCGTACGTGCGGGGGCCCGCCGTGGCACCGGAGCGGGCGGCGGCGTTCGGTAATGCCGACCGCCATTCATTGACCGACCCGGCCTGGCTCCTTAGCGTGCTAGCAGGCCCGGCAAAGCGCCGAGGCGTCTGACGCGGGGCCTGTGGCGCTCACCTCTGGAGACACAAGATGGCGGTACAGCTCAACACCCTGGTACGGGGGGCATGCGAACAGGTCTTGCCGATGCCGCCCCTCGCCGCTGCCGTCCCGGACGTACGTCGACGGGCGGGCGCTGTCCTGGCCGCCTGGCAGGTGTCACCGGAGATCGTCGAGGACGCACTGCTGGTGGTGTCGGAACTCCTCACCAACGCGATCGTCCATGCCCTGCCCCCGGCGATGCTGCGGCTTTCGTGGATCCACGACGCCGGTCTCGGCACCCTGCGCATCGAGGTCACCGATGCGGGGCCCGCACGTACTGCGGGACAACCGCCCGCGGGGATCGACCCGGACGAGCACGGCCGGGGCGAGGAAATCGTCCACGCGCTGGCCACTCGCTACGGCATGGACGTCCGTCCGGGCGGGATCACCCGGTGGGCCGATCTCGTCGCGGTGTGACAGGGCGCGTTGCTGCACCGAGCGCCGGCGGTTCGCCACGGGGAGGGTTCCACAGTTCAGCCGGCCGGCCCCGGGTCGTTCAAAGGGTGCCGACGCCGGCTCCCGTACCGTCAGCGGCCCTGACCCGATAAGAACGCGGCGCCGCTCCGCTCGGCCGATCGCCCTTCACCGTCCGGGCCCCGGCTGCGGACCGACAGCCCGACACCACGGCGACGGACCCGCGTCCGACCTGGTTTCCCGGTTCCGTGGCGGCCGCTCCCGGTACCGCCGATTCGGACGGGACCGGTTCGTCCAGGGTCTCCATACGGAGCAGGAGCAGCGCCGCGTCGTCGTGCAGCCGACCACCCACATGTGCCAGCAGTTCGTCATGGACCGCGGAGAGGATGTGTTCCGGCTCGTCGGACACGTGGTGGGCCACTCTTTGGGCCAGCGGGTAGAACTCGCGGGCACGGTCGCGGGCCTCGGTGACCCCGTCGGTGTAGAGCAGCAGCTGATCTCCGTCGGAGAAGGGCAGAATCTCAAGGCAGGGGGACTCGTCGACGAGGGCGCGCAGGCCGAGGGGCGGAGCCGGACGGGTGGCTTCGACCGCGACGACGCCTCCTGACGCGGGTATCAGCAGGGGAGGCGCATGTCCGCAGTTGACCACTTCCAGTTGCCCCGGGCTCGGGTGTCCGACGACCACGGCGGTGACGAAGTCGTCGGGCCCGAGGTTGCGCGCCAGACTGCGCTCGATCCTGCCGACGACAGCGAGCAGATCGGGCTCGTCATAGGCTGCCTCGCGAAAGACACCGAGGACGAGAGCGGCGATCTCCACCGCCGTCAGCCCCTTGCCGCGTACGTCGCCGACGATCAGCCGTACCCCGTGCGGGGTGGGCACGAGGGCGTAGAGATCACCGCCGATTCGGGCTTCCGCCGCCGCGGCGCTGTAGCGGACCGCGACTCGGAACGGGCCCACGGTCTCCGGGATGGGTTTGAGAACCGCGTGCTGGGCGGCCTCGGCGACCGAGCGGACGGCGGCGAGCACCCGTTCCCGACGGCCGCGCAGTGCGCTGGCCAGGGCACTCGCCAGAGTGACGGCCAGCAGGGCCGAGAGCACGGCCGCCAGCTCGTGCCCCGGACTTCCCTCCCTGGCACCCAGGGTCGCGCCCAGCACCCCGGCGAGGAGTCCAACGCACAGGACGCCCCGGGGACCGTTGGTACTGGCGGCCAGAGCCGGCCCGGCCGCCAGCAACGGCAGCCAGAACATCCCTGATCCGCCGCAGACGTCCACGAACACGATGCCGGAGACGACCAGAACCGGCACGACGGGAATACCGGCGGCCAACGGGGCGGAGGCGCGTTTCGGAACCTGCGCCCCCGGGCCCGCCAGTCGTTCGCTGAGCGGCCGCAACGGCCAGTGGCCGCCACCATGGTCTCGCGCCTGCCTCATGTCGCTGTCCGCAATCCTCACCTGTAGGGGACGTACTCCCGACTTGTCCGTTTCATCCAGGAAAGGGGTTCGGTCAGTAAGTCACAAGGAGAGGATTTTCAGATAGTGAGCGAGAGGCCTCTGGTCACGCGGTCGGCGATCGGGAGCAGTCGGATCCCGATCTCCGTGAGTCGGGGGAGCCGATCCGCCGGGAGGGAGACGCCGAGCGAGCCGAGGACGTCACCACGGTAGATGGGTACGGCGACGCACACCGTGCCGAGGGCGTACTCCTCGATATCCGTGACGGCTGGAGCCATGGGGGAAGAGTCGAGCCTGCGGAGCAGTTCCGGGAGGCTGGTGATGGTCCGTGGCGTCAGATCGGCGAGATCGTGCCGGGAGAGGTAGTCACGGCGGGCGTCGTTGTCCAGTTCGCGCAGTACGGACTTGCCCAGCGCGGTGGCGTGTCCCGCGTCCTCGAATCCCACCCAGAGGTCGACCCGGGGCGCGCGGGGGCCGTCGACGATCTCGGCGACACTGATCTCGCCCCCCTCGTAGAACGTGAGGTAGGTGGCGGCGGCCAGCTCGTCGCGCAGCGCGGCGAGTGTCGGCCGGACGCGGCTGAGCAGCGCCTGCGCGCGACCCGCGGTGTGCAGCGTCTGCAGCTTGTCGCCCAGGACGAAGCCGCCGTCGCCCAGCTTCCGCAGGTATCCGTCGTGGACCAGCGTCCGCAGCAGGTGATAGGCGGTCGCCAGAGGCAGCTCCGTCTCACGTGCCAGCTGTTTCGCCGGCGCGCCGTTCTCGTGGGCGCTCACCGCCTCCAGCAGGCGGAAGGCGCGCTGCACGGACATGATGAGCGTGGGGCTCTCGTGAACGCTCATGCCACCAGCGTGCGCCGGTCGCCCGCCGTGAGCAAGGCGCAGCTCTCGCGAACACCATGTGACACCGTTTGCTGCCGGCTGTTCCCGAAGCCGGCACCTCGCGGTCGCCTCGCCGACGATGTCCACCACCCTGGGGCGTTCCGGAGTCGGCGGGACCACTCGCTGGAACAACTCCCACAGATCTTCCGGCGCCAGCCGTCCGACAAGCGCAGCAGTTTCGTGGGCTCTGGCACCGGAGGCCGGTGTCTCTGACTGCCTTCGATCGCCTCTGTAACCCGGCCTGGCAGGTCACAGCCGGTTCGGCCTCAGTAAGCCCAGGTCGGAGAGGTGCGTCGGTGGTACCGGCAGTCCCAGGAAGAAGGGTCTTCTGGCTGACCGGGCGGCCGGGGCGCAGGCTGGACGCATGACGACAACACTGATCACCGGGGCCAACAAGGGCATCGGCTACGAAACCGCCCGCCAGCTCATCGCCGCAGGTCACACCGTGTACATCGGAGCCCGGGACGCCGAGCGCGGCCGCCGGGCCGCCGAGGAACTGGGCGCCCGGTTCGTCCTCCTCGACGTCACCGACGACGTCACCGTCGACGCCGCGGCCAAGACGATCGAGGCCGACGGCGGACTCGACGTCCTGATCAACAACGCCGGGATCGAGACCCGGACCGCGGACAACAGCGTGCCCACCGCCGAGACCGTGACCGCCGACCAGATGCGGAACACCTTCGAGACCAACGTCTTCGGTGTGGTCCGCGTCCTGCACGCCTTCCTGCCGCTGCTGCGGCGCTCGGCGGCACCGGTCGTGGTCAACGTCAGCAGCGGTCTGGCCTCGCTGACGGCCCTCTCCGACCCCGATCACCCCGCCCACTTCTACCCGGGCATCGCGTACCCGACCTCCAAGACCGCCGTGAACATGCTCACCGTGCAGTTCGCGAAGGCGTTCCCGGCCATGCGGATCAACTCCGTCGAGCCCGGCTTCACCAAGACCGACCTGAACGGCAACACGGGCACGCAGACCGTGGCGGAGGGCGCCGAGATCATCGTCCGGATGGCGCAGCTCGGCCCGGACGGACCGACCGGCGGCTACTTCGACGTCAACGGTCCGCTGTCCTGGTGAGTCACAGCTGAACCAGCCGGGGCGCGGTGCCCTGCGTGCGCACCAGCGCCCCGGCTTCGCGGGTCAGCTCCCGCGCGCTGCCCAGCAGGCCGTCCAGGACGACGGCCCGGCGGACGTGCCGGTGCAGCGGGTGCTCGGCGGTGAACCCGATCCCGCCCAGCACCTGCTGGCAGTGCCGGGCCGCGGTCAGCGCCGCCTGCCCGGCCGCCGCCTTCGCCAGCAGTGCGCCGAGATCGTCCTCGGCCGCCGTGAGGGCGGCCTCGGCGCCCTCCAGCGCCACCAGGGTCTCCGCGAGCCGGTGCCGTACCGCCTGGAAGGCGGCCAGCGGCCGGCCGAACTGGACGCGGTCCAGGGCATGCCCCCGGGCGAGCGCCAGCATGGCGTGGCCGGTGCCGAGCAGCCACCAGCCGACCGCCCGCCGGCCGGCGGCGAGGGGCACGGGAGCACCGGTGGCCACCGGCCGCAGGGGCAGCTCCTCGTCCAGTCCGGCACCCGTCCCCGAACCGCCGTACTCCCACACCACCCACCGGCCACCCGCGTACGGCAGGGTCGCCGCGCCCACCACATCGGTCAGCACCGAGGCATGCGCGCCCGTCTCGCCCAGCAGCCGGAACACCGTCGCGACGGCCACCCCCGGGAACTCGGCCAGCAGTGCGGGCCAGCCCAGCTCGGTCAGTGCCGCGTCCAGGGCCGGGCCCGGGGCGGTGACCGTCATCGTCTTGCGGAGCGTCTTCGACAGCAGTTCCAGTTCGGCGGGGTCCATGCTCACTCTCTCCCCAGGTCGAGCAGCCGGCGGGCGATGATGTTGCGCTGGATTTCGGCGGTGCCGCCGTAGAGGGTGGCCGCCTTCGCGTAGAGGTACTCCGACCGCCAGGGCGTCCCGGTCAGCTCCAGGACGCCGGGCAGCAAGTCCCGTACCGTCTCGAAGAGTTGTTGTTCGGCGGTGGCCAGCAGCACCTTGTCGACCGAGGTCTCCGGGCCGAGCCGGGTGCCCTGCGCGAGCCGGCGCTGGGTCGCGTGGGAGCGGCAGCGGACGGTGTGCAGGGCGAGATAGGCGGCGCCGAGAGCCGCGTCGTCCGGGGTGCCGGTCTCGGCGACCAGGCGGTCCAGGCGGGTGTAGAGATGCGCGATGCGGTGCCAGAAGCAGGTGGAGCGCTCGTGCGGGAGCAGGTCCATCGCGAGCCGCCAGCCGTCGCCGGGGCGGCCCAGCATGCGGTCGGCGGGCACGGCCACGTCGTCGAGGAAGACCTCGGCGAACTCGTCGACGCCGTGCATCGTGCGCAGCGGCCGGACGGTGATGCCGGGGGTGTCCATGTCGACGAAGAAAGCGGTGATGCCCCCGTGGCCGGGGGCGGTGCGGGTGAGCAGGACACAGCGGGCCGCGTACTGGGCGAGACTCGTCCACACCTTCTGCCCGTTGACCACCCACCTGCCGTCGTCCCGCCGCACCGCCTTCGTGGTCAGGGAGGCCAGGTCGCTGCCCGAGCCCGGCTCGGAGAAGCCCTGGCACCACTGCTCCCGGCCGCTCAGCAGTAACGGGACCATGGCGGCGGCCAGTTCGGGACGGGCGTAGGCGACGAGGGTCGGGGTGAGGACCTCGACCATCGACCAGATGCCCGGCTCGGCCAGGCCCCGGGTGGCGACCTCCTCGCCGAGCACCGCCCGCAGGACCGCGGGTCCGCCGAGGCCGCCCACCTCCGCCGGCCAGCCGTACCGCATCCAGCCCGCGTCGAACAGGGCCCGGCGCACCCGCGCCAGCTGGGCGACCTGGGCGTCGAAGGAGCTGTCGGAGCCGGGGGAGAGGTCGTGCTCGTCCAGCCAGCTCCGCAGGGCGGTGCGGAACTCCGCCGTCGTGGTGGCGCCGGTGAAGGCGAAGGCGTTCATACGGCCGGGCGTTCGAAGGCGTGCGGGCGTCCCGAGTCGTGGGCGCCGCTGCGGCGGATGAAGGTCATCGCCCGGGTGCGCAGCCGCCAGCCCCCGGCGGTGCGGGTGTACGTGTCGTCGTAGTAGCCGATGCGCATCTCGTGCGTGGCGTGGTCGACGAAGCACAGCGGCTGGGTGCCGGTCGCCGTGTCGCCGTCCAGTTCGACGAGGGGCGTACCGGTGAGGAACAGCCCCTTGGGGGCCGCCGCGACCAGTGCCGGGAAGTCGGCGAGGGGATAGGTGTCGCCGAAGGCGCTGTAGCTGCCGTCGGGGGTGAAGACCGCGAGCAGCCCGTCGATGTCGCCGCGGGTGATGGTCACGGCGTACCGGGCGAGCAGCTGCTGGATCGCCACGAGGTCGGCGGTGGTGTCGTCAGCGGTCACGGGCCCGCCTCCTTTCCGCACGCTCGCGCGCGTCGTGTTCGGGCCGGATGCCGAAGGTGTTGAAGGCCATCGCCATGAGGGCGTACGTCCCCACGGTGAACACCAGGTCCATCAGCTGGTGTTCGTCCAGGTGTGCCGCGAGCGCGGCCCAGGTGCCGTCCGTGACGTCGGAGTTCTCGTCGAGTTCGTCGACGGCGGCGAGCACCGCGCTCTCCAGCGGGTCCGCCGCCTTGCCCTGGCCGGCGGCCTCGATCTCGCTCTCGGTCAGACCGCACTGCCGGGCCGCGTGGAAGTGGTGGGTCCACTCGTAGGCGCAGTCGTGGCGCCTGGCGATCCGCAGGACGACCAGCTCGCGCAGGCGGTCCGGCAGCGTCGAGCCGACCAGGAGGTAGGTGCTGTAGGGGAGGAAGGCCGCGGTCAGGTCGGGGTGCCGGACGAGTGTGGACATGGCGTTGCCGGCCGCCGCGGCGTTGCGCATGCGCCGGGGAAGGAGTGCGGCGAGCACCTCGCGGGTCCGGTCGTCCCACTGGTCGTCGGGCAGCGGAGGCAGGCGAGGCGGCATGCAAGCTCCCTGAACAGTAGCGAGAATGGGATTCTCGATTTCGAGTCCCAGATTTTCACCTGGGTCGCGGTGGCGTCAACCGTCATGCCTGGAGCCTGCCGAAGTCCCGGCCTCGGCAGGCTGAATCCGCCCCGTGCGCTGACCGGGCGTGATTCCTCCCGCTCCCGTGTGAATGCCCAATTCTCCTGTGCGGATGGTTGCTTCTCCTCTACTGAGAAGCTACTTTCCACCGCAGGCAGGGCCGTGGCAAGCAGGACCTGTGACACCCAGAAGAGATGGGGAGCCGTGAGTCTTTTCCATGAGGGCCGGCTGTTGATCGACGGGCGTCTCGTACAGGCGGGACGCAGTTTCGAGACCGTCGATCCGTCCACCGGGAAGGTGCTGGGGACGGCCTCCGACGCGGACGCCGAGCATGTCGGGGCCGCCGTGGCGGCCGCCCGCCGGGCGTTCGACACCACCGACTGGATGCGCGACCGCGACCTGCGGCTGCGCTGCCTGCGCAGCCTGTACCACGCGCTGCACGCGCACCGCGAGGAGCTGCGCGACCTGACCATCGCCGAGGTGGGCGCACCCCGCTCGCTCACCCACGGGCCCCAGCTCGACGAGCCGATCGAGATGGTCAAGTACTACGCCGACCTGCTCGAACGCTACCCGTTCCGCGAGGAGCTGCCCGTCCTGGAGAGCCGGGGACGGCACCACCGCCGCTGGATCGAGAAGGAGGCCGCCGGAGTCGTCGCGGCCATCCTGCCGTACAACTTCCCCAACCAGCTGGCCCTCGCCAAGCTCGCCCCCGCGCTCGCCGCCGGCTGCACGGTCGTACTGAAAGGCGCACCGGACACCCCGTGGACGACCCTCGCGCTCGGCCGGATCATCGCCGAGGAGACCGGCATCCCCGCGGGCGTCGTCAACGTCCTGACCTCGTCCGGCCCCGAGACCGGTGAGCTGCTCACCACCCACCCCGGCATCGACATGATCACCTTCACCGGGTCGACCCCGGTCGGAAAGGCGATCATGGCCGCCGCCTCCACCACCCTGAAGCGGGTGTTCCTGGAACTCGGCGGCAAGTCCGCGATGATCGTGCTCGACGACGCCGACCTCGCCGCCGCCGCGACGTTCGCCGCCTTCACCATCTGCTCGCACTCCGGCCAGGGCTGCGCGCTCACCTCACGCCTGCTGGTCCCGCGCGAGAAGCACGACGAGACGGTGGACCTCGTCGCCGCCATGCTCGGCAAGGTCAGGTACGGCGACCCGGCCGACCCCAAGACCCATATGGGCCCCCTGATCAGTGAGAAACAGCGGGCCAAGGTGCACGGCATGGTCGAGCGGGCCGTCGCCGCCGGGGCCCGCCTGGTGACCGGCGGCCGGCCCGCCGAACGGGAGGGCTTCTTCTACGAGCCCACCCTGCTCGCCGGCGTCGACCCGGCCGCCGAGATCGCCCAGGAGGAGGTCTTCGGACCGGTGCTCGCCGTCATCGCCTACGACGACGAGGACCACGCCGTCCGGATCGCCAACGACTCGGTGTACGGCCTGTCCGGTGCGGTGATCGGCGCCGACGACGAGCGGGCGACCGCGGTCGCCCGGCGGATCCGCAGCGGCACCTTCAGCATCAACGGCGGCAACTACTTCGCCGCCGACGCCCCGTTCGGCGGGTTCAAGCAGTCCGGGATCGGCCGGGAGATGGGCGTCGCGGGCCTTGAGGAGTTCCTCGAACTCAAGACCTTCGCCGTGCCGGCCGGCTGACCGACGGCACACGGCAGTCCGGGGAACACCACCGAGGAGGAACCCCGTGAGAGTCCAGGCAATCCCCGCCGCCCTGGCGGCGGCCACGCTGCTCGCCGTCGCCGGCTGCGGCGGACACGACAGCGCCGGTACGGCCGGCGACGGCGACGCGACCCCCACCAAGGCCGCCCAGCAGGCCACGAGCGGCGACTTCGGAGACCTGAAGGACGTCTGCGGACCGGGCGACGCGAAGAGCGCGCCCGCCCAGGGCGTCACCGCCGACACCATCGACGTGGGCGTCTTCTCCGACGTCGGCTTCACCAAGAACTCCGAATTCGTCGACACCGCCAAGGTGTTCACCTCCTGGTGCAACGCGGCCGGCGGCATCGACGGCCGCAAGCTCGTCGCCACCACCCGCGACTCCCGGCTCACCGAGGTGCGCCAGCGGATGCTGGAGGCCTGCAAGGACGACTTCGCGCTCGTCGGCGGCGGCGCGGCACTGGACGCCCTCGGGGTCCAGGACCGGCTGAAGTGCCTGCTCCCCGACTTCCCGGCCCAGGTGAGCCAGGTCCAGAACGTCGGCTCGGACCTCCAGCTCAACGAGACCGGCGGGGCGTCGTACGGCCGCTACGCCGGCTACTACGACTGGCTGCTGAAGCAGGCCTATCCGAAGTCGGCTACCGCCGTCGGCACCATCGCCGGCGACGCGCCGGTGACCAAGGTCCTCAACGCCGAGACCGGGGAGATGCTCGAGGCGGCCGGCGGGAAGATCACCTACCAGGACCTCTACCCGGCCGCCGGTGTCTCGGACTGGACCCCCTACGCCCAGTCCATCAAGAGCAAGGGCGTCAAGGGCCTCGTCTTCAACGGGGACTTCGCGAGCCTGGCCAAGCTGGAACAGATCCTGACCGGCATGGACTACAAGCTAGACTGGATCGACGCCAACAACAACGCCTACGGACCCGCGTTCCTGCAACTGGCCGGCACCTCCCTCGACCACCAGAACAACTTCGCCGACCTCAGCGGTGTCCACCCGCTGGAGAAGGCGGCCGACAACCCCGCGACCGGTCAACTGGTCGCCCTGTTCGAGAAGTACGCCCCGAAGGCGCACATCACCCTGCCCGGCGTACGCGGCTTCGCCGCCTGGCTGCTGTTCGCCAAGGCCGCCTCCTCCTGCGGTGACGCCCTCACCCGCACCTGCGTCTACCAGGCCGCCACCAAGGAGACCTCCTGGACGGGCGGCGGCCTGCTCGCCCCGGTCGACCTGTCGAAGAAGGACGCCCCGCTGACCTGCTTCAACATCGAGAAGGCCACCTCCAAGGGCTGGCAGCCGGCCGACTTCGAGCCCGACGACGGCGCCTACCGCTGCAACGCGCCCGCCTACGAGTACAAGGGCGACTACGGCAAGCCCCTCACCCTCGCCGACGTCGGCAAGAGCATGAGCGATGTGAAGTAGATGGAGCAGTTCCTGACCTTCGGGATCGTCGGCCTGAGCACCGCCGCCGTCTACGCGGTGATCGGCAGCGGCCTGGTCCTCACCTACGTCACCACCGGCGTGTTCAACTTCGCGCACGGGGCGGCGGGCATGCTGGCGGCGTTCTGCTACTGGCAGTTCACCATCGGCTGGGGCTGGCCGGTCCCGGTCGCGCTGGCCGTGGTCCTGCTGGTGCTCGCCCCCGCGTTCGGCCTCGCCGTCGAACGGGTCCTGATGCGGCCCGTGCAACGGCTCGGCGAGGCCGAACGCCTGGTGATGACGCTGGCGCTGCTCAGCGGTGCCATCGCCGCCGCCCGCTGGATCTGGGACCCCAACGTGCCCCGCCCCCTGTCGGTGTTCTTCGCCGGCAGGCGGCCCTTCCACCTCGGTCCGGCCACCGTCACCTGGCACCAGGCCATCACCATGGCCGTCGCGGTGGCGGTCGCCGTCGGACTGTGGTTCCTGCTCACCCGCACCCGCACCGGTGCCGAGATGCGCGCCACCGTCGACGACCGAGCCCTGGTCCGGCTCACCGGCGCCGACCCGGTCCGCGCCGGCCGGGTCGCCTGGATCCTCGGTACCCAGCTCGCCGCGATCGGCGGCATCCTCATCGCCCCGACCGTCGCCCTGGACGCCTCCCAGCTCTCCCTGCTGATCGTCAGCGCCTACACCGCCGCCGTCTTCGGCAGGCTGCGCAGCCTGCCCCTCACCTTCGCCGGCGCGGTCGTCGTCGGCTGCCTGGAGAGCTACCTCACCGGCTACCTCCCCCAGAACCCCTACCTGCCCGGACTGCGCCTGGCCGCCCCGGCCCTGCTGCTCTTCCTCGCCCTGCTCCTCTTCCGCCACCCGCGCCTGCGCCACCGCGACCGGCGCCTGGTCCAGGTCCCGGCGCCCGGCCTGCGCGGTACGGCCGTCTTCGCCGCCTCGACCGTCGCGTTCGGGGTGGTCCTGGCCACGGTCCTGGACGAGGCCGACCTCGTCACCTACGGGCCGGTCTTCTCCCTCGGCATCGTCGCCCTGTCGTACGTCCCGCTCGCCGGGTACGCCGGCCAGATCTCCCTGTGCCAGCTGAGCCTGGCCGGTATCGGCGCAGTCGTCTGGGGGCACCTCGGCGCCCACGGGGAGTGGTGGGCGCTGGCCGCCGCGATCGCCGTGTCCGGGGCCGTCGGGGCGCTGATCGCCGTACCCGCGCTGCGCTTCTCCGGCGTGTATCTGGCCCTGGGGACGGCGGCGGTGGCGGTGGTCCTGGACCGCTGGATCTTCACCCTGCCGTCCTTCCACGTGTTCGGGGCGCGTATCTCGCTGTTCGACCAAGGCTCGGTCGACATGAGCGGGCCCGACCTGTTCGGCCTGCACCTGGACTCCGCCGCCGACCTGACGGTCCTCGCCGCGGTCTGCCTGGGCCTCGCCTCGCTCGCCGTCGCCCGGCTGCGCCGCAGCGGATTCGGCCGACGCCTGATCGCGCTGCGGGACAGCGAGGCCGCGTACGCCACGCTCGGCGGCAACCTCCTGGTGACCAAGGTGGCGGTGTTCGCGCTGTCGGCCGGTATCGCGGGCCTCGGCGGCGCCCTCTACGGCATGCAGCAACGGGCCGTCACCGCCGAGCAGTTCAACCTCGTCGCCGGGCTGCCGATCTTCCTCGTCGCCGTCATCGGCGGCCTCGGCGCGGTCGGCAACGGCCTCTTCGCGGGCACCGCCTACATCGGGCCGAACATCCTGATCGGCGCGGCCTCGTGGACCCAGAACGTCGTCGCGCTGCTGCCCGCCCTCGCGGGCATGGGGCTCGGCCACAGCCCCGGGGGACTCGTCGCCCGCCTCCGGCGCTCCTGGGAGCCGCTCGGCCGGGACCTGGTCGCCCTGCCCGTCCTGCTGGCCGCCCTGGCCCTGGGCTGGGTGCTGCGGCTGACCCACGCGATCGGCGACTGGACGTTCCTGGCCGGTTCCCTGGTGCTGGCGCTCGCCCTGCGCGGCTGGGCCGCCGCGCGCAAGGCTCCGCAGGCCGTGCCGGACGTGCCGGTCGAGTGGTGGGGCGTACGACGGCCCTGGCGGCCCCAGGACGGGGAGGTGCTGGCCCGTGCCACTGCTGGACGTTAGCGGCGTCATCGTCGCCTTCGGCGGCAACCGCGCCCTGGACGGCGTCGGCATGAGCGCCGACCGGGGCCGGATCACCGGCCTCATCGGGCCCAACGGGGCCGGGAAGAGCACCCTGTTCGACGTGGTGTCCGGACTGCGCCGGCCCTCGACGGGCAGGGTCGCCCTCGGCGGCCGGGACGTCACCCGCCTCGGACCCGCCCGCCGCTGCCGGCACGGACTGGCCCGCACCTTCCAACGCCTCGAACTCTTCGGCCGGTTGAGCGTCCGCGACAACCTCCTCGTCGCCGCCGAACTCGGCCCCGAGCGCCGGCGCGCCGCACGGCTGACCGAGGACCTCCTCGACCGGCTCGGCCTGACCGGCGTCGCCGACACCTGTGCCGACAACCTCCCCACCGGCGTCGCCCGCCTGGTCGAGGTCGGCCGCGCCCTGGCCGTACGCCCCGCACTCCTGCTCCTCGACGAGCCCGCCGCCGGGCAGGACGGCGAGGAGACCGAACGGTTCGCCGCGCTGCTGCGCTCGCTCGCCGCCGACGGCACCGCGGTGGTCCTGGTCGAGCACGACATGGGGCTGGTCATGGGGGTGTGCGACGAGGTGTACGTCCTCGACCTCGGCAAGGTCATCGCCGTAGGACCGCCCGAGGTGATCCGGAACGACGAGACGGTGCTCGCGGCCTACCTGGGGGACGTGTGAACGCTCTGCTCGAACTGCGTGCCGTACGCGCCGCCCACGAGGGCATCACCGTCCTGCACGGCGTCGACCTGAGCGTCGGCGCCGGACAGGTCGTCGCGCTGCTAGGACCCAACGGGGCGGGAAAGACGACCACCTTGCACGTCGCCGCCGGACTCCATAGGCCGCGGTCCGGCCAACTCCGGTTCGGCGGACGGGACATGACCGGCGCCGACCCCCGCGACCTGGCCCGGGCCGGGGTCTGCCTCATACCCGAGGGACGCGGAGTCTTCCCCAGCCTCTCCGTCCGCGACAACCTGCTGATGATGACCTTCACCGGCCGCACCCGCGAGGAGATCCAGGAGACCGCCTACGCCCGCTTCCCGGTCCTGGGAAAGCGCGCGGGCCAGGCGGCGGGCACGCTCTCCGGCGGCGAGCAGCAGATGCTCGCCCTCGCCCGGGGGCTGACCACCGACCCGGCCGTACTGCTCCTCGACGAACTCTCCATGGGGCTCGCCCCGTTGGTCGTCTCCCGGCTCTACGAACAGGTCGCCGAGATCGCCCGGCAGGGCGTCGCGGTCCTGGTCGTCGAGCAGTTCGCGGCGGCCGTCCTCGGCATCGCCGACCATGCCGCCGTCCTCGTGCGCGGCCGCATCGAACGCCAGGGCCGCCCCGACGGCGGGCTGCGCGACGAACTGTCCGCCCTCTACCTGGGGAGTTCCGCATGACATCCACCGAGCCGCAGCCGGCCGCGCGCGCGGACCGGTTCGTCCGCGAACTGGCCGACCTCAGGATCCCCGACCCGGCCGCCGCCCGAGCGGGCCTGTGGCTGCGCCTCGGCGTCGCTCTCATGACCGTCGGCCTGGTCCTCGCGGCGTCGGCGTACTTCGTTGCGCACAACACCCAGAACCAACTCGACCAGAACGACGCCCTCGCCCTCGGCCTCGGCGGCATCGCGGGCACGGTCGTCGGCGCCGCACTGTTCCTGCGGTACTCGCTCACCGGCTTCCTGCGGTTCTGGATGGCCCGCCAGTCCTACGACCTCGCCGTGCTCGCCGACCGCCTGTGTGCGGTGCCGTCCCGGGGGACAACCCCCGGACCCTCGGCCGGAAAGGACCCCAGCCATGACCTCACCAGCTCCGACGCCGCGCCCCGGTGACCAGCTCGCCAGCACGGTGTGCACCACCCGGGTCGTCGTGGTCCGCGCCCGAGCCGACCGGCGGCCGGCTCTGACCTGCGGCGGCGCCCCCATGGTCGCCGCCGCCACTGCACCGCCCCCGCCCGCCACGGGCGGTGACCCGGTCACCCTCCTCGGCAAGCGCTACGTCGACGCCGACGACACCCTCGAACTGCTCTGCACCCACCCCGGCACCGGCGAACTCGCCTGCGACGGCGTCCCCATGACCCTCAAGGCCGCCAAGCCCCTCCCCGCCTCGGACTGAACCGCACACCTGCGAAAGGGACCTCGCATGAACAAGGACGACCTGATTCTCATCAGCGTCGACGACCACGTCATCGAGCCGCCGGACGTCTTCGTCAACCACCTGCCGAAGCGGTATCTGGACGACGCGCCCAAGCTCGTCCACCGCGAGGACGGCAGCGACGTCTGGCAGTTCCGGGACAACACGGTCGGCAACGCCGCTCTCAACGCGGTCGCGGGACGCCCCAAGGAGGAGTACGGCCTGGATCCGCAGGGCATGGACGAGATCCGGCCCGGCTGCTACGACGTCCACGAACGCGTCAAGGACATGAACGCCGGCGGCGTGCTCGCCCAGATGAACTTCCCGTCCTTCCCCGGCTTCTCGGCCCGCATGTTCGCCACCGAGGACTCCGACTTCTCCCTCGCGCTGGTACGGGCGTACAACGACTGGCACATCGACGAGTGGTGCGGCTCCTACCCGGGGCGCTTCATCCCGATGGCCCTGCCCGCCATCTGGGACGCCGAACTGTGCGCCGGCGAGCTGCGCCGGGTCGCCGCCAAGGGCTGCCACTCGATGACCTTCCCGGAGAACCCGGCCGCGCTCGGCTACCCGAGCTTCCACGACCCCTACTGGAACCCGGTGTGGCAGGCCGCCTGCGACACCGGCACCGTCCTGTCGGTGCACATCGGCTCCTCCGGCCGCCTCGCCATCCCGGCGGTCGACTCACCGCCGGACGTGATGATCACCCTCCAGCCGATCAACCTCGTCCAGGCCGCCGCCGACCTGCTGTGGTCGCGGGCCCTCAAGGACTTCCCCGGCCTCAGGATCGCCCTGTCCGAGGGCGGCACCGGCTGGATCCCCTACTTCCTGGAGCGCGTCGACCGCACCTTCGAGATGCACGCCGCCTGGACCCTCCAGGACTTCGGCGGCAAGCTGCCCTCCGAGGTCTTCCGCGAGCACTTCCTGACCTGCTTCATCACCGACCGGCTCGGCGTGAAGCTGCGGCACGAGATCGGCATCGACAACATCTGCTGGGAGGGCGACTACCCGCACAGCGACTCCCTGTGGCCCGACGCCCCCGAGCAACTGCACGGCGTCCTCGCCGAGTTCGACGTCCCGGACGCGGACACCGTGAAGATCACCCACGAGAACGCGATGCGTTGGTACTCCTTCGACCCCTTCGCGCACATCCCGCGCGACCAGGCCACGGTCGGGGCCCTGCGCAAGGCCGCCGAGGGGCACGACGTCAGCATCCGGGCCCGCAGCCGCCAGCTCAAGGAGCCGGTCGACAAGCTGGAGGCCTTCCGCGCCCGGGCCCGCGCGGCCGTAGCGGCGGCGAGCAGGTAGTGGGCCACGACAACGCGCTGTTCGACCTGACGGGACGCGCGGCGCTGGTCACCGGAGCCGCGGGCGGCATCGGCGCCGCCGTCGCCCACGCGCTCGCCCGGGCCGGCGCTGCCGTCCTCGTCACCGACGTCGACGCGGCCGCCGCCGCGTCCGTCGCCGGGAAGATCACGGCGGCCGGGGGTACGGCCGACAGCGCGCCCCTCGACGTACGCGACCGGTCCGCCGCCGAGGCCGCCGTCACCCGGGCCGCCGCCCTCGCCCACGGCATCCTGCACATCCTCGTCAACAACGCCGGCGTCACCGCGCCGGCCATGTTCGCCGACCTCGACGAGGACACCTTCCGCCGGCTGCTCGACATCCACGTCCTGGGCACCTTCACCTGCTCCCAGGCCGCCCTCCCGTACCTGCCCACCGACGGCACCGGACGCATCGTCAACGTCACCTCCTCGGCGGGCCTGACCGGCACCCTCGGCCAGGTCAACTACTCGGCCGCCAAGGCAGCGGTCATCGGCATGACCAAGTCGCTCGCCCGGGAGCTGGCCAGGAAACAGATCAAGGTCAACGCCCTGGCCCCGCTCGCCGCCACCCCCATGACGGAGACCATCCGCACCGACGAGAAGTTCGCCGCCGCCATGCTCGCCCGTATCCCGCTCGGCCGCTGGGCCGAACCCGAGGAGGTCGCCGGTGCCTTCGTCTTCCTCGCCTCGGACGCGGCCTCCTTCGTCACCGGCCAGGTCCTGCCGGTCGACGGCGGCCTGGTGATCTGATGGCATCCGCCGGTGATCCGACGGCTGCCGGCCCCCTTGCCGGAGTGACGGTGGTGGCCCTGGAACAGGCCGTCTCCGCACCCCTGTGCACCCGCGTCCTCGGCGACCTCGGCGCCCGGGTGATCAAGGTGGAGAACCCGGAAGGCGGCGACTCCGCCCGCCACATCGACGACGTGGTCGGCGGCCTCGCGGCGCACTTCGTCTGGGCCAACCGGGGCAAGCAGTCCATCGCCCTCGACCTCAAGTCCGAGGCCGGGATGGCGATTCTGCACCGCCTCCTGGACCGCGCCGACGTGCTGGTCTCCAACCTCGCGCCGGGCACCACGGCCAAGCTCGGCCTCGCCCCCGACGACCTGGCCACCCGGCACCCCGACCTGATCGCGGCGGAGATCGACGGCTACGGACCCGGCGGCCCGCTGTCCCACAAACGCGCCTACGACCTTCTCGTGCAGGCCGAGTCCGGGGTCTGCGCCATCACCGGCCACCCCGGCGCCCCGGCCAAACCGGGACCGCCCATCGCGGACGCGAGCACCGGACTGTACACGGCGCTGTCGATCATGGCGCTGCTGTACGCCCGCGAGCGCCGGGGCGGACGCGGCGGCGCCGTCGCGGTGAGCATGTTCGACACCATGACCGAGCTGATGGGCTACCCGCTCACCTACACCCGGCACGCGGGCGGCTGGCAGCAGCCGCTCGGCATGAGCTCGCCCGCGGTCGCCCCGTACGGCGCCTACCGCACCGCCGACGGACACACGGTCGTCCTCGGCACCACCAACGACCGCGAATGGCAGCGCCTGGCAGGGGAGTTGCTCGAACGCCCGGACCTGGCGGCCGACGACCGGCTCAGGACCAACTCCGGCCGGGTCCACCACCGCGACCTCCTCGACGCCGAGATCGGCGCCTGGTGCGCCCGGCACGACCTGACGGACGTCCAGCGACGCGCCGACGAAGCCGGCATCGGCAACTCCCGCTACAACACCCCGGACGACGTCCTCCACCACCCCCACCTCGCGGCCCGCGGCCGCTGGCGCCACATCGACACCCCCGCCGGACCCGTACCGGCGCTGCTGCCGCCCCCGGTCATCGCCGGCTACGACCCCCCGATGGGCGCCGTCCCCGCCCTGGGCGAGCACACGGGCCAGGTCCTCGCGGAACTCGGCCTCCCAGAGACGGAGTCGAGGGCCGACGCATGACCGGGCCCGCCCTGTTCAACCAGCTCGGCCGCGCCGTCGGGCTGCAGACCATCCGCGACGGCGGCGGCACGGCCGCCGCCACGCTCGTCGAACTCTTCTCCTGACCAGGAGGTTTCGGTGCGCCGAGAGATCTTCACCGCCGACCACGAGGACTTCCGCGCCCTCGTCAGGGAGTTCGTGGCCAAGGAGGTGGTCCCGGACTACGCCTCCTGGGAGCGGGTCGGCCGCCTGCCCCGCGAGATCTTCGAACAGCTCGGCTCGCTGGGCGTGCTGGGCATGGCCGTCCCGGAGGAGTACGGCGGCTCGGGCCTCGCCGACTACCGCTACAACGTCGTCCTCCAGGAAGAGGCCTCCCGGGCCCTGGTCACCCTGGGCACGGTACGCACCCAACTCGACGTCATCCTGCCGTACTTCCTCGCCTACGCCGACACGGCACAGCGGCGCCGCTGGTTCCCCGGGCTGGCCGCCGGCCGGCTGCTGACCGCCGTCGCCATGACCGAGCCCGGCACCGGTTCCGACCTGGCCGGCATCCGCACCACGGCCGTACGCGACGGCGACACCTATGTCCTCAACGGCGCCAAGACCTTCATCACCGGCGGGCTGCTCGCCGACCTGGTGATCGTGGTCGCCCGCACGGCGGACGACCCCGCCGACCGGCGCGCCGGCCTGACGCTGCTGGTGGTGGAGGACGGCATGCCCGGATTCACGCGGGGGCGGGTCCTCGACAAGATGGGCATCAAGGTCCAGGACACCGTCGAGCTGGCCTTCACCGACGTACGGGTCCCGGTGGCCAACCGGTTGGGCCAGGAGGGGGCTGCCTTCGGCTATCTGGGCCACAACCTGCCGCAGGAGCGGATGACGGTCGCGGTCGGCTCGGTCGCGCAGGCGCGGGCCGCGCTGGAGACGACCATCGAGTACGTCAAGGAGCGCGAGGTCTTCGGCAGGGCGGTGGCGTCCTTCCAGAACACCAAGTTCGAACTCGCCGCGGTGGCCGCCGAGATCGAGGCCGCGCAGGCCCTGCTGGACCGCGCTGTCCTGGATCTGGTGGACGGGGAACTGTCCGGTGCGGACGCGGCCAAGGTGAAGCTCTTCTGCACCGAGGTGCAGGCCCGAGCCGTCGACCGCTGCCTGCAACTGTTCGGCGGCTACGGCTATATGACGGAGTATCCGATCGCCCGGCTGTACGCGGACGCCCGGATCACCCGGATCTACGCCGGCACCAGCGAGGTCATGAAGGTGATCATCGCGAAGTCGCTGGGACTGTGAGCGGGAATGCGTGAGCGCCGCGGCCCACGCGAGGGCCGCGGCGCCCGCGCGCGGCTCAGCGTCCGTACGCCGTCGTCTCCGCCAGGTCGGCCGCGGACCTCATCAGCTCCAGCACCATCGGCCCGAACGCCTGCAGCTTCTCGTTGTCACCGGCCCGTTGGAAGCCCTGTTCCAGCACGATGGCCAGCTTCCACTGGGCGAGGACGTCGTAGTAGTCCATGTCGTCGACCTGACGGCCGGAGACGTCCGCGTAGTGCTGGATCAGCTGCTCGCGCGACGGCATGCCGGACAGGTCGACATAGGACGCGGTGGCCGCCTCGGGGGCACCGGTGTCCTCCGGCCAGCCGCGCAGCATCCAGGCGAGGTCGAGCTTGGGGTCGCCGACGGTGCCCATCTCCCAGTCGACGACGGCGGCGAGCCGGGCCGGGGCGCCGTGGCGGTACATCACGTTGGCGAACTGGTAGTCGCCGTGCATCAGCCCCGGAACGTAGTCGAGGGGTTCATGGCTGCGCAGCCAGGCCGAGGCGGCCTCGAAGCCGGGCAGCTCGCGGCCCTTGGCGCGCTCCAGGTAGCGGGTCCAGCGGTCGACCTGGCGCTCGTGGAAGCCGTCGGGGCGGCCGAGGTCGTGCAGCCCCTTCGCCCGCCAGTCCACGCGGCCCAGCAGGGCCGCCCCTTCGGCGAGCTGGTACGCCAGCCCGGCCCGCGCGGTGAGGTCGGCGTCGAAGGGCGCCGGCCAGGTGCGGGCGCTCATCGGGGACCAGCCGTCGACGAACTCCATCAGATAGAAGGTGCGGCCCAGGACGGCGGCGTCCGTGCAGACCGCGATCGCCTCGGTGTGCGGGACGTCCGTGCCGTTCAGCGCCTCCGTGATCCGCCACTCCCGCAGGATCCCCTCGTCACGGGCGGCCGGCGCGGTGGGCGGCGGGATCCGCAGGGCGCAGTGCAGTTCGCCGCGCCGGATCTCGTAGATCTCGTTCTGTGCGCCGCCCGAGACGTACCGGTGCTCGACCGGCTCGCCCTTGCCCGGCAGGCCGGACGCGTCCAGCCAGCCCGCCAGCCGCTCGACGTCGATCATCGGGCCTCCGCCCCGGGCTCCAGGAACTCCGCGTACTTGGCACGGGCCGCGGCCAGCCGTTTGGGCAGGTAGCCGCTCGGCCAGAGGTCGTCGCTCGCCCGGTGGTCCCGCAGCACCTGCCGGGCGACCGTCACCTTGTGCACCTCGGTCGGCCCGTCCGCGATGCCCAGCACACTCGCGCCCAGCAGCATCCGGAACAGCGGCATGTCACCGCTCACCCCGAGGGCGCCGTGCACCTGGATCGCGCGGTGCGCGATGTCGTGCAGCACACCCGGCAGCAGCACCTTGACCATGGCGATGTCCTTGCGGACCTTGCGGTAGTCGTTGTACTTGTCGATCTTCCAGGCGGTGTGCAGCACCGTCAGCCGGAACTGCTGGAGCTGCGCCCACGAGTCGGCTATGTGCCCCTGCACGAACTGCTTGTCCGCGAGGACCGTGCCCTGGGTGTGCCGGCTCAGCGCACGCTCGCACATCATGTCGAACGCCTTGCCCGCGAGCCCGATCGTGCGCATCGCGTGATGGATCCGCCCGCCGCCGAGCCGGGTCTGCGCGATCACGAACGCCTGCCCCTCGCCGCCGAGCAGCGCGTCCGCCGGCACCCGTACGTCCTCGTAGTGCACCAGTGCGTGAGAACCGCGTTCTTCGGGCTCGCCGGCCAGCGCCACGTTCCGCTCGATGACGATGCCGGGCGTCTGAGCCGGGATCAGGAACATCGACATGCTCTTGTACGGGTCCCCGTCCGGGTCCGTCACGGCCATCACGATGAAGAAGGCGGCCGTCCTGGCGTTGGACGAGAAGTACTTCCAGCCGTTCACGACCCACGCGTCATCTTCCCGCACCGCCCGTGTGGTGAACTCCTTGGGATCGGCGCCGGCCTGGGGCTCCGTCATCGAGTAGCAGGAGAAGATCTCCCCGTCGAGCAGCGGGCGCAGATAGCGCTCCTGCTGCGCCTCGGTGCCGTAGTGGGCGAGGATCTCCGCGTTGCCCGTGTCCGGGGCCTGGCAGCCGAAGACGATCGGGGCCCAGGAGGAGCGGCCCAGGATCTCGTTGAGCAGGCAGAGCCTGACCTGGCCGTGGCCCGCACCGCCCAGTTCGGGGCCGAGGTGGGTCGCCCACAGTCCGTGCGCGCGGACCTCCTTCTTGAGGGGGTCGAGGACCCGGCGGAGGGTGTCGTCGGGCGGCGTGAACTGCAGGCCGTCCCACAGGAGATCGAGGGGCTCGACCTCCTCCCGCACGAACTGGTCCGCCCAGTCCAGCTGGGCCTGGTAGTCCGGCTCGGTCTCGAAGTCCCACGGCATTGTGTCTCCTTCCGGCGACTGCCAGAATAACGTTCTCGCGAAAGAGAACGCAATTACCCATGCATGGAACGAGAGTTCTGAAACGGTCACCCCCCGAGGGAGCGTACGGATGAAGGCGACCGATCAGTTCCACGTCGGCCTCGTCGTCGACGACATCGCGGCGGCCGCGGCCGAGCTGTCGGCGCTCTTCGGCCACCAGTGGTGCGAGGAGCTCGGCGCGCCGGCCAGGGTGAGCCTGCCCGGCGGGGACGCGGTCCTCGATCTGCGGTCGACGTACTCGATGTCCCTGCCCCGGCTGGAGCTCGTCCGGAGCATCCCGGGCTCCCTGTGGCAGCCGGTCGTCGGCTCCGGTGTCCACCACCTCGGCTACTGGTCCGACGACCTGGCCGCCGACTCCGCCGAACTGGCCCGGCACGGCTACGCCTCCGAGGCCGTCGGCCGGCGCCCGGACGGCACCCCGTACTGGGCGTTCCACCGCGGCGCCACCGGCCCGCGCATCGAGCTGGTCACCCGTGCGTTGCAGCCGGTCCTGGAGCAGTACTGGACGACCGGCAGAAGGCCGTCGTGACGACGGGCCCGTCCGGCACCGCGTTCCTTGCCGTCAGCTCACGGTGATCGCGTGCTCGGGGCACAGGGCGGCGGCCGAGCGCACCGCGTCCTCGTGCTCCACGGGGACCTCGGGCACGTCCACCACGGCGTAGCCGTCGTCGCCGAGGTCGAACACCTCCGGGCAGAGCGAGCAGCACACCCCGTGCCCGCGGCAGCGGTCGTCGTCCACGGTGACCTTCATCGGGCCGGGCTCCACTCCAGGTTCAGACGGGTGAGGCCACGGAGGATGAAGGTCGGCACGTACTGGTAGCGGCGGGCGTCGGCCGGGCCGTGCACCCGCTCGGCGATCCTGATGTCGGACGTGCGGTCCAGCAGCCGTTCCAGGGTCACCCGGGCCTCCGCGCGGGCCAGCGGCGCGCCCGGGCAGGTGTGGACGCCGCGGCCGAACGCGAGGTGGCGGCGGACGTTGGGACGGCCGGCGTCGAAGGTCTCCGGGGCCTCGAACTGGCGCGGGTCGCGGTTCGCGGCGGAGTTGAGCACCATCAGCGTGGTCCCGGCCGGGACGTCGACCCCGCCCACCGTGGTCGCCACCCGCGACAGCCGGAAGTCGCCCTTCACCGGACTCTCCGACCGCAGCGTCTCCTCGACGAAGTTCGGGATGCGGTCCCGCTCGCTGCGCAACAGCTCCTGCAGCTCCGGGCGTTCGGCGAGTACCTTGAGCGCCGAGCCGAGCAGCCGGACGGTGGTCTCCTGGCCGGCCGCGAAGAGGTTGGCGGCGACCCGGACGACGTCGATGACCTCCGGCGTCGACCCGTCCGGGAAGGTCGCGGTCGCCAGCCCCGTGAGCACGTCCTCGCGCGGCTCGCGCCGCCGCTCCTCGATGTACGTCGTGAAGCGGCCGTAGAGGAACTCCAGCGGCGAGTGGTGCAGCGTGTCGTCTCCCGTGCTGCCGACGCCGCCCCCGTCCTGCGGCCGGCGCTGGAGCCGGTCCATGAACTCCTGCCGGTCCTCCTCCGGCACACCGAGCAGGTCGGCGATGACGAGGAGGGTGAACGGTCCGGCGAACCCGCCGATGAACTCCCCCTCGCCCGGCGCGAGATACGCGTCTAGCAGGCCGTCGGCCAGGTGCCACATGGACGCCTCGTTCTCCTTGAGGCGCTTCGGCGTGATCAGCCGCATCAGCAGGGCGCGGTGGTCGGTGTGCGCCGGCGGGTCCATGGTCGGCAGCTGGTCGCTCATCGGCAGCGCGTCCCGGTGCCGCTCGATCAGCCCGCTCACGTCGTCGCCCTCCAGCGGGACCGGGAACCCGGGGAACGGGCCGGTGACCGAGATGCAGGAGGAGAAGGTGCCGCTGTCGTTGTAGACCTGCAACGCCTCGTCGTACCCGGTCACCATCATCACGTCGTGGTGGGTCTCACGGTGGACGGGGCACTGTCCGCGCAGGGCGTCGAAGTACGGGTAGGGGTCCGCGACGAGCCTCTCGTCCCGGAAGAAATCGATCGCCTCGAAGTCGTTCACGGTCTGTTCGGCTCCCTTTCGGCCGGCACCCTGACGATCGGGCACGGTAGCACAGTTCTCCATTTGCTGGAATGCTGGACGCGATGGTGGAGAGTCGCATTCTCGGTTCTCGGTCGA
The DNA here is from genome assembly GCF_042716195.1 of Streptomyces sp. NPDC058683. Taxonomy (NCBI): domain Bacteria; kingdom Bacillati; phylum Actinomycetota; class Actinomycetes; order Kitasatosporales; family Streptomycetaceae; genus Streptomyces; species Streptomyces sp. NPDC058683. The sequence continues at coordinate 81,475 of NZ_JBHXSK010000006.1, forward strand.
GTTCAGGGAGACCCATGGAAGAGGCAGACGAGGTGCGCGGCGACCGCGGCCTCCTGGTCCAGGCGGTGACGGCCGCCCTGGGCCGCATCGAGGAGTTCCGCGTCCGGGCCGGCACCGCACTCCGCACCGGAGTCACCGGCGCCGAGGCCGACGAACCGCTGTTCCGGGTCGCCGCCTGCTGCGGAGTGCCCGCGGGCGGCGCGGCCCGGCGGGTCGTGAAGAACGTCCGTGCGGGACGGGAGACGGGGGAGTGAGCGCCGGGAACGTCGGGTTCGTCGGCCTCGGCAACATGGGCAGTGTCCTGGCCGGGAACCTCGTGGGAGCGGGGTGCACGGTCCTGACACATGACGCGCTCGGTCCGCGCCGGTCGCCCGACGGCGCCGAGTACGTCCCCGACGTGGCCGAAGTGGCCCGCCGCGCGGACGTGCTGGTGCTGAGCCTGCCCGACGGGGCCGCGTCCGAGCAGGTCGCCCGCGAGATCCTGGCGGCGTCCGGGCGCCGGGTCCGGTACGTCGTCGACACGTCCACCGTCGGCCCGGCCGCCGCCCGTACCGTCGCCGGGCTCCTGGCCGGCGGCGAGGTCGGCTACGTCGACGCCCCGGTGTCCGGCGGGGTCGCCGGGGCCCGGGCCCGCACCCTCACCGTCATGTACGCCGGGGACGACGAGGCGTGTTCGGGTGTCGAGGGGGTGCTGGCCGGACTGAGCGACCGCCGCCGGCGGGTCGGCGACCGCCCCGGCATGGCCCAGGCACTGAAGCTCGCCAACAACTTCCTGTCCGCGACCACCCTCGCCGCGACCAGCGAGGCCGTCGCCTTCGGTCTCGCCGCCGGACTCGACATGGCCACCATGCTCGACGCGCTCAACGGCTCCAGCGGCCGGAGCGCGGCCACCAGCGACAAGTTCCCGGCCCACGTCCTCACCGGCCGCTACGCCGCCGGCTTCACCAACTCCCTGATGGACAAGGACGTACGGCTGTATCTGGGCGCGGTCGGTGAGCAGGGCGGCCCGGCCGCGATCGGGGCGGCGACCGGGGCGGTGTGGGCGCGGTTCGCCGAGACCGAGCCCGGGGCCGACTTCACCCGGATCTTCCCCTTCGTGGACGGGACCTGACGGACCGGTCGGCACGGCCGCCCCGGCCTGCGGCCAGGCCCCCCTCGGGCTCCGCCCCCGGACCCCGGCCTCCTGGCGGGCGGCTGGCTTGACGGCCCAACTCCGGCGAGAATAGCATTCTCGTTCGGAGAGACTGAGATTATCGTGAGCCCCCTCCGTACAAGCGACTGGAGGACCAGACCCCATGGCGCACTTCAAGAAGCCCGAGGCGGGCAGCTGGACGGCACACCTGAAGATCGACACGGAGCCGGTGTCGTACGAGGACTCGATCTCGCCCGCGCACTACGAGCTGGAGCGGGAGGCCATCTTCAGGCGCACCTGGCTGAACGTCGGTCGGATCGAGCAACTCCCCAAGCGCGGCAGCTACTTCACCAAGGAGCTGGACGCGGCGGGCACCTCGGTCATCGTGGTGCGTGGCATGGACGACGAAGTGCGCGCCTTCCACAACGTGTGCCGGCACCGCGGCAACAAGCTCGTGTGGAACGACTTCCCGCGCGAGGAGACCAGCGGGGTCTGCCGTCAGTTCACCTGCAAGTACCACGCCTGGCGCTACGACCTCGAAGGCAGACTGTCCTTCGTCCAGCAGGAGCAGGAGTTCTTCGACCTGGACAAGTCGCGCTACGGACTCAAGGGCGTGCGGACGGATGTCTGGGAGGGGTTCGTCTTCGTCAACCTCGATCCCGAGAACACCACCGAACTGCGCGAGTTCCTGGGCGAGTTCGCCAAGGGCATCGAGGGCTACCCGTTCCACAAGATGACCCAGGCGCACAGGTACCGGGCCGAGATCGGCGCCAACTGGAAGCTGTTCATCGACGCGTTCGCCGAGTTCTACCACGCGCCGATCCTGCACGCCGGCCAGTACGTGTCCGAGGAGGCCCGCAAGATCCAGAAGTACGGGTACGAGGCGCTGCACTACGACATCGACGGCCCGCACAGCATGGTCTCCTCCTGGGGAGGCATCGCCCCGCCGCACGACCGCACGATGGTCAAGCCCATCGAAGGCGCGCTGCGCAGCGGCCTGTTCGGGCCCTGGGAGGCGCCCGACATCGGCCTGACGACCGAGCAGCTCCCGCCGGCCGTCAACCCCACCCGGGACCCGCGCTGGGGCATGGACTCGTTCGTCTTCTTCCCCAACTTCATGCTGCTGATCTGGCGGCCGAACTGGGTGCTGACCTACCACTACTGGCCGACCTCGTACAACACGCACATCTTCGAGGCGACCTGCTACTTCGTCCCGCCGGAGAACGCCTTCCAGCGGCTCCAGCAGGAACTGGCCGTCGTCTCCTTCAAGGAGTACGGACTCCAGGACGGCAACACCCTGGAGGCGACCCAGACCATGCTGGAGTCGCGTGCGGTGGGGGAGTTCCCGCTCAACGACCAGGAGGTGCTGCTGCGCCATCTGCACGGCACCGCCCGGCAGTACGTCCGCGAGTACCAGCAGCGCACCTCCGGCGCCCCGGCCGCGAGCTGACCCGAGGAGACCGAACGATGGCCACCGTCCTTCCCCCCGAGTTCGCCGCGCTGGAACCCTTCGCAGACTGGGCGGTTCCCACCGAGAAGGCCCGTTACGCCAAGCGGATCGCCAGCACCATGGACGAGCTGGACGCTTTCTACGCCGCCGCGTACCCGCTGCTCGCCTCCGGCACGGAGTACCTGCGGAACGTCTCCATGACGGACATCTCCGAGGCGGACAAGCACCTGCTGTGGCTGTTCTGCGCCCTGGTGACCGTCGCCTTCTCGGTCGAGGCCTGGCGCCGGCCCAAGGTGCCCGACACGGGCGCGGCGAGCATCGACGCCGTCGTCGAACCGGCGGTGTGAGCCGGATGCGAGCCGTTCGCGCGGTCCGTGCCGTCCGTGTCGCCCGTGCCGTCCGCGTCGTCCGTGCCGTCCGCGTCGTCCGCGTCGTCCGCGTCGTCCGCGTCGTCCGCGTCGAGGGGGGCGCCTGATGCCCAGGCCGCGCGCTCCGCAACCCCCCGTCCGACTCCGTGCCGCCCGCATGCTCGACGTCGACAAGGGCGAACTGGCCGAGCCGGGCGACCTGTTGATCGAGGGCGAGCACATCACCGCGGTCGGCCCGGCGACGATCCCGGCGGACACCGTCGTCCTCGACCTCGGGGACGTCACCCTCCTGCCCGGCCTGATGGACATGGAGGTCAACCTCTTCCTCGGCGGCCCCGACCACCGCAGCCCCCTCATCCCGGTCCAGGAGGACCCGGCGGTGCGTACCCTGCGCGCGGTCGCCAACGCGCGCCGTACCCTCCGGCACGGCTGGACGACCGTCCGCAACCTCGGTCTGTTCGTGCAGACCGGAGGCGTGCTCCTCGATGTCGCGCTGAAGAAGGCGATCGACCTCGGCTGGGTCGACGGCCCGCGGATCGTGCCCGCCGGCCACGCCGTCGCGCCCACCGGCGGGCATCTCGACCCCACCATGTTCCAGGCGTTCGCCCCCGGCGTGCTGCCGCTCACCGTCGAGGAGGGCATCGCCAACGGCGTCGCGGAGGTCCGCAAGGCGGTCCGGTACCAGCTCAAGTACGGCGCCCGGGTCATCAAGGTGTGCGCCTCCAACGGCGTCATGTCGCACACCGGGCCGGCCGGCGCCCAGCAGTACTCGGACGAGGAACTGCGGGCCGCCGTCGACGAGGCGCACCGGGCGGGGGTGAAGGTCGCGGCGCACTGCATGGGCGACACCGCGATCCGGGCCGCCGTCGAGGCCGGCATCGACTGCATCGAGCACGGCTTCCTCGCGAGCGACGCCACCCTCGACCTGATGGCGGAACGCGGCACCTTCCTGGTCGCGACCACCTGTCTCACCGAGGCCATGGACACCTCCCAGGCCGATCCGGAACTGAGGGCCAAGGCCGCCGAGGTCTTCCCGCGCGCCCGCGAGTCCACCGCTCGGGCGATCCGGCGCGGGGTGAAGGTCACCGTCGGCACCGACGCGCCCGCCATCCCGCACGGCCGGGGCGCCCGGGAACTGCTCGCCCTGGTCGACCGGGGCATGAGCCCGCTGGACGCGCTGCGCGCCGCCACCGTCGTCGCCGCCGACCTGATCGCCGCCGATGACCGGGGCCGCCTCGAACCCGGCCTGCTGGCCGACGTGATCGCCGTCCCCGGCGACCCGCTGACGGACATCGGGGTGACCCAGGACGTGCGGTTCGTGATGAAGGGCGGCCAGGTGTACCGGAACGAGGGCGTCGAACAGTAGAAGGGCCGGGGGGACGGGAGGGCGGCGACTCCGACCGGAGCCGCCGCCCTCCCGTATGCCGTACGGCGGTCAGACCTTCCGCGTGATCCCGCCGTCGACCCGGACGATCGCACCGGTCGTGAAACTGGACGCGGCACTGGCGAAGTGAAGCGCCAGGGGCGCCACGTCGTCCGGCTGCCCGAGCCGGCCCAGCGGCACGAAGGACGGGTCGAAGTCCTCCGCCGCCCACTCCTTGTGGGCGTCGGTGAGCACCGGCCCCGGGAGAATGGCGTTCACCCGGACCTTCGGGGCGTACGCCTCCGCGAGCCCCACCGTGAGCGCGTTGAGTCCCGCTTTGGCGCAGGCGTACGGCAGTTCGTGGACGCTCGCCATCAGCGAGCCGGCCGTACCGATGTTGACGATCGAGCCGCCGCCGTGGTCCGCCATGTGCTTCGCCGCGAGGACCGCCAGCCGGAAGGGGCCCTTCAGATTCACGGCGAGGGTCTTGTCGTACAGATCCTCGCCGACAGCGTCGAGACTCTCGTACGGGGGTGACATCCCGGCGTTGTTGACGAGCACGTGGAGGCCGCCCAACTGCTCCACCGTCTCGGCGACCAGCCGCTCGCAGTCGTCCCAGCGGCCCACATGGCAGGCGATCCCGACGGCCCGCCGTCCGGTCGACGCCCGTACCTCCGCGGCGACCGCCCGGCACACCTCACCCTTCCGGGAGGCGATCACCACGTCGGCGCCGGCCTCCGCCAGCATGCGCACGATGGCCCGCCCGATACCGCGCGAACCGCCGGTGACCACGGCCACCTTGCCCGTCAGATCATGAAGCTCCGCGAAGGACGTCACGACGTCAGCCTTTCGGTATCAGGGTCAACAGCTCGCGCCGCAGCAGCTTTCCGGTGGGCGTGTACGGCAACTCCTCGCGGAAGACGACCAGGTCCGGCGTCCTGGAGCCGCGCAGCCGGGAACGCACCCAGCCGCGCAGGTCCTCGGCGTCGACGGCCGAGCCCTCGTGGACGACGACGAAGGCCGCGATCCGCTCGCCCCACTCCGCGTCCGGCACCCCGACGACGGCGGCCTCGCGCACCGCGGCATGGCGCAGCAGGACGTCCTCCACCTCGGCGGGAGCGATGTTCTCGCCGCCGCGGATGATCGTGTCGTCGGCACGGCCCTCGACGAACAGATAGCCGGCGTCGTCGAAGTGGGCGAGGTCCCGGGTGTGGAACCAGCCCTCCGCGTCCAGCGGCGCGGCAGCCCCCTTGTACTCGCCGGACACCTGCGGACCACGCACCCACAGCTCGCCCGAGGCCCCGGCGGGCAGCACGGCCCCGGCCGCGTCCCGGACCTGCGCCTCCACGCCCGGCACCGTCCGGCCGGCCGAACGGAGCCGGGCGCGCACCGCTGGATCGCCGGAGGACAGGGCGGCGCGGTGGTCGTCGGGACCCAGCAGCGCGATGGTGGAGCTGGTCTCGGTCAGGCCGTAGGCGTTGGTGAACCCCGTGCCGGGGAAGGCCCGCAGGGCGGCCTTCAAAACGGTGTGCGGCATCCGGGCACCGCCGTAGGCGAGCGCCCGGAGCGTCGGCACCTCGGCCGGGCGGCCGTCCAGGTGCTCGACGAGGCGGGCCAGCATGGTCGGTACGACCATGGCCGAGGTGACCCCCTCGCAACGGACCAGCTCCAGCCAGGCTTCCGGCGCGAAGGCGCCGAGGTGCACCATGCGGCGACCTGCGTAGAGACTGCTCAGCACGGAGCCGACGCCGGCCACGTGGTACGGCGGGACCGAGGCGAGGACGGTGTCGTCCGGGGCGGCGGAGGCGAACTCCACGGTCCCCAGGACATAGCTGGTCAGGTGCCGGTGACGGAGCACGGCGGCCTTGGGTGCGGCGGTGGTTCCGCTGGTGAACAGCAGCACGGCCGGGTCGTCGGCCGCACCCTCCAGACCCTCGGCAGGCGCGGCGGCCAGCCCCTCGGCCAGCAGGTCCTCGGTACTGCGCACCTCCAGGCCCGCCCCGGCGAACACCCCCGCGAAGTCCTCGTCCGCGACCACCAGCGGCTTGTCGGTGTGCTCCAGCAGACCCGTCAACGCCTCCGCCGAAAGACGGTAGTTGACCGGCACTAGCGGTACGCCCGCCAGTGCCGCTCCGAACAACAGCACCGGAAAGGCAGGGCTGTTGACCCCGACGAACACCAACTCCCGTGCCCCGGACCGATGGACGGCAGACGCGACCTTTGCAGCGCTGTGCCGCAGCTGCGCGCAGGTGGTCCCGGCGCCACGCGGCCCGATCGCCACCCGGTCCGGATCGCCGGTCACGGCCATGTCGAGCAGCATCGCGATGTTCACGGCACACCCTTTCTTCCACTCCCCGTCTGCGAACGATATTCTACGTATGGGGAAACTACATTCTCCATAGCTGTGCTGTGTGTCAGGGGGCCACATGGATTTCGAGCTGACCGAGCAGCAGGAGGACATCCGCCGGGGCGTCCGCGAGCTGGCCGCCTCCTTCGGGCCCGACTACTGGGCCAGGCAGGACGAACGGGCCGAGTTCCCCTGGAGTTTCTACGACGCCTTCGCCAAGGCCGGCTGGCTCGGGATCGCCGTCCCCGAGGAGTACGGCGGCGGCGGACTCGGCGTGCTGGAGGCCTCCCTCCTGCTGGAGGAGGTGGCCGCCTCGGGCGCCGGCATGAACGGTTGCAGCACCATGCACCTGACCATCTTCGGCCTCAACGTCCTGGCCCGGCACGGCAGCGAGGCGCTCCGCCGCGAGGTCCTCCCGCACGCCGCCACCGGAGACCTGCACGTCTGCTTCGGCGTCACCGAACCCGACGCGGGCACCGACACCACCAGCATCGCCACCTTCGCCCGCCGGGACGGCGACCACTACGTCATCGACGGCCGCAAGATCTGGATCACCAAGGCGGGCGACTCCCAGAAGATGGTTCTCCTCGCCCGTACGACCCCGCGCGACCAGGTGGACAAGCCGACCGAGGGCATCTCGGTCTTCCTGGTCGACGTCGACCGGACGGCAATGGACATCCGGCCGATCCCCAAGATGGGCCGCAACGCCGTCGCGTCCAACGAGATCTTCATCGACGGCCTGCGCGTCCCAGCCGGCGCCCGCATCGGCGCGGAGGGCGAGGGCTTCCGCTACCTGCTGGACGGGCTCAACCCCGAGCGCATCCTGCTCGCCCACGAGGCCCTGGGGCTGGGCCGGGCCGCCCTCGACGCGGCCACCCGGTACGCCCGCGACCGGGTCGTCTTCGGCCGTCCCATCGGCCAGAACCAGGGCATCGCCTTCCCGCTCGCGGAAGCCCTCACCCGACTGGACGCCGCTCGTCTGATGGCCCGTAACGCCGCCTGGCGCTACGACCGGGGGCTGGCGTGCGGCCGCGAGGCCAACATGGCCAAGTTCCTCTGCGCCGACGCCGGTTTCCAGGCCGCCGACCGGGCTGTGCAGACGCTGGGCGGCATGGGGTACGCCCGCGAGTATCACGTCGAGCGGTACTTCCGTGAGGCACGGCTGCTGCGGCTCGCGCCCATCAGCCAGGAGATGGTGCTGAACTACGTGTCCCAGCACGTGCTGGGACTGCCCAGGTCGTACTGACCCGACCAGCCCGCGGCCGCCCGTCAGTCGCGTTCCCCCGATGTGCCGAGGGCGGCTTCGGTACGCACCGGTCGGGCGGCCGGCCAGGCACCCGCGGGCAGCAGGAAGCCCGCGTCAGGGCGGACGCGGGCTTCGGCCGGGTGCCCGAAAGGACCGGGCGCCTGCGCGCCCGGGCCCGGAGGAAGCTTTCTTCAGGATTCGCGGCTGGGATCGCACAGCACCATGACCGCGCGGGCGACGAGTTCCCCGGCGCCGCCCAGTTCCCGGCGGTAGCGGCCGGTGATGCCGCGTACGGTCTCCGCGAAGGCCGGGTCGGCGGCGCGGGCGCGGGCCGGGGGCGGGAGCTCCTGGGCCATCGCGCGGCGGCGGGCGAGCAGCGCGATGATCTCCTCGTCGAGGCGTTCGAGCCGGGCGAGTGACAGATCCGCCGTCGCATCGGTAGCGGGGTTCGTCGTCACTAGAGATCTCCGTTCTCCGAGGACGGTTCCCGGTCGTGGTTCCCGTCCGCCTTCATCGCAGGTGGTCCTTCATCACTTTGCCCGTGGCGTTCAGCGGCAACTCCTCTCGGAACTCCACGGACCGCGGCACTTTGAACCCGGCCATGCGCTCACGGCTCCAGGCGATCAGCTCCGCCTCGGTCACCGGCCCGTGCCGGACGACGAACGCCTTGCCGACCTGACCCATCCGCGCGTCCGGCACGCCGATCACCGCGACTTGGGCGACCGCGGGGTGGCCGAGCAGGAAGCCCTCGATCTCGGCCGGATAGGCGTTGAAACCGCCGACGAGGAACATGTCCTTCTTGCGGCCCACGATCCTCAGGTGCCCGCGCTCGTCCAGGCTTCCGAGGTCGCCGGTGTGCAGCCAGCCGTCCCCGTCGATCGCCTCGGCAGTCGCCTCGGGGTCGTCCAGGTAGCCGCGCATCACGCTGTAGCCGCGTACCAGTACCTCCCCGTCGTCGGCGATGCGGATCCGCACGCCGTCGCAGGGGGTGCCGACGGTCGTCGCGATGTCCTCGAAGGAGTCACCGGGGCGGGACGCCGTCACCGTGCCGGCCTCCGAGAGGCCGTAGCCGGTCATGATCGACCGGAACGGGAGCTCGTCGCTGATCCGGCGGATGAGGTCGACCGGGATGTCGGCCGCGCCGGTGACCGCGCACCGCAGCGAGGACAGGTCCCGGTCGCCCTTCGCCCGGGCCTCCAGGAGGGAGTGGTAGAGGGTGGGCGGCCCGGGAAGCATCGTCACCCGCTCCCGTTCGACCAGATCGAGCACCCGGTCCACGTCGAAGACCGGCACGGGCAGGATCGTGGCCCCCCGGATCAGGGAGGCGATGCACCCCGCCTTGTAGCCGAAGATGTGGAAGAACGGGTTGACGATCAGGTAGCGGTCGCCCTCGCGCAGATCGGCCAGGTCGCACCACTCCGCGTACAGGCGCAGCGTCTGGGCGTGTGTCATCAGCACGCCCTTGGGGCGGCCCGTCGTCCCCGAGGTGAAGACGATGTCCGCCACGTCGTCGGCGCTCACCTGCCTCTCGAACGGCGAACCCGCCGCCAGGAAGCCGGACTTGAGGTCGATCACGGGCACGCCGGGCGGCCCGTCGAACTCCCGTCCCAGGAACCCCTGCTGGACCAGCACCGCCCTGGCTCCGCTGCGTACGACGATGTCGTGCGCCTCGGCCTGCTGGAACCGGGTGTTGACCGGGACGAGCACCCCGCCGGCGGTCAGCAGCCCGAACGCGGCCACGATCCACTCGGCGGAGTTGGGCGCCCAGACCGCCACCCGGTCGCCCCTGCCGACCCCCAGCGCGGCGAAGGCGCCCGCCGCCGCCCGTACCCGCTCGGCGAGTTGGGCGAAGGTGAGGCGCAGCGGGCCGTCGACGACCGCTTCGGCGTCACCGAAGCGGTCGGCCGCGCTGAGCACCATCCGGGGGATGGTCTCCCACGTCCTGCGAGGGGCCATGTCAGGCAGGGATCAGCCGGGACAGGTTGCCGCCCATGATCTTCGCCTGGTCGGACCGGCTGAGGCCCTGGATGGCGTCGACGTACGAGGTCGGCTGGGCCAGCCCCTCCGGGTGCGGGTAGTCCGAGCCGAACAGCACCCGGTCGACGCCGATCAGGTCGACCAGCTCGCCCAGGTCCTCCTCGTAGAACGGGCTGACGTGGATGCTGTTCCGGACCGCCGCCACCGGGTCGCCGAGGAACTGCTCGGGCATCTTCTTGTGGACGTCGGCGAGTTGGTCGAGCAGCGGCGCCACCCAGGAGGAGCCGTTCTCGATCAGCGCGATCTTCAGTTCCGGGAAGCGGAACAGTGCGCCGTGGCACACCCAGGACGCCACCGCGTCCTGGATCGGCCGCCACTCGCTCACCTGGCGGAAGGCGTTCGACTTGAACGGCAGCATCTCGGCGGTGGTGCCCTCCCAGTCGTTGGCGTACCGGGAGTACCCGCTGTCGGACGAGTGCATCGCCACCAGCACGCCGGTCTCCACGACCCGCTTCCAGAACGGGTCGAACTCCTCGAGGGCGAAGGACCTCGAGCCGCCGTACCCGGGCACCGGGGCCGGCCGGACGAGGATCGCCCGCGCGCCGCGCTCCACCGCCCAGTCGAGTTCCGCGATCGCCTTCTCGACGATCGGCAGGGTGATCACCGGGGTGGTGAAGATGCGGTCCTTGTAGCTGAACGACCAGGTCTCGTGCAGCCACTCGTTGAGCGCGTGGATGACGGCGTGGATCAGCTCCGGGTGGTGCCGCATCCGCTCCTCGATCAGGCTCGCGAGCGTCGGGAACATCAGGGTGCGCTGCACGCCGAGTTCGTCGAGCAGCTCCAGGCGCGGGCCCGGTTCGCGGTAGGCGGGGATCGAGCGCATCGGTTCCCCGAAGATCTCCCGGCGGGTCTTGCCGTCCGGGTTGCCCACCCGGAAGTACTCCTCCATCGCGCCGGGGCGGGCGACCACCTCGAAGGTGGGGTTCGGGATGTACTCGCTGATCCGGCCGAGGATCGCGATCTTCGTACGGCCGCGGACCTGCACGTACTCGATGGCTCCCGCGTACTGCTTCGGGAGGAACTTGGTCAGCGCCTCCTCGGTCTCGTAGAGGTGGTTGTCCGCGTCGAAGAGCGGATACGGCAGCGCACGCGACGACATGAGACCCTCCTTTGCGAATTTAGAGAATCGTATTCTCTTCAGGTACGGGTGGCAATGTCCTGCCGGAGCCGGAACTTCTGCACCTTGCCGCTCGCCGTCCGCGGGAACTCGTCCACCTCGTGCAACTCCTCAGGCCACTTCTGCCGCGCCAGCCCCGCCCGCTCGAAGTGGGCGCGCATCTCGGCCAGGCCCGGCAGCGGGTGGCCGGGCAGCATGCGCAGGAACCCCGCCGCGTGTTCGCCGAGCCGGGTGTCCGGGGCGGCCACGACCGCGGCCTCCGCCACACCGGGCATCGTGAGGAGCACCTCCTCGACCTCGACCGCGCTGATGTTCTCGCCGCCCCGGATGATCAGGTCCGCCTTGCGGCCGGTGATCGTGAGATAGCCGTCGCCGTCCAGCTCGCCGGTGTCGCCGGTGCGGTACCAGCCCTCCGCGTCGAACGCCCGGGCCGTCAGGGCCGGATCGGTGTAGCCGAGGCACAGGTCCGGGCCCCGGCTCAGGATCTCGCCGTCCCCGGCCAGCCGTATCTCGACGCCCGGCAGCGTGGTGCCGTCCGTGAACAGCCGCTTGGGCTCGGGGGCGTCGTGCCGGGACGAGGTGATCGAGGGGTGCTCGGTGCTGCCGTACGCCCGGAACACCCGGATCCCGAGGCCGGCCAGCCGGGTGGTGAGGGCCGCCGGGACGGACGCGCCGCCGAGCCCCGCGTAGCGCAGATACCGCAGATGGCCGGTGGTGAAGTCGGGGTGGTCGAGGAGGCTGGTGACGTAGTACGGCGCGCCGCCCCCGATGTGGAGTCCGTGGCCCGTCATCAGCCGCAGGGCCGCGGCCGGGTCCCAGACGTCGGTCAGGTTGACGGGGGTGCCGTCCAGGACGGGGATCAGGAACGCGTTGACCATGCCGATGAAGTGGCCCACGGGGGCGGCGGTGAGCTGGCTGCCGCGGTCGGGAGGGTAGCTCGCGGCGAGCTGGCGGGTTTCGTGGCCGAGGGTCTGATGGCTGTGCACGACACCCTTCGGGTCGCGGGTGGTACCCGAGGTGAAGGCGATCAGGGCGGGGCCGGCGGGGTCGGCCGGCAGTGACTCCGGCAGCGGTTCGTCGCTCAGCAGCTCCTCGAAGTCCCGGCCCACCACGCCCACCACCGGCACGTCCGCGCACAGCTTTGGCCGGAACTCCAGCCGGCCGAACCGCTCGGCGGTGACGAAGACGCGCGGCCGCGCGGAGTCCAGGATGTAGCCGACCTCCTTGCCGCCGTAGAAGTGCACGATCGGGACGACCGCCGCCCCGAGGAACGCCGAGGCCCAGAACACCGCGGCGGCCTCCATCCAGTTGGGCAGCTGGAAGGCCACCGTGTCGCCGGGGCCCACCCCGCGCTCCCGCAGCCCGCCCGCGAGCCTGCGCGCGACCTCCTCGACGTCCCGGAAGGTGCCGGTCCAGGGCCGGGCGGCGGAGTGCACCCGGAACTCGGTGTCCGGCGCCGCCGCCAGACCCCGGGTCAGCAGCTCACCGATCGTCTCCCTGGTCCACCACCCCTCGGCCTCGTAACGCTCGGCCAACTCCACGGGGATCCTTCGCATCTGCGGCTACCTCCACTGCGACGGGCGGCTCTTCGAGGTATCGGGCTTGCGGCGATCAGCAGCGCATACGCTATTCTCGCTGGAGGAGAATGCCAATATCCGCTGAGGGGAATCATGTGATCGACCTCGAACTGGACGACGGCCTGGCCGTCCTCACGATCGACCGCCCCCACGCCCGCAACGCCATCTCGCTCGCCACGATGGACGAGCTGGACAAGGCGCTCGACGCGGCGGCGGGTGCGCGGGCGCTGGTGATCAGGGGAGCGGGGGACCGGGCGTTCGTCTCCGGGGGAGATCTCAAGGAACTCGCCGCGGTGCGCACCGAGGACCAGGCGGCGGCGATGGCCCGGCGGATGCGGGGCGTCTGCGACCGGATCGCCGGCTTTCCCGCCCCCGTCGTCGCGGCCCTCAACGGCCACGCCCTGGGCGGTGGCGCGGAGGTGGCCGTCGCCGCGGACATCCGGGTCGCGGCCGACGGCATCAGGATCGGGTTCAACCAGGTGACCCTCGCGATCATGCCCGCCTGGGGCGGCGCCGAGCGGCTCGCCGCCCTGGTCGGACGCGGCAGGGCCCTGATGCTCGCGGGCACCGGCGCCGTACTGAACGCCGCCGAGGCGCAGCGGCTCGGACTGGTGGAACGGGTGGTGCCGCGCGCCACCTTCGAGGCCGAATGGCGCTCGCTGGCGCGTTCCCTCGCCACCGGCCCCGCCGCGGAGATCAAGCGCGTGGTGGGCGGCGGCACTTCGGCGGACGAGGCGGTGCGCGCCTTCGCCCGGCTGTGGGCCGCCGACGCACACTGGGAGGCCGCGGACCGCGTGCTGAACCGCGGCAGGTGACCTGCCCGGCCCCGGGCCCGTATCGCCACCGCGACATCATCGGGTGCGCGGCGGACGGGAGCGCCGGTGCGGACGCGACGGGTGCGTCACCCGCGGTCCCCGTGCCGACCTCACGTGTTCCGGCCGCCGTTCACCCCGATCACCTGCCCGGTGATGTACCCGGCCTCCTCGGACACCAGGAACGAGCACGCGGCCGCGATGTCCTCCGGGCGCCCTGGACGCCGTACCGGTGTCAGCTCCGCGTGATGGTCCACGGACCCGCCGAGCAGACCCCGCTCCTCCGAAGAGCGCAGCATCGGCGTGTCGATGAAGCCGGGCGGGATGGTGTTCACCGTGATGCCCGACGGGCCGAGTTCCAGGGCCAGGGACTTGGTGAGGCCGACGAGACCCGCCTTCGAGGCCACGTAGTGCGCCATGTACGGCTGTCCCGAATGCGTGCTCGACGACGAGATGTTCACGATCCGGCCCCAGCCGGCCTCCCGCATGTCGGGCACCACCGCCTGGCAGAGGTAGAACGGGCCGTTGAGGTTCACGGCCAGGATCCGGTCCCAGGTCTCGTCGGTGATCTTCAGGAAGGGGCCGAAGCCGCTGACCCCGGCGTTGTTGACCAGCACCAGCACCGGCCCGCCCAGCGTGTCCCGGACCCGCCGCACCGCCGCGTCCACCTGCCCCCGGTCGGACACGTCGACGCCCCCGAAGGCGACCGCCTGGTGACCCTTGTGCCGTGACTCGTCGGCGACCCGCTCGGCCGACTCGGCGTCCAGGTCGAGCACGGCGGTGGCGAAGCCGTCCTCGGCGAGCCGCTGGGCGATGGCGCGTCCGATGCCCGAACCGCCGCCGGTGACGATCGCCGTGCGTCGCTCGCTCATACGACCGCCTCCTCGCCGAGCAGCGAGGTGCGGTGCATCAGCCGGGCGGCTGCCGGGCCGTAGGGCAGGGCCGGACATTCCTCCGCGACGCCCCGGTCGACCAGCCGGCTCCCGGAGAGCCCGGTGATCTCGACGCCGGTGGTGGGGGTGGGTTCGGTGACGGTGACGGGCATGGGGGTGCGGCCCTTCTCTCGCTGCGGCAAGGTCGGTCACGTCCTTCGCTCCGGTCGGCGTGCGGCTAGGTCACGGCCCCCGCGTCCTTCAGCGCCAGGATCCGCTCCCAGTCCAGCCCCAGCTCCAGCAGGACCTCCTCGGTCTGCGCCGCGAACTCCGGGGCGGGGCTCAGTCGCGGTGCGGTCACGTCGAACTGCACCGGATTCGCGGCGAGTTCGAGCTCCCCGGCCGGCACCAGGTACTCGTTCGCCCGGACCTGCGCGTCGGAACCGACCTGGAGGGAGTCCTGCACGGGCGCCCACGGCCCGGCCAGCGTCGCGAACCGCTCGGTCCACTCGGCGAGCGTGCCCGCGCCGATCACCTCACGCAGGATCCCGACGGCGTCCTCGGTGTGCGCGGCGATCAGCTCGGCGGTCGCGAACCGCGGATCCGCCGCCAGCTCGGGCCGCCCGATGTGCCGGCACACGTCCGCCCAGAACCTGGCCGGCTGCATCATCACGAACGCCAGACAGCGGTCGTCGGCCGTGCGGTACAGCCCGGACAGCGGGTTGGTGGGGGAGCCGTGCGATCCGGTGGGCGGCGCGACCATCGGCCGGTCGAGCCGGAGCGAGAGGGCGATCCCGTGTCCCAGCGCCCACACGCCGCTGCCCAGCAACGAGACGTCCACGACCGAGGATTCGCCGGTGCGCTCGCGCTTCAGCAGGGCCGCGGCGATGCCCCCGGCGAGGTTGGTGCCCGAGATCGTGTCCCCGTAGGCCGGTCCGGGCGGCGGGATCATGCCGGGAGTGCCGGGCGGCGTGAGGCTGGCCGCCGTACCGGCCCGGGCCCAGAACGCGGTCATGTCGTACCCGCCCTTGTCCGCCTCCCCGCCCCGCGGGCCGAGCGCGCTGCCCCGTGCGTACACGATCCGCGGGTTGACCTCGCGGATGTCGTCCACGTCGATGCCGAACCGCCGCCGCGCCGACGGCAGGAAGCTGGTCAGGAACACGTCCGCGCGCCGGGCCAGCTCGTACAGCACCTCCCGGCCCTCCGGCCGCGCCATGTCCAGGCCGATGCTGCGCTTGCCCCGGTTGGCGTGCTCGACGTTGGGGTTGGGATCGCCCTCCACCTTGAAGGTGCCGGTCTGCCGCAGCCCGCGCTGCGGATCGCCGTTGACCGCGTGCTCGACCTTGACCACGTCCGCGCCCCAGTCGGCGAGCACGGCACCGGCGGACGGGACGAACCCGTACATCGCCACTTCCAGGATCCGTATCCCGGTCAGCGGGCCGTCGCCGCTCATCCGGCCACTTCCCCTAAGAACCTGCGCTCCATGAACTCCTCCAGAAGACGGCGCGCGGAGCCGGCAAGCGGCCGGCGCCCTGTTCGGCAGGGGCGTCCCGTTGCCTCCCCGCCGACGGAAATTGAGTTCTCGATTTTGAGAACCATACCGGCGGACGGCTTGAAGGGCACCACCCGGGAACCGTACTCCTGCATCTGTCGCGCCGTGACACAAAGTCGTTACTGGGGACTTCCGGGTGCCGTTCGGTGAAAGTATGGTTCTCGCATCCGGAAGGGGGATTCTTGTGATCGGAGTCGTGGGAGCCGGTCGGATGGGCCTGCCCATGGTGCGCCGGCTCGCCGAGGCCGGTCACCAGGTGTGCGTCGTCGGCCGCTCGGACGAGACCCGCCTCGCCCTCGCCGGGGAACCCGCCGAGGTCGTCCACGAGATCGCGCGGGTCGGCGACGGCGCCGACACCGTGCTGGTGTGCGTCCGCACCGACGAACAGGTCCGCCGGGTGTGCCTCGGCAGCGGGCTGCTGGGCGCGATGCCGGCCGGCAGCACCCTCGTCGTCCACACCACCGGGAGCCCGGGCACCGCCGAGGCGATCCAGGATCAAGCCGCGCCCCGCGGTATCGGCGTCGTCGACGCACCGGTCAGCGGCGGTCCGCCGGACGTGGCGGCCGGCCGGATCACCCTCTACGTCGGCGGCGCCCAGGACACGGTCGCCCGGATCCGGCCCGTCCTGCGCGCCTACGGCGACCCGGTGCTGCACGTCGGCCCGCTCGGCGCCGGCCAGCGCGTCAAACTCGTCAACAACACCGTCTTCGCGGCCCACATCGGACTGCTCGCCCACGCCGCCCGGCTCGGCCGGGAGCTGGGCCTCGACGAGCCGCTCCTGCTGGACGCCCTCACCCACGGCAGCGCATCGAGCCGCGCGCTCGGCGGGGCCGTACGGCGCGGAGCGGTCGCCGCATTCGCCCGCTCCACAAGGGAGTTCCTCGGCAAGGACCTCGACGTCGTACGCACGGTCGCCGGCGAACTCGGCGCCGATCTCGGCGCCCTCGCCCCGGCCCTCGACGCCCTCACCGACCTCCTCGCCCCGTCGGGCACCGGCTGACACCGCCCGCCGGAGAGCAGCCACGCGCGGACCGGAGAACCACCACGGAAGAAGGGACACCGCCCATGGGACGAGTCGAGGGCAAGGTCGCGTTCATCACCGGCGCCGCCCGGGGTCAGGGGCGCAGCCACGCCGTACGCCTGGCCGAGGAGGGCGCGGACATCATCGCGGTGGACATCTGCCGCGACTTCGAGACGGTCCGCTATCCGATGGCCACCCCCGAGGACCTCAAGGAGACCGTCCGCCTGGTCGAGGAACAGGGCCGGCGGATCGTCGCCCGCCAGGCGGACGTACGCGACACCGCCCAGTTGCGCGACGCCCTGGAGGCGGGCCTGGCGCAACTCGGGGGAGTGGACATCGTGGTGGCCCAGGCCGGTATCGCCCCGCTGCGCGGCGAACCCAGGATGCAGGCCTGGTGCGACGCCATCGACGTCGACCTGATCGGCACCATCAACACCGTCCAGGTCTGTCTGCCGCACCTGCGTGAAGGCGCCTCCGTCATCGCCACCGGCTCGACCGCCGCCCTCATGGACCACGGCATCGTCGAGACCCCCGGCTCCAACCCGGGCGGCGCGGGCTACGCGTTCGCCAAGCGGGCCCTGTCGGAGTACATCCACGAACTCGCCCGCAACCTCGCCCCGTCGCAGCGGCGCGCCAACGTCCTGCACCCCACCAACGTCGACACCCGCATGCTGCACAACGAGTCGATGTACGAGTCCTTCCGGCCCGACCTAGCCCATCCCACCCGCGAGGACGCCGAGCCGTCCTTCGCCGTGCAGCAGGCCATGCCGGTCCCCTACGTCGAAGCCCGCGACATCAGCAACGCCCTGCTCTTCCTCGCCTCCGACGAGGCCCGCTACATCACCGGCACCCAGTTGCGGGTGGACGCCGGCGGCTACCTCAAGTGGTACGACTGGCGCCGCTGAACGCACGAAACCCCAGCTCAGCAGGGAGGCATACCGTGAAGGTCCGGGTCGATCCGGAGCGCTGCCAGGGCCATACGCTCTGCGCGATGATCGCTCCGAAGGCATTCCAGCTCGACGACATCGACGGCCACTCCTCGGCCGTGGCCGAAGAGGTCCCCGCCGACCAGGAGGAGCCGGTCCGGGAGGCCGCGCACTCCTGCCCCGAACGGGCCATCCGGCTCTTCTGAGCCGGCCGACTCCGCCGAAAGGAGGGCAGAGCCATGAGCGAGGCAGGCGACGACGAACGCAAGAAGCACCGGGTGCACTTCGACCGGCACACCCCGCAGTACCGCCACCGGTTCGAGGAGATCACCCACGAACTGCACGGCACATGCCCCATCGCCTGGACCGACGCCCACGGCGGCCACTGGGTCGCCAGCGGCAACCGCGAGGTCTTCGAACTGGCCCGGTCCGCCGAGTTCCTCTCCAACGACCACGACGTCAAGGGCGAACGGCGCGGATACAAGGGCATCACCATCCCCGCGCCGCCCCGCGCCCGCGAGGCACGGGGCGGGTTCCTGGAGATGGACCCGCCCGGCCAGCGCCACTACCGCCAGACCCTCAACCCGTACCTCTCCCCGGCGGCCGTCGCCCGCTGGATCCCCTTCGTCGACGAGGTGGTCCGCGCCTGCCTCGACGAGCGGGTCGAGGACGGCCGTATCGACTTCGTCGACGATCTCGCCAACATCGTCCCGGCCGTCCTCACCCTGGCGATGATGGGCATCCCGATCGCGGACTGGACGGTCTACAACGAACCGGCGCACGCCTCCGTCTACACCCCGCCCGGCTCACCCGACATGCCCCGGGTCGTGGAGTTGAGCCGCCACATGGGCCGCGGCCTGTACACGGCGCTCCTGGAGATCCGTGACAAGCCCAGGCCCGGTCTCATCGACGCCCTCGTCCGCGCGGAGATCGACGGCAGGACCCCGCCCGACGAGGAGCTGGTCGGCGTACTGGCCCTGTTGATCGGCGGCGGCTTCGACACCACCACTGCGCTCACCGCGCACGCGCTGGAGTGGCTGTCCGAGCATCCCGGTGAGCGGGAGCGGCTCAGCCGGGAGCGGGAAACCCTGCTGGACCCGGCCACCGAGGAGTTCCTGCGCTTCTTCGCCCCGGCTCCCGGTGACGGCCGCACGATCTCCGCCGACTGCGAGATCGCCGGGCAACGGTTCGAGGAGGGCGAACGCCTGTGGCTGTCCTGGGCGATGGCCAACCGGGACCCCGCCGTCTTCCCCGACCCCGACCGCGTCCACCTCGACCGCAAGGGCAACCGGCACAGCAGCTTCGGCCTGGGCATCCACCGCTGCATCGGCTCGAACGTGGCCCGTGCGGTGTTCAAGCGGATGGCGACGGCCGTCCTCGACCGGATGCCGGACTACCGCTGCGACCCCGACGGCACCGTCCACTACGAGACCATCGGCACCATCCAGGGCATGCGCCACCTCCCGGCGGCCTTCACCCCCGGCCAACGCCTCGGCCCCTCGCTCGACGAGACACTGGCGACCCTCCAGAAGGCCTGCGACGAACAGCGCCTCGCCGAGCCGGTGACCGTACGGCCGGGCCGGGACCGGACCACCGGCTGAAAGGGAGTCGCCCAGTGGCCCCATCCTCGGGACGCCCCCTGCCCCTGATCACCGACCAGACCGAGTTCTACTGGACCTCGGGGGCGGACGGCCGGCTGCGGATCCAGGAGTGCACCTCCTGCACCGCCCTCATCCACCCGCCGCAGCCCGTCTGCCGGTACTGCCGTGGCCGGGAGATGGGCGTACGGGCCGTCTCCGGCCGCGCCACCCTCATCGGCTTCACCGTCAGCCACCGCTTCCGCCTGCCCGGCCTGCCGGCACCGTACGTCGTCGCCCAGGTCGCCCTCGAAGAGGACCCCCGGATCCGTCTCACCACCAACGCCGTCGAGTGCGACCCCGGCGAACTCGCCCTCGGCATGCGCATGGAGGTCGTCTTCGAGCGGGCGGGGGAGGAGGTGTGGCTGCCGCTGTTCCGGCCGGCCGCCGAACAGGGGCAACCCGCCCCGCTCCCCGCCGACGAGGTCGAACCGGACCAAGTACGCACCCGTACAAGGCCGATGACCACCACGGAGAAGTTCGAGGACAAGGTCGCCCTCACCGGCATCGGCGCCTCCCCGCTCGGCCGCCGCCTGATGGTCCCCCCGCTCTCCCTCACCGTCCAGGCCTGCGAGGCCGCGGTCGCCGACGCCGGCCTCACCCTGGACGACATCGACGGCCTCGCCACCTACCCGGGTGCCGGCGCCTACGGCGGCTTCGCCGAAGGCGGCATCACGGCACTGGAGTCCGCCCTCGGCATCCAGCCGACCTGGCACCAGGGCGGCGGCGAGACCTTCGGCCCCGGCGGCTCGCTCATCGCGGCGATGCTGGCGATCGCCGGCGGCCTCGCCCGGCACGTGCTCTGCTTCCGCACGCTGTGGGAGGCCAGCTACGGCGAACTGGTCAAGCAGGGCCGGATATCCCCGCCGGCCGGCCCGGACCCCGGCTGGCTCAACCCCTTCGGCGCCACCTCCGCCGCCCACACCCTGGCCCAGAACGCCCAACGCCACATGCACCGTTACGGCACCACCCGCGAGACCCTCGGCTGGATCGCCCTCAACCAGCGCGCCAACGCGGCCCTGCACCCCACCGCCGTCTACCGCGGCCCGATGACGATGGACGACTACCTCCGGGCCCGCCCCATCACCACCCCCTTCGGCCTCTACGACTGCGACGTCCCCTGCGACGGCGCGGTGGCCGTCGTCGTCTCCGCCGTGGACGCCGCACGCGACCTGGCCAAGCCGCCCGTCCTCGTCGAGGCCGTCGGCACCCGGATCACCGAACGCCTCGAATGGGACCAGAGCACCCTCACCCACGAACCCCAGACCCTCGGCCAGTCCGCCCACCTGTGGACCCGCACCACCCTGCGACCCACCGACGTCGACGTCGCCGAGCTCTACGACGGCTTCACCTTCAACTGCCTGTCCTGGATAGAGGCGTTGGGCTTCTGCGGCATCGGCGAGGCGAAGGACTTCCTGGACGGCGGCAAGAACATCGCCCGCGACGGCGTACTGCCCCTCAACACCCACGGCGGCCAGCTCTCCCACGGCCGCACCCACGGCATGGGCCTCGTCCACGAGGCGATCGTCCAGCTGCGCGGCGAGGGCGGCGCGCGCCAGGTGCCCGGGGCCCGGGTCGCCGTGGTCAGCTCCGGCGGGCTCACCCCCAGCGGGGTCCTTCTCCTCAGGACGGACACGTGACAGAGAGCCAGCCGGACGTGGCGCCCGGCGCCGTCACCGTCGACGGCATCCCGCTGTCGTACCGGGCGAGTCGGGTACCGCGGCCACGGGCCGTCGTCCTCGCCCTGCACGGCGGCGGCACCGACTCGGCGTACTTCGACTGCCCGGGCCGACCGAGGCTCTCGCTGCTGCGCACCGGAGCCGCCCTCGGCTTCACCGTCGTCGCCCTCGACCGGCCCGGCTACGGCGCCTCCCTGCCCCACGCCCACCGGCTCACCGACCCGGCCCGGCGGGTCGACATCGCCTACGCGGCCCTCGACCGTCTGCTCGCCTCCTGTCCCACCGGCGCGGGCGTGTTCCTGACGGCCCACTCCGCCGGCAGCGAACTCGCGGTGCGGATGGCCGCCGACGAACGGGGACGAGAGCTGCTCGGCCTGGAGATCGCCGGCACCGGACGGCACCACCACCCGCGCTCGGTGAGCTTCCTGGAACACGGCGACGAGGAACTGCGCCGGGCCCGCTCCCGGCTGCGGGAAGCGCTCTGGGGCGCGGGCCACCTCTACCCGCCGGAGATCCTCGGCGGCGCGGGCATCGCGGCTCCCTCACCCGCGTACGAGTCCGCCGCACGCGGCTGGCGCCACGAGTTCCCGGAGCTGGCCGCACGCGTGCCCGTCCCCGTGCAGGTCAGCCTCGGTGACCACGAGGAGGTGTGGAGCGCGGGCCCCGCCGCCCTCGCCGACATCGCCGGCCTCTTCACGGCATCGCCCCGCGTCCGTGTCAACGAACAGCCCGACGCCGGGCACAACCTGAGCCTCGGTCACTCGGCCCGGGCCTACCACCTGAGGGTGCTGTCGTTCGCCGAGGAGTGCGCGGTGACCCGGGAGGCGGGTCTCGCCGCGCCGCCACGACAAGGGAGAGCGGGATGAACCAAGCCGACACCGTCGCACTGCTGCTGCGCCTGGTCCTGGGTGTCGTCATGATCGCGCAGGGTCTCCACCACTGGCGCGGCGGCGGCCGTATCGCCGGCACCGCCCGCTGGTTCACCGGCCTCGGACTCACCCACGGCACCCTCCAGGCCTGGCTGAGCGTGGCGACCGAGATCGGCGCCGGGGTGCTGCTGCTGGCCGGCCTGCTCACCCCGCTGGCCTGCGCGGCCGTCATCTCGGTGATGCTGGTGGCGGGCCTGCTCGCCCACCGGCCGCACGGCTTCTTCGTCTTCAAGGAGGGCTACGAGTACGTCCTCACCCTCGCCGTCGTGGCACTGGCGCTGGCCGCACTGGGACCGGGCAGTGCCTCCGTGGACGACGCGGCCGGTCTCGACCGGGACGGCTGGGCGGGCGCCGGCATCGCACTGGGGGCGGCCGTGGTGGCCACCACCGGACTCTTCGCCACGTTCTGGCGCCCCAGCCCCAGCCCCAGCCCCAGCTCCAGCTCCAGCGGCAGCCCCGGGCCCACGCCCAGCCCCAGGCCCGCGCCGGAACCGGCGCCGGGCCCCGAACCCCGTGAGCAGGAGGCCGGTTGATGCGCGTCGGATTCATCGGACTCGGCAGCCAGGGCGCCCCGATGGCCCGCCGGATCGTCGACGCGGGCTACGAGACGACTCTGTGGGCCCGCCGCCCCGCCGCCCTCGTCCCCTTCGCCGACACCCCGGCCCGGCGGGCCGCGTCCCCCGCCGACCTGGCCGCCGCCAGCGACCTGGTGTGCGTCTGCGTCGTCGACGAAGCAGACGTCGAGGAGGTCCTCACCGGCGCGCACGGTGTCCTCGCCGGGCTGCGCCGGGGCGGAGTGGTCGCCGTGCACAGCACCGTCCACCCCGACACCTGCCGGCGCCTCGCCGACCACGCCCGCACGCACGGAGTCACCCTGGTCGACGCTCCGGTGAGCGGCGGCGGTCCGGCGGCGGCCGAGGGCCGGCTGGTGGTGATGGCAGGCGGCGAGCCCGGCACGGTGGCGTACTGCCGTCCGGTGTTCGCGACCTACGCGGACCCGGTCGTGCACATGGGCCCGCTCGGCACCGGCCAGCTGGCGAAACTCCTCAACAACGTCCTGTTCACGGCCAACCTGGCCACCGCCGCCGACACCCTGGCCCTAGGCCGGAACCTGGCGATCGATCCGGCCGCCCTTGCCCGGGTCCTCGCGCACGGCAGCGCGGCCGGCTTCGCACTGGACCGGGTCGCGGCGGCCGGCGGCACCCTGGACCGGTTCGCCGCCCAGGCCGGTCCTCTGCTGCGCAAGGACGTCCGTCTGCTCACCGACGTCACCGGGGCCGCGGGTGCCGAACCGGACATCGTCCTGACGGCCGCGGGTGCCGCCCTCGCCCTGATGAACGGCCGACGGCCGTCAGCGGAGGATCCTCCCCCCGATGAGAGTCAGCCGCACAAGATCGGCCGACGGATCTGACAGGGCGTCGGCCAGCGGGACGGCGAGGAGGAGCAGGTCGGCGGGCGAGCCGGGGCGCAGGCGCGGGGGAGGGGAGCCGGGGGCGTGGGGCGGTGAGAGGTACGCCGTCAGCGCCTGGGCGGCGGTGAGGCGTTCGGCGGGGTTCGCGGTCCGCCCGCCGGGGACGTGGCGCGTGGTGGCCGCCCGGATCACGGACCAGGGGTCGAGCGGTCCGTACGGGGCGTCGCTCGACAGGGCCAGCGGGACGCCGGCGCGGAGGAACGAGGCGCAGCGGTACAGGCCGTCGTGCTCGTGCGCCGGGGTGCCGTCGAGGAAGGCGTCGCCGCGGTCGGCGAGGAAACCGGGCTGGGTGACCACGCGCAGCCCCAGACGGCGTACGACGGGCACGGCCTCCGCCGGGACCACGGCGGCGTGTTCGACCCGGTCCCCGGGCAGGGCGCCGGTCTGTTCGAGCGCCGCGAGCAGCAGGGCGAGCGAGGCGGCCGTGACCGTGTGCACGGCGACCGGACGGCCCTGCCGGTGCGCCGCGTCGATCTCCTCGGTCAGCCCGCCGAAGTCCGGCAGTACGGAGTCCGCGAGGACGATCTTCCAGGGCCCGGGCGCCGGCCGGGCGGACGGCGGGGTGCTGAGCGGCGCCCCGAGCAGCAGCAGCCGTTGCGGCAGCCGGCCGCTTCCCGCCTCCTCGGCCAGTGCGCCGACGGCGTCGGGGGCCAGACGCGGGGTGGCGTCGGTGACCGCGGTGATGCCGTACCCGGCGAGCCGGCGGCCCACCGCCGTGAGGGACGGCGGGGCGGTCTCGGGCAGCCGGCCGCGCAGCCAGTCGTCGGCCCGCCACAGCCGCCCCGTCGGTGCTCCGGCGGCATCGCGTTCGATGCCGGGATGGCGTCCGGACCGGAGGCCGGCCCGTTCGGCCGCACGGGAGTTGAGCACCCACAGGGCGCCGCTCCGGTGCTGCACCCGCACCGGGACGTCCGCGCGCAGCGCGTCCAGCCCGGTGGCGTCCAGCGCTCCGGCGACCCGTTCGGCGTAGCCGATGCCCCGGACCCAGCCGTGCCGGTCCGGAGCCGCCCGGTGCAGCGCCGCCCGCAGCGCCGGGCGGTCGCGGACGTCCGGGGGACCGCAGCGTACCGACGCGAACGCGGCCGCCAGCGCGAACAGGTGGAGATGATGGTCGGTCAGGCCGGGCAGCAGGGCACCGCCCGCCGCGTCGATCTCCTCCTCACCGGGGGCCCGCGCCGGTACCGCGCCCAACTCCTCGACCAGGCCGTCCCGGACGCGGACGGAGCACCGTCGGCCGTCGACCTCCGCGTCCCGGATCAGCAGCCCGCTCACGGCAGCGGGATCCCCAGCTCGCGCAGCACCGCGGCGGTGTCGGCGCCGCTCGCAGGGGCGGAGCCGGCCGGACGGCGCGGACGCGGGGCGGCCAGCGGATGGGAGGTGCCGCCGGTGTCCAGCAGCCAGCCGTCGCCGTGTCCCACGACCCGGGCGTCCTGGCCGGCGGACACGGAGAGACAGGCGGACACGACGTCCGCCATCGACACGTCCAGGACCGCACCGCCGCCCCCGGGCCGTTCGGACAGGGCGAGCGCCGCGGCGAGCAGGCCGGTCAGCGGGTCGGCCACCGCGTCACCGGCGAACACGGGCAGCCCCTCCGCGTCCGCGCCGAGGAGTCCGCGGGCGGCGGCCACGTCGTCACCGAAGCCGACCCGCCCCGCGGCCCGTCCGTGCGCCGTGACGGAGATCCAGACGCAGCCGCGGGCCGCCTCCGCCCCGGCGTCCAGCCCGAACCCCGCCAGCGCGCGGGGCCGGGAGGCCTCCACGACCACATCCGCCCGGCCGACCAGCTCGTGCAGGGCGGCACGGCCCCGCGTGTCCATGGGGTCGAGCACGACCGAGGCGTGTCCCGCGTGCAGCAGGTCGTAGAAGACCGGATCGCCGAAGCGTGCCCCGTCCGGGCGGGACGGGGTCTCCACCTTGACCACCCTGGCCCCCGCCGCGCCCAGCAGATGCGCGCACAGGGGGCCCGCCCACAGGGCGCTGAAGTCGACCACCAGCAGCCCCGCTCCGTCGCGAGGCGTGCCGGGCAGCGGGCAGGTCCGCTCCGGCCGCGGCCGGACCGAACCGCCCGCGAGTCCGAGGAGTCCGACCCGCTCGTCCAGGTCGTCGCCCTCGTGCGCGGCCAGCCACTCGGCCAGCCGCGCGGGCAGGGCCCCCGCATCGAGGTCCCGGCCGATCAGCGCGCTCCACAGCAGCGGGTCGTCGGGACGCGCGTCGGACACGGCGGCCCAGCCGTCCCTGGTGGGCAGCAGCCGGCAACTGCCCCCCACCGACCGCCGCCCCTGCCGCCCGCGCCCGCTGAGCGCGGCCCGCTCGGCGAGCAACCGGGCCCCGTCGAACCCCGCCGCACCGGCGGCGGCGATGTGATCGGCCAGCCAGGCCGCGAAGGTGGCCGCCGCACCGGGAGGCAGCAGCGGGGGCCCGTCGGCGTGACCGGTCAGGACGGGGACCCCGCTGCGGGCCCAGTCCTCGGCGACACGGGCGGGGCCGGTGTCCGGCCAGCGACGTGCCGACCGGGTCGCGTCGGCACCCGGCCCGCCCCCGGGCGGCACCGGCGGACCACCGGGTGCCGGGCGGGTACTGCCGGATCCCGGGCAGGTACGGTCGGGGGCCGAGCGGGTACGGTCGGATGCCGGGCGCCGGAAGGATCCTGTCGTACCGCCAGATGCCCCGTCGGCCATGCGGGGATGGTAGATCAGAGAGGTGTCCGCGACCACAGCGCTCTCTCTCACCGAACTCGCGGCCGGGGCGGCGGACGCCGACCTGCTGGACGCGCGGGCGAAGCCGTTCCGGCCTTTGCTGGTCGTCGATCTGGACCCGGGGACCGCAGCACCCACCGCCGCCGACCTGGAGCAGGCCGTCCGCCGGGCCCGGGACAGCGACCGACTGCTGGTCGGCCGCACCCGCCGACAGGTTCCCCCCTGTCCGGAAATCCTCCTGAACGCCCTGGACCTGACGCTGGTACGGGCTCCGGGCGACCGTCTCGGCGCGGCGGACGCCGCCGGGCACCCGGCCACGGTGGCGGTCACGGACCCGGCCGCCGAGGCGGAGTTGCTGCGCGCCCGGGCGGCGGAACAGCCGCAGGCGGCCCTGGTGCTGCGTCAAGTCCTGGGCATGGCAGGGCGGTTGCCGGTGCCCCAGGCCCTCGACCTGGAGTCGCTGGCGTACTCGACGCTGCTCGGCGGGGCCGGCTTCGCCGGCTGGCTGGCGGCCCGCGGAGCACGGCCCGCGCCGCCGCGCGCGACCGGCGACCCCGTGCTGGCGTGCCGCGAGGGCGACCTGCTGCGGATCACCCTCAACCGGCCCGAGCGGCGCAACGCGCACGGCGCGGAACTGCGTGACGCCCTGGCCGCGGCCCTCGACATCGCCGTCTGGGACGAGACCGTGCGCGAGGTGGTCCTCGACGGCAACGGCCCCTGTTTCAGCTCCGGCGGCGACCTGGACGAGTTCGGTGCGGCCGGTGACCTCGCCACCGCGCATCTGATCCGCACCCGGGCGGGTGCGGCGGCCCGTCTGCACGCCCTCGGTGGACGGCTCACCGCGAGGATCCACGGGACCTGCGTCGGCGCGGGCATCGAACTCCCGGCCTTCGCCACCCGGGTCCTGGCAGCACCCGGCACCACCGTCCGGCTGCCCGAACTGTCCATGGGCCTGATCCCCGGCGCCGGAGGCACGGTGAGCATCCCGCGCCGGATCGGCCGCCGACGCACCCTGTACCTGGCCCTCGACGGCCGCCCCGTCCCCGCCGAACGTGCCCTGGCCTGGGGACTGGTGGACCGGATCGAGGAATGAGACGCCCGTCGAGGTGGTGCCTGCCTCAGCCGATGCAGATGACCAGCAGACAGAGTTGCGACGGCGAGGTCGCGGTCGGGGCGGGAGTCGCCGTCGGCGCCGGTGTGCTGTCGCCGGCGCTGGGTGTCGGCGTGGCCGCCGGCTCCGACGGGGTGGCGGTGCTACCGGAGGCCGGGGCAGCGGCAGCGGCCGCGGCCTGGGGCTGGGCGGTGGACGACCTCGTGGACGGCACCGACGTGATGGTGAGCCGACGGGACGCCGGGGTGGCCTCGGGCGTGCCGGCGGTCTGCTCGTGCGGCGCGTTGGCGGTGGCCGTCGACCGGGCGGAGGGGGTGGTGGGGTCCGGGGCCCGGTGGCGGCCGGTCGGTGTCGACGCCGACGGCGTGGGCTCCGTGGCCTCCTCGTCCGCGACTCCCATGGTCGTGGTGTCCGGGGCGCTGGCCGCCTGTGCCCGGTCCGTGGACTGCCGGTCCAGCGAGGCGACGGTCAGCCCGCCGCCGACCAGGGCGACCGCGGTGGCCACCAGGGCCCGCCGCTGGGTCTTCTTCCAGCGGGCCCGCTGACGGCGCCGGGCCGCCCGGCCGAGGGGCCCGGCAGACATGGCGGAGGAGTCGTCGTTCGGGACTTCGGCGGCCTCTTCCGCCTCGTCCGCGTACGCGTCCGTGTCGTCGTGCCAGGCGCTGTCGGCCGGGGCCTGCCAGGGCGTCGCGACGACGCGGGGCGCGATGTCCGGGGCGTAGGCGCCGCAACCGGGGCACGCCAGGGCGCCGTTGAGGTGCCGACGGCACGAGGAGCAGTAGTCCATCCGCGGTCTTCCTGACTCGACTGCGCCAGCGGCGTCCTCGGCCGTGGCCTGATCTCGATCGCACGTGGGATCGAACGGCCAGAACGGTAGCGAGCCTTTGGCTGGGCAGTGTGCAGCCTGTGTGCTGTTTCTGCGCAGATGCGAGACGTGGATACGACCGGGTACGCGGAGTCACCGCCGTACGCGAACCGCGGTGGGCCGCGCAGCTCGACACCGTGCACCGGGGGCGGGAGACCGCTGTTCGCGGCGCGTCAGCGCGTAGCCTCGTCCTCGGGTTTACGTCCCCAAGCGGTCAGCATGCCGGCGGACAGCGCGGCGCACTCCTCGGAGGCCAGATAGCGGACCCCCGCGTCGACGGCCGCGTCGTCGACCAGGCCGGTGGCGAGCATCGCCGCCCGGCTCCGCTCCCAGGTGTCCGCCCAGAAGCGGCTGATGGGACTGCCCGGCAGCAGCGGCGGCACATGGATCTCGGCTGCGACGGACACCAGCCCCGCCCCCCGCAGCAGTTGCGGATACGACGGCACCCAGGAGACGTCGGTGCCGATGGTCGCCCGCAGCCCCTGCCACATCGCCCGCATCACCGTGGAGTACGGCGTGCCGGGCGTCCGGTCGCTCGTCAGGTCGACCGCGTCGCTGAGCACCAGCACCCCGCCCGGCTCCACGAGTCCGGCCAACGCGGTGATCAGGCGGTCGTGGTCGGACAGGTGCATCAGCACGAAGCGTGCGTGGACGAGCCGGAACCGGCCGCGGATCGAGTCCGGGGCGGCGGTGATGTCGGCCTCCAGCACATCGAGCCCGGGCCGCTCGGTCAGGAAACGTACGTCCCGGTCCACGGCGAGCACGTTCTCCACCCCGGCCTCGTCCAGGAGCCTGCGCGAGACCGTGCCCGTGCCGGCGCCCACGTCCAGGCAACGCCAGCCCGGGCCGGCCCCGAGCGCCCGCAGCCGCGCCACGGTGAGGTCGTCGTAGACGAGGGCGCCGACGTCGATGCGCTCGCCCTCGCCCGCCTGTTCGGGACGGAAGACGGCCTCGCCGTAGCGGCCGCCGCCCGGAGCGGCGGTCATGCCGCCACCGGAGTGCCGCCGAGCCCGAGCGGCCGGAACAGCGGGTGGTCGCGGAGTTTCATGGCCGGGCCTCCTCACGTGGCGGTGCGGCCCGTCCCAGGGCAGCCGCGGCACCGATCCTCCACCGACGACCGCCCGCACACCCGAGGCGCGCCGCGCCTGACCCGATCGGCCTCACCAGTCGTGGGCGGCCGCATGCTGGCACGCGCGGACCCGGGCCACGTCCGGGTTGCTGTCGGAGCCCGGCCGCTGGACGAGGAAGAGGGTGTTGAGCGGGGGCTCCTCCGGACCAGGCGCCGGGCAGGCGGATCTCCGTCTCCGAAGGTTCGTCGCGTCACCCCTGCCGCAACACCTCCTCTCGGAGTCCGCCGTCCCGTCTCCTCGTCGCCGGCCCCCCCGTGACCCGGCCTTAACGCAGCGTTCAGTACTGCTCGGTCTCCGCGAAGCCCGTGTCCGCGTCATTGCCCGCGCCGAAGGCGTCGGCGGCGGCGGTCGGGTCGAATCCGGGCGGGCTGTCCTTGAGGGCCAGGCCCATGCCGGCCAGCTTCGCCTTGACCTCGTCGATGGACTTCGCACCGAAGTTGCGGATGTCCAGGAGGTCGGCCTCGGAGCGCGCCACGAGTTCTCCCACGGAGTGGACGCCCTCGCGCTTGAGGCAGTTGTACGACCGGACGGTGAGGTCGAGCTCCTCGATCGGCAGGACCAGGTCGGCGGCCAGGGCGGCGTCCGTCGGGGACGGGCCCATGTCGATGCCCTCGGCGTCGATGTTCAGCTCGCGGGCGAGACCGAACAGCTCGACCAGGGTCTTGCCGGCCGACGCCATGGCGTCACGCGGCCGCATCGCCTGCTTGCTCTCGACGTCGACGACCAGCTTGTCGAAGTCGGTGCGCTGCTCGACACGGGTCGCCTCGACCTTGTACGTGACCTTGAGCACCGGCGAGTAGATGGAGTCGACCGGGATACGGCCGATCTCCTGGCCCACCTGCTTGTTCTGCACGGCGGAGACGTAACCGCGGCCGCGCTCGACCGTCAGCTCCATCTCCAGCTTGCCCTTGCCGTTGAGCGTGGCGAGGGCCAGATCGGGGTTGTGCACCTCGACACCGGCCGGGGGCGCGATGTCGGCGGCGGTGACGAGACCCGGGCCCTGCTTGCGCAGGTACATCACGACCGGCTCGTCGTGTTCGCTGCTCACGACCAGCTGCTTGATGTTGAGGATCAGGTCGGTGAGATCCTC
This sequence comes from Streptomyces sp. NPDC058683, assembly GCF_042716195.1. Classification (NCBI taxonomy): domain Bacteria; kingdom Bacillati; phylum Actinomycetota; class Actinomycetes; order Kitasatosporales; family Streptomycetaceae; genus Streptomyces; species Streptomyces sp. NPDC058683. The sequence goes on from NZ_JBHXSK010000006.1 coordinate 111,903, forward strand.
CTTGACGCCCGGCACGGTGGTGAACTCGTGCAGGACACCGTCGACACGGATGCTGGTGACAGCAGCGCCGGGGATCGACGAGAGGAGGGTGCGACGGAGGGAGTTGCCGAGGGTGTAGCCGAATCCCGGCTCCAGCGGTTCGATCACGAACCGGGACCGGAACTCGTCGACGACTTCTTCGGTCAGGGACGGACGCTGAGCAATCAGCACGAGGTGTTGCCTCCAGTGGTTTGGCGCCCGCTATGTGACGCCGTAGACACTCCGAAGAGTACGGCGGCTCGGGCGATGAGGCCTGCGATGAGGCCGGACCCGCCCGACTCCATTTCTGCGAGGTGGCTTCCGGCTGCCCCTCCGACCGCCCCTACCGCCGCTTCTGCTCGGCCCGGGTGCAGCTCTCGGGCGTGCAGGACGGTCGGACATACATGCGATGCCATGGCCAGGGCGATGCCGTGATCATGACCGGATCCGGCATGAGACCCGGCCGTACGACCTGCTGTGCGCGGCGCTGTCCACGTGGCTGTGTGCGGGCGCGGACCCCGGCCGGCGTTGCCCCGTGCCGGGAGGCGGGCGAATCGAGAGCTTCCCGACGTGTCCGTGCTCAGCCGGCCGATGGCTTCATGAAGGCGCTCTGCCTGCGGTAACGGCGTACGCGCCGCGCTTCGGACATACGCCCGGGTGAGCCGGTACACGCCCACAGGGGGATGACCGCCTGTCGGTGATGACCTGCCCCACGCGCCACCTCACGCGCTCTATGGCTCTACGTGTCGGATCAGTCACTCTTGGTGTGCGGGCGTTCGGAGCGGTCTCGCAGCGGGACCGCGTCAGCCACGTCCGAGGCGCCTCTCGATCATCCCCAAAGGAGCATCATGCAGATCAAACGAGGTTTCACAGCCTCCGTCGCCGTCCTCGTGCTGGCCGGCGCGGCCGCTGTCGCCGCCGCGGCTCCCGCTCCTGCGAGGACTCAGCCCGCCGCCGCTGCCCCGTTCGCCGCCGCAGGCCCCTCCGCGGCCAAGGATCCGGCCTTCTGTGGCTTCGACAACCGGCTCACGCCGCCCACGATCCGTGAGGGCGCCGCCGGAAACGTGGTGAGCGAGGCCCAGTGCTTGCTCCAGGTCTGGGGCTTCTATGTGGGCCCGAGGGGAGTCGACGGCGTCTTCGGCCCCCTCACCACCAGTGCCGCCAAGTCGTTCCAGACCAGCCGCGGCCTGACCGCCGACGGCATCATCGGCCCGAACACGTGGACGAGGCTGCGCAACGGGTGAGTTTGGCCCGCTGGGCGGGGGAGAAGAGAGAAAATCATGATGATCTCCGTCTCCTCCGACATGGACGAACCTGTCGCGCGCCTCCTCGTCGAGGAACTGCGGCGCCGGGGCCACGAGGTGCGTACGTACGGCGCGCTGGAGCCGGGGGCCGACCCGCAGTGGGCGGTCTGCTCGGAGGCGGCCGCCCGCGAGGTCGCCGCCGGCGGCGCCGATCAGGCGATCGTCTGCTGCTGGACCGGCACCGGAGCCTCGATCGCCGCGAACAAGGTGCCCGGCGTCCGCGCCGCCCTGTGCACGGACGCGTACACCGCCGACGGCGCCCGCCGCTGGAACGACGCCAACGTTCTCGCCCTGAGCCTGCGCCTGACCTCGCAGCCGGTGCTCAAGGAGATCCTCGACGCCTGGTTCGCGGCAACGCCGAGCCAGGACGCCGAGGATCTCGGGAACGTGGCCCACGTCGGACGTCTCGACGCGGGCCGGGGGGCTGTCTAGGGTCAGTGGGCGCCGAGCCCGCCACCGCCGAACGAGCCGCTGCTGCCCTTGCTCCAGCGCGGCCGGTCCGTCGACGTACTCGGCCTGGTCTGCTGATTGCTCAGCTCGTAGGGAGTGAGCGGACGTCCGCCCTTGGGCATCCGGGGAATCTCCTCCGACTCACGGTTCTCCCGGATCTCATGGACCGCGCCCTCCGGCGGTAGCTTCGGCTGCTCATCGGGGCGCGGCCGGAGCGACTCGCGGTACTTGACACGGTTGCCCAGCCAGAAGCCCCCGGCGAGCATCGCCAGTACGGCCACCGCCACCACGAACAGCCCGAGACTCAACAGGCCGCTGGGAGCGGCCAGCTCCATCGATACCGTACTCATAGCAAGGGGATACCCCACCCAGAACGGGACGAACCGGACGCGCTCGGTGGCCGGTCGTGCACGGCGGGCGACCGCGGCCACCGGAACCGCCCCCGGCGACGGGTTTGCCGGGGGTGCACCTCGGCAACCCGGGGTGCATGACGTCGACGACTTCTCAACAGGAGCTCTACGGATACCTCGAGGATCGTTTCGCCTGCGCCCAGGCCTGTACGGAGTGTGCTCGGCTGTGTGCGCTGCGCGCCGGTGTGTTCGATCCCGACGGGACGGTCGAGCTGGAGCGGGTTCGCCGTACGGGCATCATGTGCGCCGAGGTGTGCGACGCGACCTGCCGGGCGCTGACCGAGGAGAACGCCCGGGACGAGGCCGGCCTGCGCGTCCAGCTGGAGTGGTGCCGGACGATCTGCCTCCAGTGCGCGCAGGCCTTCGACGCCCGCCCCGGCGCCGAGGAGAGCGCGGCCGCCTGCCGGGCGTGCGCCGTGGCCTGCACGGAGTTCATGGCGGTCCTGGCCTGAACGGTGGCCTCCGGGAACGGATCGGTCACCAGTTCGGCGGAGCCCTGCCAGGTGCCGTTGCGGCGGCTTAGTCTGGCGGCTCGTGTGCATCCTCGCCAGGTAGCTCCGGGAGGCTCTGGGAGTTGCGACGCCGCGGCGCCCCGGCCGTGGGCCGATGGGCGCCGCGGGGTGCCGGAGGTGGCTGCGGGCTCGGGGTCAGCCGAGGGCGGGGTAGTCGGTGTAGCCGGTGTGGTCGCCGCCGAAGCTCGTGGCGCGGTCCGGGGTGTTGAAGGGGCCGCCTTGGGCGAGGCGCACGGGCAGGTCGGGGTTGGCGAGGAAGAGCGCGCCGTAGGCGATGAGGTCGGTGGTGCCGTCGTCGACCAGGGCCAGCGCGTCCGGGCCGGTGGGCTCCATGCCGGTGAAGGGGTTGAGGATGTAGGTGGTGGGCCAGGCCTTGCGCAGGCGCAGGGTCAGGTCGCGGACCTCGGGGGCTTCCATCTGGTGGAGGTAGGCCAGGTTCAGCGGGGCGAGGGCGTCGACGAGGGCGGTGTAGGTGGCGTCGACGTCGGTCCGGTCGCTCTCGTCGATGTCGTTGTACGGGTTGCCGGGGCTGATGCGGAAGCCGGTCCGGTCGGCGCCGATGGCGTCGGCGACGGCCTTGGCGGTCTCGACGGCGAACCGGATCCGGTGCTCGGGACTGCCGCCCCAGGCGTCGGTGCGGGTGTTGGAGTTCGGGGCGAGGAACTGGTGGATGAGGTAACCGTTGGCGCCGTGCAGTTCGACGCCGTCGAAGCCGGCCTCGACGGCGTTGCGGGCCGCGTCGGCGTAGTCCGCGATCGTGTCCCGGATCTCGTCCTTGGTGAGTTCCTTCGGCGTGACGAAATCCTGCGGGCCGGCGTGGGTGTAGACCTGGCCTGCGGCTTTGACCGCGGAGGGGCCGACCGGGGTGCGGCCCATCAGGGAGGGGTGGCCGACCCGGCCGGTGTGCATCAACTGGAGGTAGATGACGCCGCCTTCGGCGTGGACGGCGTCGGTGACCTTGCGCCAGGCGGCGATCTGCTCCTCGGAGTGGATGCCGGGGGTGTCGGGGTAACCCTGGCCGACCACCGACGGCTGGGTGCCCTCCGTGATGATCAGTCCGGCGCCGGCGCGCTGGGTGTAGTACTCGGCCATCAGGTCGGTGGGGCTGTTGCCCTCGCCGTAGGCGCGGGAGCGGGTCATCGGCGCCATCACGATCCGGTTGGCGAGGCGCCTGCCGCCGAGTTCGGTCGCTTCGAAGGCCTTCGACATGATCATCATCCTTGGTTCAGGGGGTGTACCGGCCGCCGTGGGTCGGCCATTGACTGTCCGAACAAGTAAATTCCATGATCCCTTCCTGTGGGCATATGTGACCTGCGTCACTGTGGGGTGGTGGAGGTCGCGCCGAAGGGGGTCACGCGTGGCTCTGAGCTGGCATGTTCTGGGACTTCATCCCGGGAGGATCGAGATCCCGTCACCCGCTCAGAAGTCGCCTGCATCGCGAAAGAAATAAATGGCCGGCAATATGTTCCGCCCCGTCGGCCCTGCCCTGCCGGGGCTCAGTCGCTCTCCGCGCCCGTGTGCAGATGGGCGGCGACTTCCCGGTGGGTCGGGGAGGGCGGCAGCGGGCGGGGGTCGTTCGGGCGCAGGCCGTCCACGAAGATGCGCACATGGCGGGTGGCCAGGGCCTTGGCCTGTTCCGCGGGCAGGTACGGCATGGGCCGGCAGACCAGTGCCCCGGTGGTGATCAGGTCCATGTGCGTCACGTCGGGCCGGATCGCGCCCCGGGCGCGGGCGAGGGTGAGCACCTCTTCGAGGAGGGGTGCGATCCGGCCCTGGAGCTCGACCGCTTCGGGACTGGTGGCGACCGGCCCGCCGATCAGGGGGAGGACGAGCGTGTCCCGTTCGCCGACCAGGTGGAGCAGGAACCCCTCGACGGCCGCCAGGGGGTCCTGCGGTGCGGCGTCCAGCGCGCGGCGGGCGGCGTCGGCCACCGTGGCGAACCCGTCCAGGACGACCTGCTGGACGAGGGCTTCGCGATCGGGGAAGCGCCGGTAGAGCGTGGCGATGTTCACGCCGGCGCGGCGGGCGATCTCGTCCAGGGGAGCGGCGGTGCCCAGTTCACGGAAGGCGGTGCGGGCGGCGGCGAGGATCTGCGCCCGGTTGCGGGCCGCGTCCGCCCGCAGCCGGGGTCCGCCGCTGTCGCCAGGGGTGCGGGAAGCCACCGTGAGCCCGTCCTTTCTCGGCCGCGCCGACCGGCCGTGATCACTGCGGGTCGACGGGTCGAGATTACGTCAGCCGAATTCCCGCAGGCGCCTAACCGAAGGATTTCCTGCGGTTGATGTTACGGTGGGCGTGCCCGTCGCAGACCGGCGACGTCCGGACGCCTATGCCCCGGGCGCGGTGCATGCCTCCCGCCGGGTCCGGGCGCCGCGGCCGTCGCCCACAGAGACACTCCCCCCGACGTTTCCCTGGAGACCTGGAGAAGAGCAGTGGTGTCATCCGCGCAGAAGGCACGTTTTGAAGGCAAGGTGGCGGTCGTCACCGGCGGCAGCCGTGGCATCGGCGCCGCTGTCGCCAGGCGACTGGTCCAGGAGGGCGCGGCGGTGGCGATCGGCTACCGGGGCAACCAGGAGGCCGCGGACGCCCTCGTCGCCGAGCTGGGCGACGGCGGCGGTCGCGCTGTCGCCGTCCAGGCCGATGTCGCCGTCCCGGAGCAGACCGGAGCACTCGTCGAGCGGGCGGTCGCCGAGTTCGGCCGGCTGGACGTGCTCGCGTCCTGTGCCGGTATCGAGCACTTCGACGCGCTGGAGAAGATCACGCCGGCCGACTTCGACCGTGTCTTCGCGGTCAACACACGCGGGCAGTTGTTCGCCGTCCAGCATGCCGTCCCCCACATGGGCGAGGGCGGACGGATCGTGCTGACCTCGTCGGTGAGTGCGTCGAAGGCGTTCTTCGGACACACGCTGTACGCCGCGAGCAAGGCGGCGGTGGAGTCGATGGTCCTGAACCTGTCCGCGGAACTCGGCCGGAAGGGCATCACCATCAACGCCATCGCCCCGGGCGGCACCGCCACGGACATGGCCCGCGAGAACGGCGCGAGCTATCTGCACCCCGACCTGGCCGGGAAGCAGGACCTCTCCGAGTGGCTGAAGGTCGGCGTCGCGCTGCGGCGGCTGGCGGAGCCTTCGGAGGTCGCCGCCGGATACGCCTTCCTCGCCTCCGCCGACGCGGCCTACATGACGGGCCGCACGCTGCGGCTCGACGGCGGGATGTTCTAGGCGGACAGCCCGGAGAAGCAGGACCGGCAAACCCGCCCCACCCTCGTCCATCCGCGACAGGCCACGAAGGCCCCTCGCCCAGCCCGACCCCGGAAAACCACGAGGGCCCCGTGCCCCGCCCGACCCGGAAAGCCCTCGCCCCATGCACCACGGCATACAGCCCTCTGTCAGCGCGCCGCCCCAGCCGATCCCGTACCCTCCGGATGCCGACCCCGCCGCCGATCACGCACGGCACGCCAGGCACGCGCTGGTCGACTCCGAACCCGGACTGCCCGCCCCGGTGCTCGCGGCGGCCGCCGGCACCCGGAAGGCGATACTCGTCCCGGTGATCACCGCGCTGGCGATAGGCACCGTGTTCGTCGCCGTGTACCTCGCGGCCTTCCACGCCCCGTCGGCCCGCCACCAGCCCGTGGGCATCGCCGCCTCCGACAAGGTGGCCGCGCGCACCGAACTCGCCCTCAACAACGCGGCCCCGGACGGGTACACCTTCTACCGGTACGCGGACGCCGCGGCCGCCCGCCGGGCCGTCGTCCACGACCGGGTTCCGGCCGTCCTGGTCGCCGACGGCCGGGGCACGCGACTGCTGGTCGCCGGCGCGCAGGGACCGTCCACGGTGTCCAGCCTCGCCACGGCGATGACCGCCGCGGTCGGCAAGCCGCTTCCGGTGAAGGACGTACTGCCCCTGGCGGCGGCCGACTCCCGCGGACTGTCGGTGTTCTACGCCGCCTTCGGCGTGGTGCTCGCCGGCTTCCTCTTCGCCGTCTCCTCCTACCAGATAGCGCCACGCCTGCGACTGACCGTCCGGGTCGCCTCGATGCTGGTCTTCGCCGCCGCCTCCGGCGTGATGGTGGCACTGATCGGGCACACCGCCCTGAGCGCGCTGCCCGCCCCGTTCGCCGTGGTCACCCTCTTGGTGGGCCTGCTGGCGTGGGCGGCCGCCGCGGCCGCCGGAGTGCTGCTGCGCGTGTTCGGGCCGCTCGGCATGCCCGTCGCCTCCGTGGTCCTGCTGATCCTCGGCAACGCCACCTCCGGCGGCATCCTGCCGACCACCTTCCTGCCCGCCTGGCTCTCCCCGCTCGCCTCGGTCCTGCCGCCGGCCGCGGCGGTACGCGGGCTCCGGGGCGCCGCCTACTTCCACGACGCCCATCTCACCGGTGCCGTCACGACCCTGGCCGCCTGGGGCCTGGGCTGCCTCACCCTCCAGTACGTCCTGGACCGCGTCGCCGCCCGCCGTAAGCCGGCCGGCTCCGCGGACCTCGCGGTGGCGCGCTGACGGCCTGTCACCCTGCCGTCGGCGACCGCCCGGCCTCGCCGTGGATGTCCGCCCCGATCCGGGTCAGGTCTGCTGTGACGTGGCGCGGGCGAGGCTCTCCTCGATACGGCTCAGGACTTCGACGGCCTCGGCCTGCTGGGCCGGGGTCATGCCCTCGGCGACACCGGCCTCCAGGTCCGTCCAGACCTGCTCCACCTCACCGCGCAGGGCGTTGCTGGCCGCCGTGGGCTCGATGATGGTGGCCCGCTTGTCGGTGGCACAGGGATACCGGCGGACGAAGCCCGCGTTCTCCAGCCGCCGGACGGTGCGCGTCATGGTGGCGGCGTCGGAGCCGAGCAGCCGGACGAGGTCGGTCTGCCGCTGCGGGCCCCGGTCCCACAGCTGCATCATGACCAGTTCCTGGCCGGGGTGGAGTCCCACCCGGCGCAGCAGCTGGCCGGCCAGCATGCGGTGCAGACGGGCCACGCGGAGGATCGCGTGATTGAGCGCGCCGGCCGCGACGGAATCCGGCATGGGTACGTCCGCCGGTGCCGTGGTCCCGGCGGTGGTCTCCGGCTGGCTCATGGGGTTCCTCGCGTGACCTGTGCAGTTGATCGAACAGGGAGAGGCTACCGCGGAGCGGGTCCCCAACAGGGGCGCCGGCCACGCCCCGGAATAGGGGACTGCCCAGTGATCCACGGCCGGAACTACCGTCGGAGCGCGCGTGAGTGGCCGCTTCCGGGTCTTCCACGACCGCCTGTGGCGCGCTCCGTGGTCAGTCCGCATCGGCTTTCCCTAGGAGCCCATCGCCGTGAACAGCGGTCTTCTCACCCCGCCCGCGGCCCGCGCCGGCGGCGCGGCAACCCGACCCCCCGAAGCGTCACTCACCTGGACCGACCCCGTCACGGGACGCCAGGGCTTCCTCGTCATCGACCGGCTCGTCCGGGGCCTGGCCAGCGGCGGCCTGCGGATGCGCGAAGGCTGCCGTCACGAGGAGGTCAGGGAACTGGCGGCGGCGATGAGCGTCAAGGAGGCGCTGCACTACGACCCCACGGGCCGCTACCTCCCCATGGGCGGCGCCAAGGGCGGCATCGACTGCGACCCGCTCAGCAGCGAGGCGCGCGGCGTGCTCTCCCGCTTCCTCGCCTTCATCCGGCCGTACCTGGAGAACAACTGGGCGACCGGCGACGACCTCGGTACCACGACGGAACTCATCGACGAGGTGCTCGGCGAGCTGGGCGTGGACGGCTGCATCGCCCCGGTGGTGCGCACCCTCGACGACCCGCAGGCGGCGCGGAAACGATTCGCCGACGCGTTCGCCGTCGAGGTCGACGGCATCGGACTCGCCGAACTGGTCGGCGGCTGCGGGGTCGCGGAGGCGGTCCTCACCGTCCTGGACCGGGACGGCGTCTCCCGGAGGTCCGCCACCGCCGTCGTCCAGGGCTTCGGCGCCATGGGCGGCTCGACGGCCCGCTTCCTGCACGAGGCGGGGATCCGGGTGGTCGGCATCTCCGACGTCCACGGCACCGTCGCCAACCCGCGTGGCCTGGCCGTGGAGGACATGCTGCGCCACCGCCGGGCGTACGGAGCCATCGACCGCGGCCGGCTCGGTCCGGACGACGTCCTCCTGGACCGGGACGCGTGCCTGTCGCTCGCGGCCGACGTGCTGGTCCCGGCCGCGACCTCCTACACCGTCCACGAGGCCAACCAGGACCGGGTCGCGGCCCGCTACGTCGTGGAGGCGGCGAACCTGCCCGTGACAGCGGGCGCGGAGGAGCGGCTGCGCGCCCGCGGCTGTGTCGTCGTACCCGACGTCGTGGCCAACTCCGGGACCAACGCCTGGTGGTGGTGGGTGCTCTACGGCGATGTCGCCCCGGACGCCGCCTCCTCGCTGTCCAAGGTGCGCGGAGCCCTGCGCGACCTGGTGACGGAGACGCTGAAGCTCGCCGAGGACGCCGTGTGCACGCCCCGCCAGGCGGCCCGCTACCTGGCCGACGCCAGACGCGACGTGCTGCTGAGCCGGACGCGTGCTTGATGGTCACCACACTGCTGGCCGCCGTGGCGGCGCTCGGCTGGGGCGCGGCGGACTACTGCGGCGCCAGGGCCTCGCGGACCGTACCGGCCGCGCGGGTCGTGTTCCTCTCCCAGGTGCTGTCCCTCCCGGTGGTCGCCGTCTGGCTGGCGGCGACCACCGAGCACGGGCCCGGACTGTCCGCCCTCGCCTGGGGGTTCGGGGCCGGAGCCCTCGGCCTGCTGGGGCTGGTGCTGCTCTACCGGACGCTGGCGGCCGAGGGCATCGTGCTGGTGGCACCCGTCACGGCGGTGACGGCGGCCGTCGTACCCCTGGTGGTCGGACTGGCCGTCCAGACGGCGCCCGGCCCGCTCGCGCTGTGCGGGGTCTGCTGCGCGGTGCTCTCGATCGCCCTGGTGAGCCAGGCCGGGCGGATCCGCCGGGCCACCGTCGCCACGCGCACCCTGCTGCTGGCCCTGGCGACCGGCGGCGCGCTCGGACTCCAGCTGGTGTTCATCTCCCATCCGGGACCGGACGCCGGCCTGTGGCCCCTGGTGGGCGCCCGCGCCGTCTCCATCCTGTGCGTGGCCCCTGGCGCGCTGCGCGGGTGGCCGAAGGCGGGCGGCGCGCCCGTGCCGTGGCTGCCCGTGGTGCTGGCCGGGGTGCTCGACTCGGCCGCCTTCGCCTTCTGCCTGTTCGCGACGGACCAGGGTCTGCTGAGCGTGGTCGGACCGATCGTGTCCCTCTACCCGGCGGCCACCGTGGTGCTCGCGCTGGTGCTCGACGGCGAACGCGTGACGGTACCTCAGGCACTCGGGCTGTGCCTGGGTGCCGGGGCGCTGCTCCTCGTGGCCGTTTAGCGCCGCCCGCCGACCCATTCCCTTCCTCCCCTTTCTCCTCTTCCTCCTCCCGAAAGACACCGACATGAGCGACGACCAGAAACAGGTGCTCCAGGCCGCCGACGACCTCGTGGCCGCCTACGCCGAGGGACGCCTGAACGACTACTTCACGACCTTCGCCCCGGACGCGACCTTCGTCTTCCACACCGCCGAGCAGCGCATCGAGTCCGTCGCCGAGTACCGGCGGGTCATGGCGCGCTGGGTGCTGGAGGACGGCTTCCGGGTGCTGAACTGCCTCTCCTACGACCGGATGGTCCAACTCTTGGGTGACACCGCGGTGTTCACCCACTCCGTCGAGACCCGGATCTCCACCGACGCCGGCGAGGAGACCCTCCACGAACGGGAGACCATCGTCTTCCGCCGGGAGGCCGACGGCCGCTGGCTCGGCGTGCACGAGCACCTGTCACCGGCCGCCGTCCCACCGCTCGACCCGGACCGGCCGGTACCGGGCGATCCGGAGTAGCCGCGAGCGGCGAACCGATCTTGCCGGTCATCCGTAGCTGTATGCGGAGGCGGCCGGGAACCCGCGCGGCCGGCCCGTCGCAGCGGGGACCGTCAACCACGGCGGACCCCCCGCACGCGGGCGGCGTGCACCGCAGGGACGGCAGGCCGCCCATGGACGTACGCCCGCGCAGGGCGGCATGCCGTCACGGAAGGAGCAGTTCATGTCCCGCTGGGGCACTCTCTTCACGCGCTTGGCACCGGGCCGGGGCCAGCAGCCCGACGGCACGGCGGGAGAGCTCGACACGCCCGTCCTCGTCGACCAGTACGACGGGCTGACGCTGCTGCGCCCCACCGAACAAGCCGTCCCCGGCCCGGACGACGTGGCCGAACTCGCCCGGTCCCTGGGCGCCGAAGGGGGCCAGACCGTCGCCACCGTCGTCGTCGGCGTGGACGGCCCGGTGCCGCCCGCGCTGTGGACCCGGCTCGGCGACGTCCTCGACACGCTCCGGGAGAACGGAACGACCACCCTGCGCCTGGTCGTCTCGGGCGCGGGCAGCGGGGGCGCCGACCGGCCCGCGCTGGCCCAGCGGATCGCCGACGCCTGGGGGTTCGGCGTGATCGCCCCCGAGGGCAGCGCGCTGCTCGTCCCCGGCGGCAGCCTCTTCGTCCCCGACCCCGCCGAGCCGTCCGGCGGCTGGCAGCTCTTCCAGCCCGGCACGGAGCCGACACCGCTCGGCGCCCGCCATCCGGCTCCCGGCTGGCAGACCGCCTTCGCGGCGCTGCCCGAACGCACCGTCGGTGGATACACCGTCCGTCCCGTCCCCGCCGGTGTCCTGCTCCAGCACCCGGGGACACCGCCGCCCGCCCCCGGCGCGCTGTGCCACGCGGTGCCCGTCGACACCGGCCACCCGACCGTGCTGGTCGGCGTGCCGGGACCCGGTGGCGGCGCCCGGATCCCCGCCGACGACCTGGCCGCGCTGCTCGCCGCGCTGCCGGCCGCGGTGCGCGCGCGGATCCGTGTCGCACCCGGCGCCGAAGGCGACCTGCTGCCCGCCGTCCAGCAGGTCGCCGACGCGCTGGACGTCGAGGTGGAGGTGCTGACCGGCCCGCCCCTGGCGGCCCGGGCCGTGGCGCCGGACGCCGCCGCCGACGACGACGCCGTTCCCGGGTCGGTCCTCGTCGACGGCACGGGCCGGCCCACCTGGCGGCCCTACGTCGAAGCCGTGGTCTGCCGCCCCGCCGCGTCCGGCGACGATGACGACGCCCCCGGTCCCCGGCTGCTGCGCTGGCGCTCCCCGGTGCCCGACGCCCGGGAACAGGACGCGGGAGTGGTCCGGCTGTCGGAGCGGTGGCAGGTCGCCATGACCCGGTCCGGGCTCGCCCTCGGCCCCGTCGGACAGCCCCTGCCGCTCGCCGACCGCCCCGTGCTCGCGGACCAACTCGCCGTCGAGATCGGCTCGTCGGACCAGCCGCTCGACGAGACCTGCTGGTCCGCCCTGTCGCATGTGCTCGACTACCTCGATCCCGAGGCACGCGAGTACGCCGTCCTGCACGCCCCCGGCCGCTCGGCGGAGGAGAGCCGGATGCTGCGCAGGCTCGCCGTGCAGCACGGCGTCCGGATGCTGTGGCCGCCGACCGCCGGCGCCGACCCGGACGCCCTGCCCGAACCGGCCGCCGACGCGCAGGCCGCTGCCGCGCCCGCCGGGGAGGCACCCGCGCCGGACGGGTTCTCCCGCTACCGCGAGCGGATCGGCGGCATCGTGCAGGCCGCCAACGGGGGCCGTTACGACGACGCCACGACCCTCGCCACCGCCCTCGAACGCGAGGCGTTCACCGCCCACGGCTCGGAGCACCCCACGTCACTGCAGATCCGTCAGATCAGGGCGCACGTGATGCGGCTGGCCGGACACAACGCCCTCGCGGCGGACCTCTACCGGCGGGTGGCGTTCAGCCTGCTGGTGACCGCCGGGATGGACAGCGTGGACGCCGAGCAGGCCGCCGGCAACGCGGACGCCTGCTGGCGGGACACCGCCGACATCGCCCTCGCCCTGCGCATCGCGCCGTCGATCATCTCCCTGCGGCAGAAGGTGCCGGGCCCGAACGACCGTTGGCTGCGCGCCGCGGAACGCTACCGGGAGCAGCTGGAGACCGCGCACGCCACGCCGCCCGCCCCACACCTGCCGTCCGCCGTACCGGTCCCGGTGACGACCCCGGCGGCGGCCCACGATCACCACCGGACGCCCCCGGAAATCAGCGGACATCGACCGCCTGCGGCTGTCAGCGAGCCGGGGACTGGTACGGCCGTGAGCGAGCCTGGGGCGACCGCGGCGGCCACCGGGTCGCGGACGCCGCAGGCTGTCGGCGGGTCGCGGTCGTCTTCGGCTGTCGGCGAGTCTCAGGCGCCTGCGGCTGCCGCGGCGTCGCGGTCGTCGCAGGCCGTCATCGAGGCGCGGAGGCCTCCGGCGGCTGCTGAGTCGCGGACGCCCTCGGCCCTCGCGGAGTCGCGGATGCCCGCGACCGTCGTCGAGGCGCGGATGCCCCCGGCAGCCGGCGATGCCGATGCCGCCACCGGCGCCGCTGCGCGGGTGCGGCGGGTGGTTGCGCCGCGGGAGCTCGTTCCGGTGGTGGCGGCCAGGCCGGCGAGGAACACCGGTGTCCTGTCGCCGCAGTCGTCGGTGGTCGGCCGGGGCGACGAGGCCGTGGCCGCCACTTCGTGCTCGGCCGTGGCGGGACGTTCCTGATGCGGAACGGACCAGGAACGGGTGCGCGGCGCCGCGGCGGAGGATGCCGACCGTGCGCCGGACGGCCGTACCGGCGTCGTAGCCCGCACCGCGCCCCGACAGCGACCCGAAAGTGAGCGGGGATGGCACAGGCAACCACCGGCCGGGCCGCCGTGGGTGACGCGGCGGTACGCATCGAGGAGCACGACCGCCTGCTGGTGCTGCGCTCCGGTACCCCCGCGCCGGCGGGCGATGCCGATGTCGACGACCTCGTGCGCGTGCTGCGCTGGGCCGGCGACCCGACGGTCACGCTGCTCTCCGACCCGGGGACCATGGCGCAGGCGGACTTCTGGCCCCGCCTGAGCGGACTGCTGGACTCGCTGCGCGCGTCCGGCCGTACCGCCGTACGCCTGGCGATGGCGGGCACCGGCGCGGAACGCCCGGGCCACCCGGCGTTGGCCCGGCGGATCGCCGACGGCTGGGGCGTCACCGTGGAGGCTCCCGCCGCCGCGGTGCACAGCGTGCCCGGTGGCTCGCTGTACGCCCCCGGCGGCTGGCTGGGGTTCGCCCCCGGTGCCGCCTCCCCGGTGCCGATCGGCGCGCGCTGCCCGCGACCCGCGTGGGAGGTCGCGCTCGACGCGGTTCCCGGACACACCGCGGGCGGGCACGTGATCGAGCGGATCCCCGCAGGCCTGTTGCTGCGGCCCGCGCGGGCGCCCGGCACGGCTCCGGGCGATCTGTACCACACCGTTCCGCTCGACCCCCGGCGGCTCACCGTGGTGGTGGGCGGCCTGCCGGGAGACGAGGTGGCGGCGGACGACGTCGCCGCTCTGCTGTCCGTCCTGCCCGAACCGGTGCGCGACGGCGTGCGGTTGGCGCCCGGCGGCCCCGGTGACCTGCTGCCGCTCGCCCAGCACGTGGCCGGCCGGCTCGGCGCCGCGGTGGTGGCCGCCACCGGGCTGCCACTGCTCACCGTCGGCCCGTCCGGAGGCACCCGCGGTGTCCGATCCGTCGTGCTCGGAGCGGACGGCGCCCCCGGCTGGCTGCCGTTCGTCAACGCCGCCGAGTGCCACCCCGCCCGGGAACCCCGGCTGCTGGGCTGTTCGGCACCGCTCCCCGGCGTGGACGGCACGCCGGACGGCGCGGTCCGGCTCACCGACCGCTGGTGGGTGACGGTGACCCGGGCGGGGCTGTGGGTCGGTGCGCACGGTGCCGTCAGCCCGGGTACGGGACTCGCGGTGGCTCCGGAGGGACCGGTCGTCGAGGCCGGTGTCCCGGGGGAGCGGCCGGACCACTCGCTGTGGCCCGCGCTGGACCGCCTGCTGGGCTCGCTGCCGCCGCAGGTGTGTGCGAGCGCCACGCTCCAGGTGTACGGCACCACCGCGGACGATGCTCCCGCACTGCACGGACTGGCTACCCGCCACGGCGTGCGCACCCGGGCCCCGTCGACCCCGGCACCGGCCGCGTCCGGCGGGGCCGAGGTCGTCCCGTACGCGCGCACCCCCGTCGCCGAAGTCACACCGACCGTGCCCCGCACCACGGCGAACCCGGCCGTGCCCCGCACCACGGCGAACCCGGCCGTGCCCCGCACCTCGACCGGTCCGGTCGCCACACCGGCCGTATCCCGCGCCTCCGCCGATCCGGTCGCGACATCGGCCGTGCCCCGTACCGCCGCCGATCCGGTCGCCGCGCCGGATCTCGCCGGAGCCTGGGAGCATCTGATCCGGGGGCGGGAGGAGCTCGCGGCGCCCCGGCAACCGGTGGTCCCCGACCCGCCCGCCGGGCCCGATCTCGACGAGGCGTGGGAGTACCTGAGGCGGCGGCCCGCACCGGCCGCCGTCTCCGCGGAGGGGCGGACACCCCGGCCGGGCCCGGCCCGGCCCGACGCCACCGAGCCGGTACGGCCGGCGCCCGCCCGGTCGTCCTTCCGCGCCGGCCACCGCAGCAGTCCCGCGGAGCACACGGCCCTGCGGCTGCTCGCCGGACCGGCCTGGGAGCGGCACGCGCCCGCCGTCGCCCGCGCGCTCGGGAGGCTGCCGGCCATGGCCGACGCCGAACGGGAAGCCGCCGAAGCGGACCTGACGGCGCTTCGGCTCTACCTCGACGAGGCGGGCGGCCTGCTCGACCACCTCGCGCTGGCCGCGGCCTGCCACGGCCGCGACGACCGGCTCCTGCCGTTCGCCGCCTGTCTGGTGTCGGCGCTGCGCCGGCTGCCGACGCACCGGGGCGCGGTCCTGCGCGGCGCGGGCTCCGCGCTGCCGCACGCGGAGGACCCGGAGAACGACCCGCTGCGCCCCGGCACCGTACTGCGGGACCGCGCTCCGCTCAGCGGGGTGCGAGCGGCCGGGGGAGCGGGCCGGCCGCCCGGCCCGCGGTACGCGATCTGGTCGGTGACCGGCCGGCTCGCCCGGCCGCTGTTCCACGCCCCCGACGGGCCCGAGGAGGTCCAGGAGGTGGTGTTCGCCCCCGGCACACCCTTCATGATCCTCGACGTACGGCGCGCCGGGCCGTCCCCGGTCGTCCTGCTGCGCGAACTGCCCGCCTCGGGCGGGGCACCGGCGTCCGCACCGGGCCAGGACACGAACGCCGAACTGGGCGAGGCCGACCGGGCCGCGCTCGCCGGCCTGGACGAGGCGCTGCGCGGCCGGGGCGGCCAGACCGGCGGCGGAGGCTGGCCGGAGCGGTGCGCCGGCCCCGTGGGCGAGGGTCCCTGAACGCCCGGGCCCGAGCCGATATATGACGTCACATCAAGTCCCCTGCAGTGCAGGGGACTTCCGGCATGCCCGCCGTCGCACCGCCCCGGATCGGGACACCGTCCGCCGGGTCCCGGGGACACCGGAACGGGGATCTGTCGACCTCCCGCCTCCGCTGCGACGCTGAACTGGACCGGTATCAGGCCACCCGGAGAGGAGCAGTACGGTGACCGACTTCAAGGTGACACCGGAGCAGATTTCGCTGGCGGCGACGTCGTGCGACAGCACGGCGGCGGAGATCGACGGACAGCTCTCGACCCTCAAGTCCTACGTGGTCAACATGGAGGGCTGGTGGCAGGGCATCGCCCAGGACACCTTCCAGGCCCTCATGCAGGAGTACGACATCTACTCCCGCATGCTCCACGACGCACTCACCGACATCGCCAGCGGGCTGCGCGGCAACTACGTCAACTACACCGAGACCGAGCAGCAGAACATCACCTCGATCAACAACATCGAGGCCGGCATGCCGAGCGCGAACCTCGGCTGACAGACCGTCGAACCAGCGGTCCCCGACCGACCCACACAGCATCCGGCAACACCAGGGAGTGATCATGGCAGGAAACATCGACGGCTCGAACATCGTGGTCAGGGAGGAACTCGCCGGCTCGGGCGCGTACATCAACGGCCTCGCCAAGACCATCGCGGACGAGCTCCACGACCTCATCAACAAGCTTCAGCCGGTCCTCGCCGGCGGGGACTGGAACGGCGCCGCACAGCAGTACTTCGAGGGCCTGGAAGCGGAGTGGAACTACGCCGCCAACGGTCTCTTCGGTCCGGGCGGCGTGCTCGGCGAGATCGCCAACGCGATGCACGTCAACTGGAACAACTACTCCGAGGCCGAGTGGGCCAACTCCCGCACCTGGCAGCACCGCTGACCGTCGCCCCAGCGGCGGAACACCCCTGCATCCTGAGGAATCGTCATCGTGGATGAGCACTGCCGTATCACCGTCGTCGGCGAGCGCCGGAAGGTGGACCTCGCGGTCCCGGCCGGCGCCCCGATCGTGAGCTACGCGGACACCCTGGCGCGCCTGTGCGACCAGCGGGAGTCCGACATCATGCCGGCGGCCTGGACCCTGGGCGCGGCGACCGGGAGTGCCTTCGCCCCGGAGTGGTCGCTCTCGGAACTGGGCGTCACCGACGGGCAGGTTCTCTACCTGCGTGACGCCACCGCCGACGAGCTGGACGACCCGGTCGTGCACGACGTCGCCGAGCGGGTCGCCGAGGTCTCCGAGGGCGCCCTGGACCGCCGGTGGGACGTCCGCTCCCGCACCTACACCCTGACCGCGCTCGCCCTGGGCTGGCTCGTCGCCACCCTGTTCGTGCTCGCCGCCCGGCACCGCCCGGGCACGGGCGTCCTGCTCGACCTCGCGCTGGCCGCGGGGCTCGCCCTGCCCGTGCTGGCGTGGGTCGCGATGGAGCGCGGCTGGTCCGTCCCGGCGGCTCTGCGGATGACGATGGCCCTGTGCGCGGTGCCCGCGCTGGCCCTGTGCGCCTGGTCCGCAGCCCTGGGCTACGGCACCGAACAGCTCGGTGTGGAAGGCGTCATGACCAGGACCGGGCTGGCCGTGGCGGCCCTGGCCCTCGGCGCGCTGCTCGGCGCCTTCCTCGCCGCCGTGGCGGCGCCGGCGGTGACCACCTCCGCCACCCTGTTCACGGCCGCCGTCGCGGCGGTGCTCGGCATCGTCCTCGCGGCGCTGCGGGCCAGCGGGATCCAGACGGCCTGCGTGGTCGCCGTGGTCGCGTTCGCCCTGCTCACCGTCGTGCCCTCGGCTGTCAGCGGCACCGTGGCCTTCACCTGGCGGCGGGTCAGGATGCGGGTGCAGGAGGAGCCCCGTGACGACGAGGTCGCCCACGCCGTACGCGCCGCGACCGTCCTGCTGGCGACCTGGAGCGGCGCCCTGAGCCTGGTCCTCGGCGGCGGGCTGGTGGTCATGGCGGCCTCCGGCTCCCCGTACGCCAACCTCGCGGCCGGGCTGCTGGGGCTCGCGGTCCTGCTGCGCGCCGGGTCGGCCCGGCTGGTCGCCGAGGTGGTGCCGCTGCTGGTGGCCGGTACGGCCGGGCTGTTCACCCTGCTGATCACCGGCCCCGAGCGTTTCGGCTCGGGGAGCTGGCTGGGGCCCGTGTGCAGCGCCCTGACCGCGGCCGTGCTCCTGGTCTACGGATTCCGGCGCATGATGCGCCGCCCGGACCTGCCGGCGATGGCACGGCCCCGGTGGCTGGCCGGCTTCGGCTCGGTACTGGCCGGCGGCAGTGTCGCCCTGACGGTGGCGACGTTCGGCGCGTTCGGCGCCATCGTCAGCCTGGGGCACCACATCTGACGAGTCGTCACCATACGGCCGTATGGCCACACGGCCGTATGGCCGTACGACTGTGACCGCCGACCCGCACAAGGCTGTGCGGGTCGGCGGTCACGACGGAGCTTCATAACGCGGGGCCTGACGGCTTTACCGTGGAAAGGGCGTGGTGCGATGTCAGGCGGCGGAGGAGTACCCGGCGGGGGAGAAGCCGCCGGCGAGCGCGGGGCTGCGGAACTCGTCCTCCTGGAGCAGGCCGAGTTCGATCGCCTTCCGGGTGAGGTCCGCCTTGTTGCGGACGTTCAGCTTGTTCCTGATCCGCTTCACGTAGGTGCTGACCGTGGCCTCCGTCAGGCCCATCCGACGGGCGATCTGACCGTGCGTCAGCCCCGTGGCCAGCAGCCGCAACGCCTCCCGCTCCCGGTGGGCGAGGGCCGGGGCGGGCGTGCCGGCGGGCTGCCGCAGTTCGTGGTGGAGCCGGGTGGCGAGGCCGGGCGCGATGTGCAGACCGCCCAGCGCGACCGTCTCGACCGCGCGCAGCAACTCCTGCTCGCCCGCCTGCTTGCCGACACAGCCGTAGGCCCCGGCGCGCAGCGCGTCGGTCACCGGCTGCCAGCCCGCGAAGTCGGCGACCACCAGCACCCGTCCGCACTGCGTGAGGGCGGCGACGGTCTGGGCGAGCGACGGTCCGGGCTGCGGCGGAGCGCCGTAGACGATGACGTCCAGGCGCTGCGCGTCGGCCTCCGGCAGCTCCGCGGGGTCCGTGGCCAGCGCGACCACCCGCAGCAGCGCGCTGCCGGAGAGCAGGGTCTCCAGACCCAGGCGCACCAGGCTGTGCTGCTCGACAACGGCGATCTGAGAAATCTGGGGGGACATTGCGCTCCTGCCATTGTCAGGTTCGGGGAGTTCCTGAGTAAGAACGTAGCCGCCGCGTCAGCCCCCATCCCCGCTCTGGGCCCCGTGAGAGAAAACACGTGAACCTGCCCGTGACCTCGTACGTAACTCAAGTTGGGTGCCTTGCGGCCGAGTAGCCCACCCGTGCGCCCGCACCGCGGCCATTCATCCGGCCGTCCCTTTCCCTTTGCCTTTCCCAGGATTATTCAGACACTCAACATTGAGGGGTGCTTTCCCGCATGATTGATGAGGACTGGCGCGAGTTCTCCTCCGCATTCGCCGAATCCGTACGGCCGGAGGACCCGCGAGGCCTGACCGGCAAGCGCATGCTCGTGGTGAGCGTCTCCACGCTCCTCGCCGTCGCCCTCGGCGCGCTGGTGTACGGCGCGCTCGGCGGCCCGGCCTTCGCACTGCCCAGCGAGGTCAAACCCATCGCCCCCAGCCCGGACGCCACGCCCTACCAGGCCGGCGGCCAGAGCTCGGGACAGACCTGGAAGGCCATCGCCGGCCCCGACTGCGCGGCGAGCAGCGACGGTTCGACCAGCTTCGCCGCGTACGGCTACTCCACCGGGACCGACGCGGACGGCACCACCGCCTGGACCCAGTCGGACAGCGGCGCCTACACCGGCGAGGCCTGCACCGGCGGCTACCTCTCCATGCCGGTCTCCGGCAAGGCGAGCGCCTTCGACGCAAGCCGGTACGCCCTGTGGAAGTACGACTTCAGCTCCCGCTTCACCGTCGCGTCCTGCCGGATCTCCAGCTTCGTGCCCACCAACTCCTCCCGCACCCTGGTTGGCGGCTCACCCGCGTACTTCTACTACTACGGCGACGACTACACCGCCGGCGCCGAGACGGACAAGCAGCAAAAGGCGCTCGGCGGCTTCATGGTCGACCAGGTCGGCAAGAAGCAGCAGGGCCGCTGGTTCACCTCCCCCTCGTTCACCGTCCGGACCGGCCGGGTGACCGTCAAGCTCGTGGACGCCGGTGCCGAGAGCGCCGACGCGGCCGAGGGTGTCCATGTCGCCGCCGCGCAGGTGCGGCTCACCTGCACCTCGACGTGACGGCCGGGCTGCGCGTCGCCCCCCGCGGCTGGGGCACGTACAAGACCATCGTCGCCGCCGTCCGCGAGGCCCCCGAGGGGGCCGTGATCTCCGTCCAGCCCGGCACCTACACCGAGAGCGTCGTCCTGGACCGCGACATCACCCTCGCCGCGGAGAAGGGCCGCGGCACGGTGAAGATCGTCGCCGGTGCCCACGGCCCGGCACTCACCGTGCAGAGCCCCGGCGGCCGGGTGCAGGGCCTGGTCCTCGAAGGACGCGGCAAGGAACCCGCCGTCCTCGTCACCGCCGGCGCGGTGGAGATCTCCGGCTGCGAGATCATCGGTGCCGGCGCCCAGGTCACCGGCACCGCCACCCCCGTCTTCCGGGACTGCGAACTCCACCACACCGGCGACATCGGCCTCTATCTCGCCGGAGACAGCCGGGCCGTGGTCGAGAACACCGGCATCAGCGACGTGGACGCCGTCGGCATCCTGGTGGACCACGGCGCGGCCCCCACCCTCACCCGGGTCTCGGTGACCCGCACCGGCGGCCACGGCATCCGGATCACCGGCGCGGCCCGCGCCGCCCTGGAGCTGTGCGCCGTCACCCACACCGGGGCGGCCGCCGTCGCCGTGGACGACAGCGCCCGGCCCGTGCTGCGCACCTGCCGGATCGGGGACAGCGAGGCCGGGGGAATCGTCATCACCGGCGATGCCGGGGCCGACACCGCCCCCGACGACGACACGGCCGGTGAAGCGCCGTCCGCCGGGGGCGAGTTCGGGGTCGCCCTGCGCGGCTGCGAGATCGCCCGCACCGGCCGGGACGCGGTGCACGTCACCGGCCGCGCGGTCGCCTCCCTCATCGACTGCCGGATCAGCGACATCCGTGCGGCCGGCGTCGTCGCCACCGGCGCCGGCCGGCTGCGGCTGCAGGACACCACCACCACCGACACCACCGGCTCCGGCCTCGCGGCCGGCGGCGAGGCACAGGTGGAGGTACGTGGCGGAGCCTTCACCCGCTCCGGCGCCAACGGCGTCTACGCCTCCGAAACCGCCCACCTCACCCTCACCGACTGCGCCGTCACCGTCTCCGCCTACACCGGTGTCCACGCCGGCGACGGCAGCCGGGTGACCCTCCACGACAGCCGCGTCCAGGGCACCCCGGAACACGGGCTGCGCAGCGTGGACCAGGCCCTGCTGACCCTCATCGACACCAAGATCGACGACACCGAGCTGTGCGGCATCGAGGTGGACGGCGGCGACCTGTCCGCCCGCGGCTGCCGGATCACCAAGGCCGCCACCGGCATCGGACTGCGCACCGAGCACCGTCCCCTCGTCGACGACTGTTCCGTCAGCTCCTGCTCCGGCGTCGGCATCGACATCGGCGCGGGCACCGCCGCGCTCGTCGTCGACACCCGCGTCACCGGCACCGGCGCCGCCGGGGTCTTCGTCCGGGAGGGCGCCGCCGCCTGGCTGACCGACTGCTCCATCACCGACACCAAGGGCACCGGCCTCGTCGTCCAGGCGAAGGCCGCGCCCCGGGTCCGCGGCACCACCGTCACCGGCACCGCGAAGAACGGCCTCTACATCGCCGACAACGCCGCCGGCCGCTTCGAGGACTGCGACATCAGCGCCACCGGCTTCCCCGCCGTCTACGTCGGCAGCGCGGCGACGCCCCTGCTGCGCGGCTGCCGTATCCACGACACCGACGAGGACCTCAAACTCGCCGACGGCGCCGAACCGGTGATGGAGCGCTGCCGGGTCGACGACGTGAAGATCAGCACGATGCCGGAGGAGGCACTGGGCGGCGGCGAACCGCTGCCCGCACCGGGCGCCGGGGCGCTCGCGGTGGCGCCCGGCGGGCGGGCCGGCGGTTCCTCGACGCCGGAGTCCAAGAGCACCGGAACCCGGCAGACCCGAGCGGAGAGCCTCTCCGAGGTGCTGGCCGAACTCGACGACCTGATCGGCCTGGAGAGCGTCAAACAGGACGTCAGCACCATGGTCAAGGTCATGCAGCTGGTCCGCCAGCGCACCGAGGCCGGCCTCGCCGCCCCGCCGCTCAGCCGGCACCTGGTCTTCGCCGGCAACCCCGGCACCGGCAAGACGACGGTGGCGCGCCTGTACGGCCGTATCCTCGCCGCCCTCGGCCTGCTCTCCCGCGGCCACCTGATCGAGGCCGACCGCGGCTCCCTGGTCGGCGAGTACGTCGGCCACACCGCGCCCAAGACCACCGCCGTCTTCAAACGCGCCCTGGGCGGCGTCCTGTTCATCGACGAGGCCTACGCGCTCACCCCGGCCGGGCAGGGCAACGACTACGGCCGCGAGGCCATCGCCACCCTGGTCAAACTGATGGAGGACCACCGGGACGACGTCGTGATCATCGTGGCCGGCTACCCCGACGAGATGGAACGCTTCGTCGACATCAACCCGGGTCTGGCCTCCCGTTTCACCCGCACCCTGATGTTCGACGACTACGGCAGCGAGGAACTGGGCCGCATCGTCGAGTTCCACGCGGCCAAGCACGAGTACGAGCTGCCGCAGGACACCCGCGAGGCCCTGCTCGGCTACTTCGGCGCGCTCGTCCGCGACGACCGTTTCGGCAACGGCCGTACCGCCCGCCAGATCTTCCAGCGAATGACGGAACGGCACGCGCAGCGGGTCGTGGAACTGGTCGAGCCGACGACCGACGACCTGGTGACCCTGCTCCCCGGCGACCTGCCGGCCGTCGCCGTGGAGTGAGGTACCGGCAGGGCAGCAGGGCACACGGAACGGCGCCCGGCCGAGAAGTCTGCCGGGCGCCGTTCGACGTGCGCTGAACTCGCTATATCGCCAAGCCCGACTCCGTGTCACTTATCTGCACCGCCGGCTGAGCGGTTGTCGGATCCGTCATGGACGACTTCGCGTCCGTGGCCGCGTAGGTCTGGCCGGCGTTGTTCAGCAACGCGGTGAAGCTGCCCATCAGCTCGATGCCGCCGGCGCCGTCCTGCATGACCTTCGTCAGCTGCGGGTTGATCGCCTCGGCGAACTGCTTGCCGCTTTCGGCGAGTTCGTCCGGGACCCAGGTCGCCGTCCGGCCGCCGGAAAGAATGTGACCATTCTTCTGGCCGAACAGATTGGGGTCGTCGATGGCCGCCTGCACCCTGGTCCGCAGCGTTTCGTACGCGCTCGTCGCGTTCGAGACGGCATCGAGGAAAGTCTGCTCCGCGGCCCGCAGCGCGCCCAGGTCGATCGAGAAGGCGTTGGTGTCCGGAAGCGGGGGTGGACTGTCGCCCGACCCGCCTCCCGGCTCGGTGGGCACCAGGTCGGGGGAGGTGGTGTAGGCCATGCTCAGCTTCGGCATGGTCACCATCTCGTCCGGCGGCTCGTCGTCGTCCGAGTCGTCGGTCGGGTCGGTCGTCGGCGTGACCCCGTAGATCTCGGAGTAGGTCTCGGCCGCGTCTTCCTGGTCGTCGTGATCGCCCGCGTCCGGGTCCACGTTCGGTACCCAGGGGTCGCTCTGGTATTGCGATGCGTGCGGGCTTACGTCTTCGCTGTCGCCCATGGGACACCCCGCATTCTTCGGTCATCGGCCTTTTTGAATGGCCTATCCATGGTGCCGGGATATCGAGCGCCGCTCGACGTCCCCGTTCCAGGACGTCCCCCTGGTCAGGAACAAGGATCTACGCAAACTCCTGCCATTCCACGACCCTTAACGTGCGGACACATAGGGAGTCGCCGGCGGGGAGAGGAGACGGGGCGAGATGACCGATGCGCACACCGATGGCGAGGCGTTGATCTCCCTGGACCGGGGGCTGTTCGAACCCGCGACCGCGTCGACGGACCAGGAAGGCCAGACGCCGAATACATCGGATGCACCGGATTCCGGGAGTTCCACTCTGGCGGAACCGGTGGCCGACGGTCACGGCTCTTTTCCCGACGCGCCCGGTCAATCGCCTGACGGCGGCCCGCTGATCGACCTGGACAGGTCGTTCTTCACACAGGCGACCAGCGACACGGACGCGACCGCCCACTCCGGCCATGAAAACCATGAAGATCATGAAGGCCATGGAGTTCATGAAAGCCACACGCCGCCGGATCACACGGACGCGGGCAATACAGTATCGGCCCGCGACAACACACAGCCGATTTACAGCACTTCGCAGACGGAGCCGACGCCCGCCTCGCACGAGGGCGAGACCCATTCGGCCACATCCACGTCCGCGTCACCGGAATCGGGTGCGACGACGACCACCACGGGTGCCGGCGACACAGATCCCGGCCAGACGGCACCGGACGACCAGCCCCTCACCGAACGCACCATCGACGGGGAGCATGTACTGGGTTCCGACACCCAGGACGGCGGCTGGATCTCCCAGGACGGCACGGTCTACGTCTCCAGCGACGGCACGGTCGAGCACGGCTTGACGGCACCGGACGGCGCGTTCCTGGTACATGGTGAAGTGCAGCAGATCGACGGTCAGACCGTTTACGGCACGCGTTTGGACGACGGCTCGTTCCTGTCGGAGGACGGAACGACGATGGTCACCGCCGACGGCGAGATCGAGCACGGGCACACTTCGCCGGACGGCCAGTTCCTCACCGAACGGACGGTTGACGGCCAGGATCTGTGGGGTTCGGACACTCAGGACGGCGGGTGGATTTCCGAGGACGGGACGGTCTACGTCTCGAGCGATGGTGCGGTGGACCATGGCCTGACGGCACCGGACGGTGCGTTTCTGGCGAATGGCGAGGTGCGCACCATTGATGGTGCGCAGGTGTACGGGACGCGGTTGGACGACGGGTCGTTCTTGTCGGAGGACGGGACGACGATGGTCACGGCCGGCGGCGTTGTGGAGCACGGGCAGACCACGTCGGACGGGCAGTTCGTCACGGAACGGACGGTTGACGGCCAGGATCTGTGGGGTTCGGACACGCAGGACGGCGGGTGGATTTCCCAGGACGGGACGGTCTACGTCTCCAGTGATGGTGCGGTGGAGCACGGCCTGACGGCACCGGACGGCGCTTTTCTGGCGAACGGTGAAGTGCAGCAGATCGACGGTCAGACCGTTTACGGCACGCGTTTGGACGACGGCTCGTTCCTGTCCGAAGACGGAACGACGATGGTCACCGCCGGCGGTGTGGTCGAGCATGGGCAGACCACCTCGGACGGGCAGTTCGTCACGGAACGGACGGTTGACGGTCAGGATCTGTGGGGTTCGGACACTCAGGACGGCGGGTGGATTTCCCAGGACGGGACGGTCTACGTCTCCAGTGATGGTGCGGTGGAGCATGGTTTGACGGCGCCTGATGGCGCGTTTCTCGCCAATGGTGAGGTACGCACCATTGATGGTGCGGAGGTTTATGGCACGCAGTTGGATGACGGGTCGTTCTTGTCGGAGGACGGGACGACGATGGTCACGGCCGGCGGCGTTGTGGAGCACGGGCAGACCACGTCGGACGGGCAGTTCCTGACCGAGCGGACCGTCGACGGTCAGACGATGTGGGGTTCGGATACTCAGGACGGTGGGTGGGTTTCGCAGGACGGGACGGTCTACGTCTCGAGTGAGGGTGAGATCGAGCATGGGCTGACGGCGCCGGACGGTTCGTTTCTGGCGAATGGCGAAGTGCAGCAGATCGATGGTCAGACGGTTTATGGCACGCAGTTGGATGACGGGTCGTTTCTGTCGGAGGACGGGACGACGATGGTCACCGCCGACGGCGTCGTCGAACACGGGGAGATCTCGTCCGACGGGCAGTTCCTGACCGAGCGCAGCGTCGACGGTCAGACTCTGCTGGGCTCGGACACCCAGGACGGTGGGTGGATCTCCGAAGACGGGACCGTCTACGTCTCGGCGGACGGTGCGGTCGAGTACGGGCAGACCTCGTCGGACGGATCGTTCGTGCCAGACGGCGCGGCGTCCGGCACGGACGGCACGACGACGGTCACGGACAACGGCACCACGACGGTCGCGGACGACGGCACGGCCACCGTCGTGGATGACGGTTCCGCCGACGGCGGGACGGTCACGTCGGACTCGGCCGAGGAGACCGGCTCGGACGAGTCCGAGGAGTCGACGTCGGACAGCACTTCCTCGCTCACCGCGCGAACCGTCGGCGGGCAGACGCTGCTGGGCACCGACACCCAGGACGGCGGCTGGATCTCCCAGGACGGCACGGTCTACGTCTCCCCCACGGGTGAGGTCGCGAACGGGCTGACCTCGCCGGACGGTACGTTCCTGCCGAACGGACAGGTGCGGACCGTCAACGGTCAGCAGGTGTACGGAAGTGTCCTGAGCGACGGCACGTGGGTGTCGGAGGACGGCACCGTCGAGATCCAGTCCGACGGCACGGTCCTGAACGGACAGACCACGGCGGACGGGCAGTTCCTCGTCTCACGGACCGTCGACGGCCAGACGCTGCTGGGGAGCGCCACCCAGGACGGCGGCTGGATCTCCCAGGACGGGACCGTCTATGTCTCGGCGGACGGCGAGGTCGAGCACGGCATCAGCACCCCGGACGGCAGTTTCCTGAAGGACGGGGTGACCAAGACCCTGCCCGACGGCACGGTGCTCTACGGCTACATGTCGGGCGGCGACTTCTACTCCTCCGACGGGACCACCGTCGTCCTGGCGGACGGCACCGTGCTCACCGGCACCCTCGACACCCAGAGCGGCATCTTCACCGCGTCCAACGGCTCCACCTACCTCGTCACCGACGACGGAGTCGACAGCGCCACCCTGCAGAGCGACGGCTCCTACGTGCTCGCCGACGGCACGACGGTGATGACCCCCGGGGCCTGGGCCGTCGACATCGGTCAGTTGGGTGAGTCCATCACCCTGGTCCGGCACCGGGCCGATGTGATCGAGGACAACATCAACACCATCCAGGATCAGTATCGCGTCGTCGAAGACGCCTGGAAGGGCCCCGCCGGCAATTCGTTCAGCGATATCTCCACCCAGGTCAACAAAGTCATGAGAGACCTCCAGGATCTCCTCACCGACATGATCGAGCGCATGATGACCAGCAAGGAGAACTACATCTCCGCCGAGAACGCCAACGTCAGCAATTCGCAGGGCTCCTGAGGAGGCATCAGCCAATGTCGCACATTCCCCACGACTACAACGCCGTCACGCTCTCGGTGGATCCGAACAGTCTCAACGCCGCCTGCGACCAAGTGACCTCGGCCGGCCAGAACATCAGTGACGCGCTCGCCGACATCATGAACTCCCTGAGCGAACTGCGACTTTCCTGGACCGGAGACGCGGCGGACGTCGCCAACGATTTCAACACACGCTGGACGACGGTGACGGAGCAGCTCTACGGCACGCAGGCGGATACCTCCAAAGGTGTCCTCAACATCCTGACCACGGGCATCGGGAAGGCCGCGCAGAATTACGCCAACTGCGAGGGTGCCATCAAGACGATGTTCTTGAATTTCCACACCGGGATAGTGCAGGCCGGCAGTGGCTCGACCTCCTCCGGTTCGCCGACCGACGTCGTGGACCAGCCGAGCGGCGCGCCGGGCAAGAACTACCACACCACCGCGGTCAACGAAACCGGATTCTGAGGTAACCCCCGATCATGTCTGAGTCGTTTTCGCCCAATAAGGACTGGGACCCCAATCCGGTTTACGAACTCGGTAACGCCCTCATCGACTTCGGTGACTTCCTGGACGAGCAGGCCGCCAGGATGACCAGCGCCGAGTTCGATCTGAACCTCGGGGCATGGCAGGGCGATGCCGAGATGTACATGACTCAGGCGTTCGCCGACCAGCGCGAAGCGGTGATGGAAATCATCGAAGAGTTCTGGGACACCGGCGAGATGATCAACTATTACGCCATGCTCCGTACCGAGCAGGAGGCAACGCTCGCGAAGCAGGCACTGTCGGAGCTGATCGCGGGCCTCGTCGGTGTCTTTCTGGGCGCACTCCTGTTCGTGGCACCGGAGCTCCTCGGCCTCCTCGGCGCTGGGCTCGAACTCCTCGCGAACGTCGGTGGGTGGGTGGCGACCGCCGCCTCCTGGCTGCTGACGGTGGGGACCCGCGTCGGCCAGTTCGTCGGCAGCACTGTCACCGCGGTCGGCAACGCCCTGCCCGACTGGGTGGTGACGATGGCCGGCGTCACCGGGAAGGTCGCCCGGTTCGGCATCGAGTTCATGGGCGTCAACGCGGCTTCCGTGGCGGCGGGCAACGCCGCCGCCGGTCTGCAGACGACCGCTCAGCAGCTCATCCCTGTCCCCACTTCCCTGGAGCAGATCCCCGGCTTCATCTCGGACCTGGTGTTGTGGGGCGGGATCGGCGTCGCCGTGGCCTCCGCCGCCAAGGGCCTGGTCAATGTGGCCAGGGACAAGCTGGACATCCTCAAGGCCGATCTGAACGTCGGCGCCGGCGATGTGGGGACCTCGGTCGGCAACTCGTCGACGGGCAACGGCACCGGCACGGGTACGGGTACGGGTACGGGTACGGGCCTGACCCTGTCGTCCTCGGTCACCTCCGTCTCCTCCGTCAGCGGGACGATCGCCGACTCCTCCAAGGGCCTCACCAAGTCCGACCTGACGCTGTCCTCGGACATCGAGGTCAACTCGGCCGTGACCCGGACGCTCACGGGCACCACGGTGCGCACGTCCACGGACACGGCACCGGCACCGACGCCCGTCAAGGTGACGACGACCGGCGCCCCCGACGGCCCGAGCGCCGGCGACGGGGCGGCCGTACCCGACAAGGTGACCCCGGTGGACGCCGGCAGCTCCTCGGCGGTCAAGACGGTCACCGACGGCGCCACCCAGCCCGTACAGCCCGCGCCGAAGACCGAGACGGCCGGCGGGAACACGAACACGATCACGAGCGGCGTGACGGACGGCTCCACCGGCCAGAGCGTCCTGCACGACGTCGGCTCCGGCCTCAGCGGTGTGGCCAAGACGGCACAGGCCGCGCAGAGCACCGTGGACGCCTCGACGGCAGGACAGTCGACGGGCGGTCAGGAGTCGGTGGGCGCCGCCGGCGCGGAGCGCGTGGTGCGGACGAACCTGGATGCCCAGCCCGCCACCGCCGCCCCGCACCAGGTGGCTTCCCAGACGCCGAGCCCGACGACGGACGCCGCCGCCGGCGGCAGGGTGCAGGACACGGGTGGCAACGCGGTACCCGGTGCGGGGAAGGCGGCCGACGCCGGGGCGAGGCAGACGCAGAGCGCGCTGCGGGCCGTCGGCGACAACCATGCCGCCACGCCCGGCACGGGCGCCCGCACCGCGGGAGCCGAGGGGACGGTGTCCCCGGTGCAGTCCGTCGCGTCGGGGAAGCCGGAGGTCGTCCATTCGGCCGGTCCGGTGCGCGAGGCGTCGGTCGGGCACATCGAGGGCGGCGCCCGTACGGGTACGCCGGAGACGACGGGAAACACGGCTCCCAGGTCCGCGGTCGGAGAGCAGGGTGCCCGCGGTACTGCGGACGGCAGCGCCGCGGCGAAGGGGATCGGCTCCCAGGCCAACCTCGGGAACACGGCCGTACGGTCGGGGGCGGACCAGGGGCAACGCGCCTCCGGTGCCGCCGAGGGCACTCGCACGGTTCCGAACGCGGGACGCGAGCCGCTGAAGTCGGCCGCCGGTCTGGGCGGCCGGCCGGTGGGGCCCGCGGTCCGGGCGGACGCCAGGTCCGCGTCGGGCGAGGGCGGCGACTCTGCCGCGCTGGCCGGGCCCGCGAGGGACAGGACCACGCCGGTGGAGGCGGCCGAGGGCATCTTGCGGGCCGACGGAACGGTGCACGGAGCGTCGGCCAGGTCCGCGTCCGAGGCCGACGGGGCCGGGCAGACCCGGACGGGTGCGCCCGGCGAGACGTCACGTGCCCAGCGGGGCACGGACGCGGCGCGGTCGGCCACCAGGTCCGAGGAATCCGGCTCCGGGCGGACGGCGTCGGTCGGGAAGTCCGCCGACCCGAACATCACCCAGGCGGAACGGCAGCGAATCGCGGGCTTCAGGGAGGCCGCGAAGCTTCAGCGGGCCGACGACCACAACGCGGCCGCGGTCCACAACGAGGCCGCCGACGCCGCTGCGAAGTCCACCGACGCGACCGACGCGACCGACGCGTCGGGGGCGGCGCCGGAGGCACCGGGGCAGGTCCGGGACCACGCCTCGGTGGATCGGACGGCGGCGCACGACTCCGCCACCACCGGCACCGACGCCGATGCTGCCCATGCGCAGTCCGGGGACAGGGCGGGGGAGCAGCTCGGGCAGGAGCAGGTTTCGTACGACTACCGGCACGACGCCTCCGACGCGAGGAACGCCGCGTACGAGGAATCGCAGCGCCGGCAGAACGAGACGTATGAAGGCAGGCTGGCGGAGGAGGCGGAACGGGCCGAGCAGCGGCTGCAGCACAACCAGCGCCTGTGGAACGCCTTCGAGGACGTCCGCGGCGACCTGTCGCACGAGTATCCCGCGGTCAGGTCCGAGGCGGTCGCCGACATCGAGGCCGTCGTCAGGAGCGAGGGCGTCTCGGACCGCTACGCCGAGGGGATGGCCGGCTCCTATCGCAAGGCGATGGAGGAGCACCGGGACTACCTGAAGGAACATCCGGAGAAGCGGGCCGACGAACTGCAGGCCGGGGTGGACAGCGAGACCGGCGCCGTGTCGCACTCCCCGCTGCAGGCCAAGCTCGTCAAGGCACTGGAGTCGGTGCTGGACGACAGTTACCGGGGTCCGTCCCCCGCCGAGCTCGTCGAGGCGATCCAGCGGTCGTCGGACGAGAGTTCCGGGCCGAAGGACTGGGCCCGGAAGCTCGGTGTTCCGGAGGACCTCGTCTCCAACGTGGCCAGTGCCTACCACGAGGCCCGCCACGAGCAGCACCGAGCGGGAGAAACCGACGTCAACACCCAGGCGTTCGAACAGTCGCTGACCGCCAAGCTGGAAGACCACCTCGGGAACCTGGAACACGACCTGTCGGCACGCTCGTTGGCCGACCAGATGATCCGCGAGGAGAACAGGCTCCAGAGCGGTCAGCCGCGGCCTTGGCGGGAGGAGGTCAAGCAGCGGCTCGACGCGCGGCTGGAGGGCATCGAGAACGCCGTCCAGCAGGGTGACATCAGCGCCCGGCAGGGCGAAGCCGCGAAGCAGAGCCTCTACGAGGGACTTCCCCAGGAGTTCGCGCTGGAGGCCGCGGTGCGTCAGTTGCGCGGTGCGGCGGAGGAGGCCTTCGACCGTGCTCTGACCCATCGGGACCGCCCCGACGACAACGTGTTCGTCTCCGAGGCGCTGTTCGACCGGCGGCCGTTCTCGGCGAAGGACGAGGCGAACTTCCGGGCCGACTTCCTGGACGAGTTCAGCGCCGAGCTGCGCGACATCACCAAGCAGCTGGACCTGGACGGGAACCTGGTCCACCGGGACTTCATGACGGACCTGGTCAGCGGGGCCCAGCCGCGGTTCGACGCCATGGTGCGCGGCCTGGAGACCCGGCTGACGCTGGCCGAGGACGCCACGCGCAGCTTCGACGCCATGGCCGACGCCAGAGGCCTGGACCGGTCTTCCGACGACATCGGCGCGGTGCGCAAGGACTTCCTCGACGAGTACGCCCAGACCACCGGTGAACTCTCCGACGGCCGACCGGTGCGCGAACTCACCGGCGCCGAGTACGCGGACGCGGCCCACCAGTTCAACCGGGCCCTGAGCGAACTGGAGGCCCGCTGGGCAGGCAGGCTGGACGCGAAGGCCGCCGAGCGCGCCCTGCGCGAGCAGGCCGATGAGCTGCGCAGCAACTCGTTCGTCGCCTCCCAGAACGTCGCCGACAAGATACTCGCCGACCACACCAAGGCCTTCGACGACGAGATGACCGGGATCCTCGGCTCCCGCAGGCCGGAGGAGCTGTCCGCCGAGGACTGGGCGACGTACACGGCCGAACTGAGTCAAGCGCACATTCAGCTGATGCAGCAGATGGCCGCCCGGCACGACCTGCACGCCGGCCTGGAGAAGGCGCTGACGCAGGCGGACGACTGGCTCCACGCGGCCGCCGGCGTGCGGAAGGGGACCGAGCTGGGCTCGCAGGCCAAGCGGGTCCAGGACGACATGCACAAGACGCTCACCGACGCCTACCGCGAACGTGTCGGGATGCCCGAGGAGGGCCGGTGGTCCGCCGAAGAACTGAACGCGCGGGAAACGGCTTTCGGCGATGCGGTCCTGGATCCCTACACCCGATCCCTGGGTGACCGTCTGGCGTACGAGGGCGCTTTCGACGAGGCGCTGGCCGCCGGAGGCCGCCGGTTCAACGAGCTGACCAGCAAGGTCGACGAAGCTGCCGGAACGGTCTCCGGGCGCTACGCGCTGAACGGGCGCGACCTGGGCAAGGTGGCCGACGACTTCCGGAGCGATGCCGCACAGGCCCACCAGGAGATCTACGGCCCGAACGGCCGCGACGTCGAAGCCGCGCTCGGCACGGAGCGGGCGGCCGGCGACGTCTTCGGCACGGCGCGCGGTCAGGCGTGGCGCGACCTCGTGCACGAGGTGGAGATGCCCCGCCAGCGTGCCGAACAGGAGGCGTGGCGGACGCAGCTGCGGCAGCGATTCACCTCGATGGAGGCGGAGTTCGACGTGGGCCGGCAGGTCGAGACGCATGCGTCGGCCATCGGCTCCCAGAGCGTTCGCGAGACCTTCCGGCAGGACAGCCGGCAGGTCCTGGACTCCTTCAAGGAGGAGATGACAGGGGCCCGGACGCCGGACGACCGCGGTACGGCGGTGCGCGCCGCGCAGGAGAGGATCCAGGCCCTCTACGAGGACGCCGCGAAACTCGACGTGGAACACCGGCAGTGGCGGCAGAACCCCGAGTGGAAGGCCGACCTCTCCCGGCTGACGATCGAGCGGACCCCGTTCAAGGCGTCCGACCGACCGCACGAGCAGGCCGACGTGACGGCCACCCGGGGCACCGAGTCCCCCGACGCGCGGACGCAGCGCGCATCGCTGCCGATGGAGGGCCTGGGCGGGGCGCTGGCGGACCTTCGTGCCGGGATGGAAATCCGCGCACAGGTGTACCAGGAGTTCGAGCAGCGGCTTGCCGACAGCCCGGCGTTCCGGGGGACCATCCCGTACGCGGAGCAGGTGAAGACCAGGGAGTGGTTCGCCGACCGGTGGACGCAGGCGGCACAACAGCCGGACGCCGACCACGACGCGCTGCGCGCCGAGCTGGATGCGAGGCTCGCGCAGGAGTACAGCCAGGCGAAGGCCACGGCAGAGGCGGACGCGGTCTTCGACCGTGAGGTCGCCCTGTCGTCGGGGAAGCTGCGCCTGGCGGACACCTACTTCGGCAGCTCACGCGTGGCCCAGTCGATCCGGGAGGACTTCCGCCAGGCGGTGGCCGCGGCGATCACCACCGGCAAGGAGGTTCCGGCCTCGGAGCTGGCGGAGCAGTTCCGGCAGCGGTACCAGCAGGCGTCCAAGGACTGGTGGGCCGAGGAGCGGGCACACGAGGAGTTCCGTAAGGCGCTCTCTGTCCCCGAGGGGGGCGACCTCACGCGAGGGCGCCCGTCGTGGGCACAGGAGCAGCGTGCCTGGTACGGCAGTCGGCTTCAGGAGCTGCGCGAGCAGTACACCGCGGAGTGGCTCGCCGCCGGTCAGGGCCGGACCCCCGCGGAGACGGTGAGCCGCCTGGATGCGGCTGTCCGGCGAGTGGCGGCGGGTCTCCTGACCCGGGCCGAGTCCATGGGTGACGTGGTCCGGCAGGCCGCCGAGCTGACCCGGGCCCGGAGCGCGGACTCCGACTGGTCCGAGGAGCTGGCGTTCTGGCACCGGACGCAGCAGGCGGCGCTCGTCCACGACTTCGTCGCGTACGCGGCAGGTCCCCAGCCGGACGCCCGCATCTCGGCCACGGCGGAACTCGCCTTCACGCTCGACGCGTTGTGGGAGGCGGCCCGCGTCCGTCATCTCGCGCACCAGGACCTGGCCGGCGCACTGTCCGGCGTCCGGATCGATCCCGTGACCGTGGCCTCGGACGCGGTCGCCGGCTGGGCCCGCCAGGAGATCGAACGCATCCGTGCGGAGCACGTCCGGGCGTTCGAGCAGACGTACCGGAACACGACGGAGCCGGTGCCGTCGCAGCAGGAGCCGGAACAGGAACAGGTGTCGTTCGCCGACGGCCTGTCGGCCTTCGGGCTTGCCGCGCTCAAGGCCGGCGTGAACAGTGAACTGCGGCGGCAGAACTGGCCCAAGGGTCCCGTGAGCGCCGCGAAGGTGGCGCGGTTGTACGCCGCGCTGCCGTCGTACTGGAAGAAGGACCCGCAGTCGACCGCTCACGCGATCGTTCGCGCGGTGATCGCCATGAAGTCCGACGAGGAGATCGCCGACCTCGCGGACATGAAGCTGGGCATGGCACCTGGCGGTGCCCCGCGCGGGCCCGAGCCCGTGCAGGCCCACACCCCGATCCCGGACATCGTCGTCACCCCGCCGGCCGAGGACGTCCCGTCCGCCCCGGTCCAGCGGCCCAGGTTCCCCGGTGCGCGGATCGACGAGGAACTGGAGTCGCACCGGCCGGCCCGGCTGGACCGGGCCCTGCTGTCGCCGCCCGTCCACCAGGGCCCCAACCGGTTCGAGGACGGCAGCAGGATGCCGGACTACCTCAACCTCCTGACGTTCATGGCCGAGGGCGACCCGGATGTGCTCACCGACCCCGACCGCCTGGCCGTGCTCGACGACGCCGTCGCCTTCGGCCAGAGCGAGGTGACGCTGCGCGGCGCCGACCAGGTCACGGCGGAGATCGAGCGGCTGCTCGGGCAGGACCCGGAGACCCGGCCGCAGGACGCGCGACCGAGCGGCACGCGTCCGTCCCGCAGCGGCACCGACGACCTGCTCGGCCGGGTGGGACGAGCCCTGGCGACCGCACCGCGGACCTTCGCCGGCGATGGGCGTGACTTCGTGTACCGCACCGCCGAGGGGCGGATCCGCACGCTGCACGTCAGGACGCGCAACTACGGGGAGTGGGAGCGGTTCGGCGACGGTGCGGGAAAGGTCACCAAGGTCGACAACCTGAACCGCAGCCAGGTCACCACCGGGGCCGGCAAGACCGTCGCCACCACCCGTCAGCTGGCTCCGGGCGTGCCGGTGGGGCCGCCGAGCGCGCTGTTCGCCGGGTTCGGCCGGATCTCCGCGCGGTTCGGAACCACGCAGGCCTTCGACTACCTGATGAGCCAACAGGTGGTGCGCCAGAGCGAGAACCGCTCTGCCGGCGCCTCCCACCTGCATCTCGACGATGTGTACTACGAGTTGACCGTCACCGACGGACCGCTGCGGGCCGCTCGCAAGGGCGTCCTGGGCACCTCGTGGCGGAGCAGGCCCGCTGAGCAGCCTCTTCCGGACCAGGCCTACGGCTTCGCGGTGCGCGACGGTCTCGGGGTGCGGCTGCCGGACAGCCTCACGGACCAGTCGCAGCCGGGCCGGACACCGAGGACGATGCAGCTCAGCGTGGAGTCCGACTACCGGATGGTGTACACCGAGGACTTCGGTCCGGTCCGGGAGATCCGGGACTGGGCGACGAGCAGGATCGGTGCCCAGCCCGGCAGTTCCGCCTTCCAGGAGCTCGACGCGCTCTTCTCCTCCGACAGCTTCCAGCAGCTGGCCGGGCGGCTGAACCACTCCCGGGTGACCAGCGTCCCCCTGCTGGCGGACGACAGGAAGCGCACCCCGCTGGGCGCGTTCGTGATCGACCGGGTGATACCGGGACGGGCGAAGTTCGTCACCGAGACGGACCTCCAGGAACTACGGGAAACCGGCCAGTTGACGGTGCGGAACGAGCGCAGGGAGACCAAGTCGGTCAATCAGGACTTCGCCGCGGTCGCGGGTCCGACCTTCAACCTGCCCAGTCTGTTCGGCCTCACCGACGCGGTGAAACTCCGCCTCCAGTTCGGGCCGAGCGCACGCTACGGACACACTTCGGGGCGCGCGCAGACAACGGGCGGTTCCGGCGCGCTCAAGACGGTGGGCCAGGTGAAGGACACCGTCACCGGTCTGTACCTGGTCGAGAAGACCGTCCATGTGCGCAAGACCGGGGACGCGCAGGCGACACCGTTCGTCACCTGGAGCCTGGACCGGATGACGCACACCGAGGCGCGCCGGTTGGCCGGATGGGACGACGGCACGACCCTGCGCGTGGGGACCGGCGCGGAGCCGTTCGCCCCGGCGTATCTCACCGAGAACCGCCCGCCCACCCTCGGCATGAGCCGGGTGGAACAGTTCACCTTCGCCGACGGCCGGTACAGCGGCCAACCTGCCGCAGCCGCCCCGGCGGTGGAGGGCGCCGACGGCATCGAGCTCCCCGAGACGGCCGCCGGACCCGGGCGGACCCTGCTGGACACCCTCATCGACCAGGTTCTGGAGGTGGTCAGCCAGAAGTACCCGGAGATGGTCGCCCCGCTGGCCCAGCTCGGCGATCCGTCCGCGTGGCGGAACCCCGCGCACTACCAGATGGTGCTGTCCAACACCCTGACCGTCATCAACACGCTGTCCCACCACAGCATGGCCGGGAACCTGGAGGCGATGACCACGACCGGTATCCGGGTCGGTCTGGTGGAGCCCGGCCGGGCCACCCGCGGCTACCGGTACATCTGGCTGGACGCCGAACTGACCGACCGTCGCTACGAGGGCACCCAGAACGACCTCAAGATGCGGCAGAGCGCGCCGGGCGCCACCTCCGTCGCCGGGCAGCAGAGCATGTCGCAGAGTGCGGGCGGCGGGTTCGAAATGCTGGCATCGGTGCGTGACAAGTCCGTCGACAACGTCGGCGCCCCCACGCACGGTGGCACCGGGCAGCTGGGTTACCAGGCGGACAGCCGGACGCAGCACGCGATCGGCTACGGACCGAGCGCGACGTTCGAGCCGATGGCGGTCAGCAACAAGCCGTCCCACCTGTACAGCTACGCCTTCAAGCTCACCGCGAGCACCGGTGGCTACTGGCGCTTCCGCAGCCTGCTCCGGGGCATTGCCTCGCTCGGCATCCTGGGCACCCAGCCCTTCGTCTTCAGCCAGGCCAAGACCGAGATCCTCGGGGACACCGCCGCCGACCCCGCCACGCGGGGCCGGGTGCTGCTCAGCGTCCCCTCGGAGGACATGCCGACCCGGAACCCGCACGCGGCGGGCGCCGTCAACCCGTACGCGGGCACGGACGCCGACCGGATCACGCGCGAGCCCATGACCTCCGCCGAGGCCAAGGCGCTGGCGGAGGGGTCGCTCTCGGCCATCGACGCCGCCCGACAGCCCGGGCCGCTCGGCCAACACCCCCACCACACCGTGTCCGTGCTGGCGCTGGGCGGTGAGCCCGGCATCGTGGACCGGGTCCTGAAAAAGGCCTCGGGAGGGCTGTGGCACCTCACCGAGGAGGGCGCGCCCGCGCACGACGCGGCGGTGCGCTCGGAGCGGGCGCAGTTCCTGACGGCGGACTTCGACCAGAGTTCCGGCCCGCTGGGGTCGCGCACCACAGGGCTGTTCGGCAAGGGCCCGTACCTGAACTACCTGGGGACCGTGGTGCACCGGGTGCGGGTGACCGCGCTGCGGGCCCTGGGCCGGCCCACGGTACTCAGGACCGAGACGACGGTCGGCGGCAGCACCCAGGCGTCCGGGTCCCAGTCCAAGTCCTTCACACAGTCCTTCGGCGGCGCCCTGATCTACAACCACTCCCACTCGGCCGGCCCGGGGATCACCGGCGGCTACGGACTGGTGGTTCGCCCCTGGTGGCGCTCCCGGGGGGAGTCGTATCAGGTCTCCCGGACCATCACCTCGGACATCAACCGGGTCGACGCCGGTCACCAGGTGCTGGTCGCCGGCGACGCGGAACACGAGGTCGCCGCGGGGGTGCGTACCGCCGGCCTGCTGTCGCCGCTCTCGCGACTGCTGCCGAACCGGGTGCACGACTGGGCCGGCGAACGGTGGCAGGTCAGCGGCGGCTGGCTCGGGCACATTCCCGAGCGCAGCGCTCACCTGCTGAAGGTCATCAAGGACGCGGCAGGCGCGGTGCCGATGTATGACATCAGCCGGTGGAAGCAGCCGGAGTGGTTCCGGAACAATCCCTTCGCCACCTATCCGGTGAACTCCCTGGACACCACCAGGGTCCTGGACGACTTCGACCAGAAGGTCCGTGACCTGGGGATCGACGACGCGAGCCGGGAGGCCATCCGGCAGCTGGCCTCGGCCCGGGTCGTCCGCGCGCTGCGCCGCGAGATGACGGGCATCGGTACCTCGACGCCGGCCACGATCGGTGGCCCCGGCTGGAAGCGGATCAGGATCGGCGCGCGGACGGTGCGGGTGCGGGCGCGGCTGATTCCGGACGCGAACGGTCAGGAGTTCACCGGGCTGTGGCCGGGCATCGAGATGGAGGACCACCGGCTGGCGGTCGAGACCGTCAGCGAGGGGTTCGACGCGACGAAGGGCCGCGACATCGGCGTGCTCAACACCGAAGGTGTGCACACCTCCAACCACGCGGTCACCGCGGCGGGACCCACGTACGCCGAGACGGGCTCCAACCGGCAGACGACGTCCGGGTCCCGGTCCGCCACCCGTACGAAGCTGCTGTCGACGTACACCAATGAGCCGCACGCCCAGTTCGCCACCCGGTACCGGCTCGAGCTCAGCATGGAGATCGAGGGCGACAAGGCGGAGTCGAGCCTCGGGAGGAAGCGGAAGGCGAAGAAGAAGCAGCAGGTCCTCACCGAGGGCGACGTCGGCACGCTGACCGAACTGGTGGCCACCAGCCTGATGCGGCCGGACACCTCGGCGGCCACCGCTCAGGACGCCGCCCCCGACCCGCTGGCCCCGCCGGAGCCGGACGCCGGACCGGCCGGCGTGAACGTGCTGACCGGAGATCAGATCCCCACGACGCCCGCGCAGCTCGCCGACTGGCGCGCCACCCTGCACCCCGACGGCACGACCCGGCCGTTCACGATGCCGGCCGAGGGATTCCAGGTACGCACGGTGGTCGGAGCGGAGCGGGTCCAGGCCGCGAACGTCATCGCGCTGGCCAAGGCCTACGACAACACGCTCTCCGGCACCCGGGGAACGCTGGCCGGCGCGGCGCTGGACCGGACCCTGGACAAGGCGACGGCGGGCGGCCTGACCGCCCCGGGCACCGGCTCCGCGCAGGCACTGGAGGACGGCACCGGGAAGGGCGCGCTGTCCGCGTTCTACCACGACAGCGCGAGCAGCGACGGCTATCAGGTCGCCGGGCTGACCGAGGACCTGTTCGCGGACCGGTCCGAAGGCGCGCTGGCCATGTACTCCAGGCCGGACTTCGCCGGTGCGGAGTTGCTGACGGTGGCCGACAACGTCCGGATGGAGGCGGCCGACCGGTACGCGGAGAGCGACAACGTGACCGCGTCCCAGGGCGGTACCCAGGACTCGTCGCTCGGCGTCTTCCCGGCCGTCAAGACCGACATGGTCGGTCTGACCGGCCCCGGTGCCAGCGGCACGGGCTCCGACACCATCGAGACCGACGGCCGGTTGATCACCGAGGAACTGGTGCAGCAGGACCGGGTCAAGCCGAAGGCGGCCCGCGCGTTCGCGTTCGCCGTCCCGGTCACCTGGCTGAGCGTCGCCGACGTGAACCGGCAGTTCAAGGACGGCTCGATCGGCACCTGGGTCCGGGACCACCTGATGGGCCCCTTCGGCGGGGTCAAGCCCGGCCCGCAGGCCGTCGAGTCCGAGAGCCATGCCATCGCCTGGGTCCGCGAGGACGTCGCCCGTGACCTCGGGCTGATCACCGACGCCAACTTCCCCCCGCAGGTCGCCAAGGCCTGGGACCGGGTGAAGGACGCCGGCAAGGCGTGGTCCGACGCCGACGGGAAGTACTGGAAACTGCGCCGCGGCCTCGCCGATCTGCAGGACGCCCTCGACGCGGCCGGGGCAGCCAGGTCCGTCAGCCGCCGTGACCGCGATCAGCGCCGCGCAGCCGCGCGGCAGGAACACATCGCCGCCCACGCCGAACTCGTCGCCGCGATCGCGGCCGCCGAAGCCCGGCGCGACCGCCCGTCGTCGGACCAGGTCGCGGAGGCCCGGACCACGGCCGAGAACACCCGGGCGGCGGTCGAAGCGCTCGATGCCGAGCGGGAGGCACTGAGCGCGTCGCAACCCGAGCACGACGGCCGGGCGGAGTTCGGACGCGACCAACTCGACGCGCTCGACGAGCGGATCGACCTGGCGCGACGGGCCCAGGACATCGCGGACAGGCGGCTCGCCGAACTCGAGAAGGGCGAGCTGGACAGTCGGCAGGCCGAACTGTTCGAGACCGTCAAGGAGGCCAGGCAGGCGGCCGGCGCACGGCGGGCCGCGGTGGACCGGCAGGTGCAGGCCGCCGACGAGAACGTGGCGACCGCCGTCCGGGCCTTCCGGGCGGCGCAGGAAGCTCTGGACACCCGGGTCCGGGAGGTGGGCGAGCAGCAGACCGCCGCCGAGGCCGCAGCCGCCGCCTTCCACCAGGTGCGGGCCGAGACCGACCGGCTGACCCGCTGGCACCGGCTGCCGGACGACCCGCGGAACGCGGACAACCCGGACGCGGCCCGGACCCGGGCCGGAGTGCCCGAACCGGTACTGACACCCGCCACCGCCAAGGCGAAGGCCAAGGCCGCACCGCGCCCGCGCTACGCCGACGCCGTCGCTGCCGACGGCTCGCCCGCGCTGATCGCACCCGAAGACGGCACCGTGCACCGCCTGGTCGACGTGCCGAAGGACGGCCGCTCCTTCTTCCACGCGCTCGGCGCGAGCCTGCGCCCGGCCGGTGACGCGGACACCCTGCGCGGGGAGTTCGCCGACCGGCTGGCCGCGCTGCCGGACGACTCACCGCTGCTCGCCTACGTGACCCCGGACACGAAGGACACCTTCACCGACGCCGAGTTGCGCGCCGCCGGAGTCGACCTCGGGGCCGACACCCCGCAGCGGCGGGAGTTCGACGCCCTCGGTGTGCTCCCGCACTCGGCCGGACCGGAGCCCACCCCCGCCCAGCGCCATCGTCCGCTGACCGCCGCCCAGCGCCGCGCCATCGCCGTGGCACAGCTGCGCCGCCCGGCCGGCGTGAACGACGGGACCGGCGCTGACGGCGAGACCCGCGCGGTCGACGAGACCGGCTGGGACCACAGCGCCGCCGACCTGCTCGCGTCACTCGCCGCCCAGCGGTTCGGTGTCGTCATCCGGGTCGTCGCGGCGGACGGTGCCTTCCAGGACTACGGGCCGGACCCCGATGCCCCGGCCGCGGCCGACGCCCAGAGGGTGGAGCTGTACCTCGCGGACCGGCATTTCCGCCTCGTGGAGTCGACGGCGACCGAAGGAACCGCCGGCAAGGCCGCGCGGCCCGAGGCGACCTCGCCGCCCGTGCCCGTGGGTGACCTGCCCGCACACGCCACCCGCCCCTGGACCTGGGAGGGTCTGGACGACGCCGCCTACGCGGGCCGGCCCCGGTTCGACGCGGCGTCCCGTCCCGGGCAACTGACCGACCCCGACGGGTATGTCTCCACCCTGGTGGAGCCCCCCGGTGACGGGAACCGCTTCTACGCGGCCGTGACGACGGCGCTGGCGTCCGCCCGGGACCAGGCTCCCGACGCGTCCGCCGTGACCGTCCCCGGTCCGGCCGAAGCGCTGCCCGCCACCGCCCGGCTCGCCCCCCGGACGACGTTCCGGCTGGGGGAGCTGACGTCCGCAGGGCTGACGCTCACCCCGGAGCAGCTCCGTGAGTTCCGGCAGAGCGGGGGCCGGCTGCCCGCGTCCCTGACGCTCACCCGCCCGCAGGAAGAGGCCCTGATCCGGGCCCAGCTGACCGCGGCCCGGCGCTGGGACCGTGCCACGGCACTGCTGGCCGCCGAGCTGACCGCGCGGGCCAACGGGATTCACCTGACCCTCGTCCACGAGGACGGCACGGTCGACACCTTCGGCACCGCGGCCGTCCGCGGCGCGAACACGGTGACGGTGTACGAGCGCGGGGACGAGTACCTCGCGGCCGTCCCGGTCGCCCCCCTCAACCCCGCCCCGCCCCTGAACCACCGGGCCGGCACCACCAGCCGGCCCCCGACGACCGCCCAGCCCTCCGAAGAGCAGTCTCCCGCCGGGCGCGGCAAGCAGGCCGTGCGCGACGAGCAGCCTCCCGTTGTGCGCGACGAGCAGGCCGTGGCGCAGACACCGGAGGAGCGAGCGGCCGCTGTCGCCGAGGCATGGGAGGAGCGTGCTGCCGCCGCCGCGGAATGGGAACGGCTGAACGCCGTGCTCCGTACGGCGGAGGAGGCCAGGGACACCGGCGCCGGTTCGTCCAGCGCACCCGACCCGCGGGTGGCGCCGCGGCAGCGCCAGGACGATGCGGCGGCCCGCATGCAGGCGGCCGAACGGCGACTGGCCGACCTCGGGGTCGATGTCCAGCAGAGCCTCACGGCCCCGGCGCCCAGGCCGCCGGTCATCCGTGACCTGCGGGATGTACCGGAGCCCGAGCCACAGCCGGTGGCCGTGGCCGAGGTGCCCGTGGCCCCGGTACCCGCGCCGTCCCCGTCCGTGCGGGGCGAGCAGGCACCGGACGCCGAGCCGCAGTCGGCGCCTGCGGCCGAGGCGCCGGTGCATCCGTCGGAGGAGAACCTCGTCGCCGCGCCGCTCCCGGCGGTCGACGGGCGGACGGTCGTCCAGGTACCCGGCCAGGAGGGGCTGCTTCTGCAGGCTCCTCGCGGCGCGGCTCCGAGGCTGCTGGGGAACGGTGCCGATTCGGGCTTGTTCACTGTGGCGAACGTGAGCAACAAGGTCGTGGTCCAAGAGCTGGCGGCGGCCGGTGGTCCGGCCGTACACACCTGGGCGTTCACTCGCCTGGGCCGTCTGCGTGTCGCGGAGGAGAACGTCCGGCTCAGCGAGGGCTCCTTCG
Source organism: Streptomyces sp. NPDC058683 (assembly GCF_042716195.1). Classification (NCBI taxonomy): domain Bacteria; kingdom Bacillati; phylum Actinomycetota; class Actinomycetes; order Kitasatosporales; family Streptomycetaceae; genus Streptomyces; species Streptomyces sp. NPDC058683. Next base: position 154,934 of record NZ_JBHXSK010000006.1, read on the forward strand.
ACGGCTCCGTGATCACGATCGCGAGCGGAAACGTCGGGGACGTACCCGCCGACGGTGCCGAATGGCCGGCCAAGCTGGGCGAGGGCGACGAGATCGTCATCGCCTCGACGACCGGCAACCAGATCTACCGCCGGACCACGGGTGAGTTCGTCAGGGTGTCCGCACCGGATCTCGCCCCACCGGTACGGCCCGGGCACCTGCCCGGCGTGCAGGGTGAACGCTGGGACGCGGCCGTGAACCTGGCCCGGACCCATCTGGCCGCGGCCGCGGCCGACCAGCAGCTGAAGCATTACATGCTGGATGTCACCGTCAGCGCGTTCACGTCCAAGAAGGGCTACGGCGGTTACCTCACTCCCCGCGCCCTCGCGGGCGATACCGACCTGGCGGCCAAGGCCCGGACCTTCAACGAGATCACCAGGGGTCTGCTGTACGCGGGTCCGAACCAGCGCGTCACCCTGTGGCGCGGTGTGTCCATGGACCCCGATGCCGCACAGGCCGACCGGTTCCTCGAGCGGCTGCCCGCCTCCACCTCCAACTCCCGTGAGTTCCAGGCCACGTGGGCCAGGCACGGCATCAACAGCAACCGCGTGATCTTCGAGATCGACGTCCCGGCCGACCACGGCAAGCTCGCCATGGCCTACCCGCCCGGCTACGCCGGAACAGGCGGTGACGCGCCCGCACTCAACCAGGGGCAGTGGGAGGTGACCCTCGCCCCGACCAGGCTGATCCGCACCGGCCCGTCCCGGGTCGAGGACGGCATCACCGTCATCCCGGTCCGCGCGGAGCAGATCCCGGCGGCCGAGCTGGAGAGCGTGATCACCGAGCCGTGGCCGGGTCTTCCGTCGGCGACCGCGTTCGACGACTTCGGCAGGGCGTTCGAACAGGACTCCCTCCGCAGGTGGCCCGGCCTGCAGGACGCCACGGTCCGCGAGGTGGGCACCGACCCGCTGGTCCGGTCGTTCGTGGTGAGCCGCCCCGGCCTCGTCGACGAACTCACCATCACCGTCACCCACAAGCCGGCCGACGACGCGGTCTCGGTTACCTTCTCCGGCGACGGCGTTCGGCTCTTCAGCCAGGAGTGGAGCGGAACCGGCTTCAGCGATCTCGCGTCCGACCTGCGCGGCGACGTTCTGTACAACAACGATCTCTTCCCCAGGCTCCCGACCCCCGCCTCCTGGCAGGACGCCGCCGCCGGTCCCGCCCCCGCCGAACTGCTCCCCAGCATGCCTGCCGCCCCTTTGAGCAGCCCGGGGAAGAGCGCCCTTTCGAATCCGGCACAGTCGAACGAGGCCGCCACAGCCACCTTCGCCGCCGCCCGGGGTGCCGTCGATCCGGCCGCCACCGGTACGGCCACGTCGTCGGGGCCCTGGACCTCAGGAAAGGTCACCTTCAAGGAGGGCTCCAGGGAGATCGACCCCCTCCAGCACGGTTACCTCACCAAACTCGTCCGCAAGGTGGCGGAGGTGGGACTGCGCGACATACGGGCGGGCCTCCAGGCACCCTGGGTCACCATCACCGGACACGGCAACGGCTCGTGGCTCACCCCGGGACGCGGTGACTGGGGTGCCCAGGACACGGGCCAGGAGCGTGCGGACGCCGTCGCCGACGTGCTGCGGACCGAGATGGGGAACGCCCTGGACCTGCTCCAGCGGAACGACCCGCCCGCCGCCAGGCATGTCGGCTCCGGCGAGTTCGAGATCCGCAGCCGCAGCGAGGGACGGAAGACATCCGCCGACGGCCAGAACGACGGCGCCGACCTGCGGGCCCTGCGGCGGCAGGCCGACATCGAGATCCACCTGGCACCTCGTTCACAGGCCGTCGAACTGCTGGACAACCTGCGGTCGGCCGGCCCTGATCGCGCGCTGCGCGAGGCGCCCTTCGACCCGGATCCGCTCGCCCGCCAGATCCTGCACCTGGACGCGCAGCCGGTGCGGGACGACCAGCGCCACGAGCTGTACGCGCTGGTGGACGAGGCGATCGCGGCCGGCCGGGCGACGAGCCTCGCGGCGCTCGGTGCGTACCACCTCTGGCGGCAGGGGGCACTGTCCGACGCGACCCGGATCACCGCTCCGGACGGCAGGGCCCTGGGCCGCAACTGGCTGGGCGGCCCGGTCACGGACCTGGCCACGAAGTCCTACCTCCAGGTGCGTGAGGGCACGGTCGTGGACAGCTCGAGTGCGTTGTGGCGGCAGCCGGGGTCTGGTGACACCCGCCCCTACGTCGTCGCGGCCAAGGGTGATCACGACCATGTCGTGGTGCGGTTGCCGGGCGGTTCCGAACCGCGTGTGCCGCTGGAGGAGTTCGCCGAGCTGTTGACCATGGACCAGGACCTGGTCGCGCTGGACGACCAGCTCCCCGTCGTACTCGCCGTCCCGCACGCGGGTGCCAGAAGTCTGCGCCTGCCGCGTAGCGTCGCCGCCCGGATCGACCGGACCGTGTGGGCGCACAGCGGCGAGGTGACGCTGCACCAGGACTCGTCCGCGCGGCGGCCCCGGATCGCGGTGGTCGACCGCAGGACCGCCAAGGAGCCGCTGGGCAGCTGGTTCGCCAGCACCCCGGACTATCTGGCGCTCGACGGCTCGGCGGCCGGGGTCGAGGAGCGGTTCCTGCGCGCGAGCGACGGGACGCTCATCCCGGACGACGAGATCATGAGCCACACCCTCGCCGCAGCCGGGCGCCCGTACGGCCGTGCCATCCTCGACAAGGAGGACACGGTCGGGCGGGAGATGTACTTCGGATCCCTGCTGACGATGAACGAGTACGCGCACATCGATCCCGTCAGCCAGCGTCTGTACGGTGCTCCGGAGAACGTGCCCTGGGCCGGCCGGGAGGCGTACTTCTTCAACCTGCACGGGAAACCGGGCGCGTTCTACATCGTGCGGGCGGACGGGACCGACAAGCGTGCCGGCGGTGACCAGGTCGGCAAGTATCTGCGGCGGAGCCCGAGTTTTCGGCGGCTCCCCGCCGACGGCGTCCTGGTGCTCCTGTCCTGCTGGGTCGGCGCGGCCACCGACGGTCGCCCTGTCGTCAACATCACCAGCCGTGCCCCCTTCGTCGCCGACCCGCTGGCGACCCCTTCCGAGGCTCAGCAGGTGGCCAACCAGGTCGACCGCACCGTGTTCGCGGTCGACCGGGTCCACTACTTCGCCTACGACACGGGAGTGAAGCGGCACGGGATCGCCACGACCGCCGAAGGCGGGCGGCGTCAGTGGCTGGAGCTGCGGCCGGAGCCGACCGGTGCCGCACTCGACGACCTGGCCCGCACGGCGGGCCTGCACACGGACGCGGGCCAGGCGTCGGAGGAGACCAGGGAGTCGACCCTGCGGCTGGTCCGCGCACTGCGGCAGGTGTTCGGTGCCTGGGTCGAGGACGACAGGGACGACGCCTACGGGGAGTATCAGCGGCTGCTGCGCGGCATCGGTGCGCTGGAGCTGATGCGCCGCAACGATCCGGGGCTGCGGGACACCGCGCCGTTCACCATGGACCTGCTGGAACGTGCCGCCCGGTCCCATCTCGGACGCCCCGCGGGCTCGGCCCTGGACTCGACGGACATCCTCGCGGTGCTGGAGGCGTCCGGGACCCGGCCCGCCGGGATCGCGCTGCGCGACTTCGTTCCGCTGCCGTCGGTGGACGAGGCTCTCTCGTGGCTGGCGAAGGGCGATCCCGGTCAACGGGCCACCGAGGTACTGGGGTTGGGATCCGATCCGGTCACGGCAGTCCACCGGCAGCGGCTGCTGTGGGCGACGGTCAAGGCCGTCGAGGGTCTGCTGGCCGCCGCCGACATCACCTCCCTGACGGTCAAGGTCCTGCACCTGGATGCCTCCGGCCTTCCCGTGGACGACGCGCGGCGTACGGAACTCCTGTGGACGATGGCCGGGGCGGCCGCGGCCGGCCGTGACGTCCACAGCCCGACGGCGCTCGCCGCGTTCCACCTCGAACGCAACGGGGCCCTGTCCAAGGACACGCTGCTCCTCTCCTGGAGCGGCCGGGTGCTGGGCCGCAACTGGACCGGAACACCGTTGACCGACCCGCTGGTCAGGGACAGGTACATCGCCCATGACGCAGCCGTCAACCCGGCCAGTGCCGTGGTCCGCACGGTGCCGTGGCAGACCCCCGGAACCGGCACGGGTACGGGTACGGGTACGGACAGCATGGCCTTCTTCGTGCTGGCCGACGGCGGTCGCGACCACATCGACATGCCCTGGCCGGACGGTACCCGTCGCCAGGTGCCCCCCGAGGAGATCGCCGAACTGCTCGTCAACGACGACGAGCTGAACAGGCGTTCGGAGACGGTGCCGATCGTGCCGATCGTGCGGAACGCCCCTCGCAGCCGCCCCCTGATGAGGGCGCTCGCCGACCGGGCGGCGACCGGCAGGACCGTCTTCATGCCCAGGCAGAACATCGATCTCTTCCACGACACCGCGGCCGGCGACCACTACATCATCGTGGACGAACCCGGCCAAGGGGCGAGCTCCACGACCGGCTGGGTCAGCACCGACCCCGTGGCTCTGGTCTCAGCCACCCCGGCGGTGACCGTCACCAACGCGATGCCGGCAGCCGAGACATCCGCTACGCAGACCGCTCCGCCGACACCGCATGTCGAGCCGACGTCGGCTGTTGACGACATGGGTTCCACTGAGCAGGCCACCACCGACGGGACCGTGTCATCGCGGCTCTGGACCACCGGAAGGGTCTCCTTCGAGGAGGGCTCCAGGGAGATCGATTCCAGCGGGCGCGGCTACCTCAGCACTTTCGCCCGCAAGGTGTCGGAGGTGGGTCTGCGTGACGTAAGGGCAGGACTTTCGGCCCCCGAGATCACGGTCACCGGGTACGGCAACGGCTCGTGGCTCACGCCGGGACTCAGCGACTGGGGCGCCCTACGCACGGGCCGGGAGCGCGCGGACGCCGTCGCCAAGACGTTGCGGACCGAGATATGGAACGCCCTGTACCTGCTCCAGCAGAACGATCCGCCCTCCACCAGGCGTGTCGGCGACGGCGAATTCATGATCACCACACGCAGCCGGGGCCAGGACCTCGTCACCGACGGCTCGTTCGGCGGCGCGGAGCTGCGGGCCCTGCGGCGGCAGGCGACGATCGAGGTCGAGGCGGCGGCCCAATCGTCGGCCTTCGAGCAGTTGGACGCCCTGCGGCTGGCCGATCCCGATCCCGCGCTCAACCAAGGCCTCTTCGATCCGGATCCGCTCGCCCGCCGGATTCTGGGCCTGCCGCCGGCGGAGAAGGTGACGAGCGCCCATCGACGTGAACTGCACGCGGTGATGGACGCGGCCACCGCGGCCGGCCGCGCGACGAGCCTGGCGGCGCTGAGCGCGTATCACCTCGTACGGCAGGGAGCGCTGTCCGCCGCGACCCGGATCACCGCTCCGGACGGCAGGGCCCAGGGCCGCAACTGGACGCGCGAGCCCGTCGTGGACCTGATCTCGATGTCGTACGCCAAGCTGCGTGCCACCCGCCTCGACGACCTCGATCCCGCCCTGTGGCATGCGGCGCCCGGTGACCACCGCCCCTTCGTCATCGTCGCCGAGGGGGACCAGGACCATGTGATGGTGCGCCTGGCGAACGGTTCCCGGCAGCGTGTCCTGATGGCGGACTTCGCCGAACTGCTCGCCATGGACCCGGACCTGGCCGCGCTCGACAGCGGGCTCGACGTCGTTCTCGCGGTACCGGGAGCGGGCGCCGGGAACCTGCGACTGCCGCGCACCGCCGCCGCCTCGACCGGCAGGACCGTGTGGTCGCACAGCGGCGCGGTGTCCTTGTACCAGGACCCGAGGGAGCACCGGACCCGGATCGCGGTAACCCATCGCGAGCGCGCGTTGGAGCCGCTGGGGAGCTGGTTCGCCAGCAAGCCGGACGAACTGAAGGCCGGGGATCCGGCGGTGGAGGCCGAGGACCGCGTCGTACAGACGATCGACGGCACACTCGTCCCGGACGACGAGATCCTGAGCGTGACCATGGCCGACGACGGCGTCCCGCACGGCCGCGCCGTCTTCGACAAGGCGGACATGCTCAGCCGGGAGTTGTACTTCGCCGCGGCGCCCGTGATGACGGAGAACCGGCATCTCGACCCCGTCACCGGGGTGCAGCTCGGTGCCGTGGACGACGTGCCCTGGGCGGGCCGTAAGGCGTACTACTTCTTCCTGCACGGGCAGCCGGGCGGGTTCTCGCTCGAACGGCGGGACGGCACCGCCAAGTGGGCCCGCGGCGACCAGGTCGGCGGGTATCTGCGGCGCAGGCCGAGCCTGCGCGGGCTGGCCGCCGACGGCGTCATCGTGATCATGTCGTGCTGGGCCGGCGCCCCCGCGGAGCGGTCCACCACCGTGAACGCCGCCAGCCGCGCACCCTTCGTCGCCGACCGGCTGGAGACCGTCTCCGAGGCCCAGCGGGTGGCCAACCAGACCGGCCGTACCGTGTTCGCGGCCGACCGATCGCACTACACGGCCAGGGACTCCCTGACGCCAGAGCATGGAATCGCCACGACCGCGGACGGCAAGCGCGGCCATTGGGCGGAGCTGCGCCCCGAGCCGGGCGAGACGGAGCTGGACGCCCTGGCCCGCACGGCGGGTCTGCACACCGCCCAGGGCCCCGCCCCGGCGGAGACCAGGGTCGCGACCCTACGGCTGGTGCGGGCCCTGCGAGAGACCTTCGGCGTCTCGGTGGAGGACGACAAGGACGATGTCTCGGGGCGCTACCAGCGGCTGCTGGGCGGTATCGGCGCGCTGGAGACGATGCGCCGGGACGACCCGCTGCTGCGGGACACCGGGCAGTTCACCCTCGACCTGCTGGACCGGGCAGCCCGGTCCCGGCTCGGACGGTCCCCGGCCCCCGGCACCGCCGTGGCACCGGACGACGTCGAGACGCTGCTGGACGCGGCGCCGACCCAGCGGCCCGGAACGGCGCTGCGTGACTTCGTTCCGCTGCCCTCCGTGGAGCAGGCCCTCGCCACGCCCGCGGTCGCCGATCCCGACCTGAGGGTGCGCCACGTCCTGCGTCTGGGATCGGCACCGGTCACCGCGGCGCACCGGCAGCAGCTGCTGTGGGCGATGGTCCAGGCCGTCGAGACACTGGAAGCCGCCCCGAACGTGGACGCGCTGGCCGCCAAGGTCCTGCATCTGGGTGCCCTGACCGGTCCGGTGGACGACGCGCGGCTCGAGGAACTCTTCTGGACGGTCGCCGGGGCCGCCGCGGCCGGCCGCGACACCGGCAACCCGGTGGCGCTCGCCGCCTTCCAGCTCGAGCGCAACGGCGCCCTGTCGTCCCGGACGCTGCTCCGGTCGGCGAGCGGCGCGGTGCTCGGGCGCGACTGGACCGGCGGGCGGCTGACCGACCCGCTGGCCACGGAGAGGTACCTCTCCGTGGCGGACGGCGCCGATCCGGCGCGTGCCCAGGCCAGGAGTGCCCCGTGGCACGCCTCCGCGAACAGCGGGGACCGGACCCCTCAGGCCTACTTCCTGCTGGCCGACGGCGGTGCCGACACCATCGACATGCCGTGGCCCGACGGCACCCGGCGCCCGGTACCGCACGACGAGATCGCCGAGTTGCTCACCAACGACCAGTACCTGACGTCCGTCAAAGTGACCAGGCCCGTGGTACCGGTCGTGCCGCACTCCGGCAGCGGCACCTCCCTGACGAAGGCCCTCACCGACCGGGCGGCGATCGGCCGGAAGGTCTACTCGCCCGCGGTGGACATCCAGCTGTTCCACGACACCAAGGCCGGCGAGCACGTCATCGTCGTGACCACGCCGCCGGGCGGGCCGGGCTCCGCCGACTGGATCCACACCCGCCCCCCGAAGGTGGCCTCGCCGGCCCCGGGGGTCACGGCGACGACCGTCGCGAACGGCGGGACCGCCGTCACCGATGTCACCGACGGGATCGACGAGGCGTTGCACGCCTCCGCCGCACCGCCCATCCCGCACGTCGAGCCGCCGTCCGCCGTCGACGCCGCTGGTCTCCCTGATGCCGCCGCCGCGGACACGACCGCGGCCTCGGGGCCCTGGACGACGGTGAAGGTCACCTTCGAGGAGGGCTCCAAGGAGGTCGCTCCGGATCAGCTCGGCAACATCGCCGCTCTGGCCCGCAAGGTGGTCGAGGCGGGGCTGCGCGACATGCGCGAGGGGTTCGCGACACCGTGGATCGCCGTCACCGGGCACGGCAACGGCTCGTGGCTCAAGGTGAGAAGCAGTCATCGGGGCGCCACACGCACGGGCCAGGAGCGCGCGGACGCCGTCGCCGACGTGCTCCGGACCGAGATCGGCAATGCCCTGGACCTGCTTCAGCGGAACGTTCCGCGCCCCGCCGACCGTGTCGACGTCGACGCGTTCAGGGTCTCCAGCCGCAGCAAGGGACGGAACGTGGCCGCCGACGGCTCCGCCCTGCGGGACCTGCGCCGGCAGGCGGACATCGACGTCGAGCTGGAGCCCCGCTCGCCGGCCATCGAACTGCTGAACAGACTGCGGCTGGCCGAGCCCGGATTCGGTCTGGCCGACGGAACCTTCGACCCGGATCCGCTCGCCCGCAGGCTCCTGCACCTGGATCGGGACAAACCGGTACGGGAGGCGCAACGCCAAGCACTGTACGACCTGGTGGACGAGGCGCACGCGGCCGGCCGGGCGACGAGCCTGGCGGCGCTCGGCGCGTTCGACTTCCGGAAGCGGGGGGCGCTGTCCGCCGCGACCCGGATCACCGCTCCGGACGGCAGGGTCCTGGGCCGCAACTGGACGGACACTTCGGTCGGGAACATGGTCACGGCGTCCTACCACCAGGTGGACGGGAGCAGCCTGCAAACCCCCACGGCGTTGTGGGAGCAGCGGGGAGCCGGTGACAACCGCCCCTACATCGTCGCGGCCAAGGGCGGTGACGACCATGTCGAGGTGCGGTTGGCGGACCGTTCCCGGCCGCACGCGACGCTGGAGGAGTTCGCCGAACTGCTGGCCATGGACCAGGACCTGGCCGCGCTCGACGGCAGGCTCCCCGTCGTACTCGCCGTCCCGCAGGCGGGTGCCGGGAGCCCGCGTCTGCCGCGCACGGCCGCGGCCCGGACCGGCAGGACCGTGTGGTCGCACAGCGGCAAGGTGAAGCTGCACGAGGACCCGTGGACGCGGCAGACCCGGATCGCGGTGATCGACGACCAGTCCCTGGGGGAGCCGCTGGGAAGCTGGTTCGCCAGCCAGCCGGACGATCCGCAACTCACGGCCCGCCGGGCCTTGGGGCACGAGCACTTCGTGCGCATGATCGACGGGACGCTGGTACCCGACGACGAGATCATGAGTCGCACCCTCGCCGCCGACGGGCGCACGTACGGCCGCGCCATCCTCGACAGGGCCGACCAGCTCGAACGCGAGAAGTATTTCGGCGATCTGCCGACGACGAACGAGTACATTCACATGGATCCCTTGTACTGGGATCAGCACGGTGAAGCGGAAAACCTGCCCTGGGTCGGCCGGTCGGCGTACTACTTCCTTCTGCACGGGAGCCCGGGGGCGTTCTCCCTGGTGAGGTCGGACGGGGAGCGCCGACAGGCACGCGGCGACCAGGTCGGCGAGTACCTCCAGCGGCGTCCGAGTCTGCAGGGGCTCGCCGCCGACGGAGTCGTGGTGCTCATGTCGTGCTGGGTCGGCGCGGCCGCGGAAGGTCTCCCGGCCGTTCACGACGCCAGCCGCGCCCCCTTCGTCGCCGATCCGCTGGCGACCCTTTCCGAGCCTCAGCAGGTGGCCAACCAGGTCGGCCGCACGGTGTTCGCGGTCGACCGTGTCCACTACCTCACCCGCGCCACCGGGGTGACCCAGCAGGGGATCGCCACGACCGCCGAGGGAGAGCGGCGCAAGTGGCTGGAGCTGCGGCCGGAGCCGACGGGGGCGGCGCTCGACGACCTGGTCGGTACGGCGGGTCTGCACACCGCCCAGGGCCCGGCCCCGGCGGAGACCAGGGTCGCGACCCTGCGGCTGGTACGAGCCCTGCGTCAGGCGTTCGGGCCCTCGGTCGAGGACGACAAGGACGATGCCCACGGGAAGTACCAGCGGCTGCTGCGCGGAATCGGCGCGCTGGAGTCGATGCGCCGCAACGACCCGAAGCTGCGGGACACCGGACCGTTCAGCATGGACCTGCTGGACCGGATCGTCCGGTCGTATCCCGGACGGTCCGCGGGCCCGGCCTTGAAACCGGCGGACGTGCAGGCCGTTCTGGAGGCGGCGGAGACCGAGCCCGCCGGGCTGGCGCTGCGTGACTTCGTTCCGCTGCCCTCGGTCGACAAGGCCCTCGGGTTGCTGGCGGGCGGCGATCCCGACCAGCGGGCCGTCCAGGTCCTGGACCTGAAGGCCGGCCAGGTCACGGAGGTCCACCGGCAGCGGCTGCTGTGGGCGACGGTCAAGGCCGTCGAGGCCCTGGAGGCGACCACCGACGTGGATGCCCTGGCGGTCAAGGTCCTGCACCTGGACGCCTCCGCGCAGCCCGTGGACGAGGCACGGCGAGCGGAACTCCTGTGGATGACGGCCGGGGCGGCCGCGGTCGGCCGTGACCTCCGCAACCCGACGGCACTCGCCGCCTACCATCTGGAACGCAACGGTGCCCTGTCCTCGCGCACCCTGCTGTTGTCCGACGACCGCGAGGTCCTCGGCCGCGACTGGCTCGGCATGCAGATGGCCGACCCGTTGGTCCCGGACAGGTATCTCACCTCGTCCAACGGCACCGACGGAGAGAACGCCAAGATGCACTATGTGCCGTGGCGCGCCCATGGAGCTCGCCGGGGCCAGCGGCCCGCCGCCTATTTCGTGCTGGGCAAGGGCGGTCCCGACCATTTCGACATGCCCTGGCCCGACTACTCCCAGCGCCCGGTGCCCATCGACGAGATCGCCGAACTGCTGACCAACGACCCGGTGCTGAGCGCTCGCCCGCTGCACGAGGTACTCGTGCCGATCGTGCCGCACTCCGGCCGCGGTGAGGCCCTGGCGAAAGCCCTGTCCAGCCGGACGGCCACCGCGAGGACCGTGTACACGCCCGCGGTGGACGTCGATGTCTTCCGCGACACATTGAGGGAGAAGAACTTCGTCGTCGTGGCCTCGCAGCCCCCAGGATCCGCATCCGGATCCGACTGGGTCCGCACCGCCGCGCCCAGGCTGGTCCCCCCCGTCCCGGCCGCGCCGGCGGCACCCGCCCCCGTCGTCGCGACCACGGCCGGCGCGCACAGCACCGGCGGCGAAGAACTGCGCCCGCTCGCGGCCGGGCGGGCAGCGGAGCCCGCCCCCGCCGTCATGGAGCTGGTCGAGGGGCCGATGCCGAACGCCGCGATTCCCACGGACGCGGCGGACATCATCCCGCCGCCGATTCCGTACCCGGGGCGGCCCGTCTTCGTCGCGGCGACCGGCAGTGCCGAAACGGTCCGCACCGAAGGACTGGTGCCCGGCGGCACAGGGCTCGACCTTGTCGCCTATGCCCAGGTGGGCGGCCCCGGCCATGGATTCGTGAGCGCCGACACCTCGCCCGAGGCGGCGGCGCAACGGCTGCGCGAGGGCCATGTCTGGGAGGTCGACACGCCGGGCGGTATCGACATCACCGCGACGCTCGATGCCTACGGGATCCGTCCGGAGACCACCGGCCGGGACGAGGTCCTCTTCGCGGGCGGCGTCGCCTCCCGCTTCGTCAAGGGCGGCTGGGCGATCGTCCCCGACGGCGAGGCGAACACCCTCGGCGCGTGGATCCCCAACCCGCACTACTGGCCGGGCACCGACGTCCCCGACGCGACGCCGACCGCCCCCGAGCGCCGGCTGCCCATCGAACCGCTGCTCGAAAAGCGGGTGTTCCGCGTGGAGGACGTGGTGTCCACGGCCGAACTCCAGGCCCTGTCCGAGGCGCTCGCCGCCGCGGACCCGGCACCGGGCGAACAGTACGGGCGCGAGCTGGGCACCAGGCTGACCGAGCACATCAAGGCGGGGCTGGAGACAGAGGGCCTGGCGGTCGGTCATGTCGACCTGCACGTGAGCATGGAGGACCCCAACCACTCGATGGCGGGCATGGAACTGGCCCGTGCCGTGGCCAACGGTCTCGGCCGCCGGGCCATGCTCACCGTCGGCGCCCTGCGGACACCCACCGACATCTGCCCGTCAAGGAATTGACACAGACCCGTTCGGACCTCGGATCCGTATCTCTGAGTGGAACCCCTGAGCGAACAACGGCCCCCAGGAAGGGAGATGCCCGCATGCCCGAGTACGAGCAGATCGACTTCTCCGCGCTCGCGAACCATGCCCGGCGGATGCAGGGCAGCGTGGCGGACGCACAGCTCGACCTGCGGAACATCGAGGCCACGGGCCACAGCACGGACGGCATGGTCAGCGCGACCGTCTCGGCCGAGAGCCGGGTCGTGGACCTGCGCATCGACCCGTCGGTGATCGACCCCGACAACCCGGAGCGGCTGGTCCGGCTCCTCGTCGAGGCCATCGACAGCGCGCACGACACCGTCACCGAGCAGCGCGTCGAGGTCATGTCGGGGATCACGGGCGGCCTCCAGGACATCCTGGCCGGCCTGAATGGCGAGAAGAACGACAAGATGACGCCCCCCGTCGCACCGCGCTTCCCCGAGCGCCGTTCCCGGCGATGACCCTGCCCGCGAGCCCGACCGACGAGGAGATCTGATGTCCCGGGTCATCTTCCACCGGCCCGCCAGGGTCGTGCCGCCCCCGCTGCCCACCGACCCGGTGGTGCTCTCCGCGCCGCCGCAGCCGGTCGGCAAGGACAGCAACGCCAGCTGGCTCATGCTGCTGATGCCGCTGCTGTCCAGCATCAGCATGGCCGCCTATCTGATGTCCGGCGGCCGGCGGATGCTGGTCCTGCTGGGCATCGCCTTCGTCGTGATGTCCATCGGCGTCACCGTCGGCGTGCGGATGCAGATGCGCGGCCAGGCCCGTAAGCAGAAGCTGCGGGCCCGCGACCGCTACCTGGACCACCTGGTCGAGGTGCGGCGGACCGCCCGCCAGGTGGCGGAGAACCAGCGCACCGTCGCCGCCTGGCAGTTCCCCTCCCCGCGCCGGCTGTGGGCGATCGCGTCCCAGCGCCGCCGGGTGTGGGAACGCCGGGTCACCGACGCCGACTTCCTCAAGGTGTCCGTGGGCACCGGCAACGCACCGCTGTCCACGCCCATCCGGATGTCCACCCGCAACGACCCGACGGTGGAGTACGACCCGCGCGCCAAGACGGCCGCCGACCGGCTGGTGGACTCGATGTCCGTGGTCGGTGACCAGCCCGCCGTGCTGGACCTGGCGAAGGCCGGTGTGGTCAGCGTGCTCGGGCCGTCCAAGGTGGCCCGTGCGGCCGTGCGCGCCCTGCTCTGCCAGATCGCCGTGCTGCACGCCCCGGACGACGTGGGCATCGCCGTCGCGACCGGCGGCGAGGACTGGAACTGGGCCAAGTGGCTGCCGCACACCCATGAACCGGACACCGCCGGCGAGGCCGGCGTGGTGCCGCTGGTCGCGGAGGACTTCGAGGGCATCGCCGACCATGTGCAGCGGGCCCTGGAGGCCGCCGTCCAGCAGCCGTCCCGCCGGCTGAGCCTCACCGACCGGGACGGTCCGGACACCCGGCGCCGCCTCGTGGTCGTCCTCGACCGCTACCTCCCGCGGGCCGCCTGGGCCCGCTCGCCGGTCGCCGCCGAACTCCTCGCGGCGGCCGGCCCGCAGAGCGCGATCACCGTGATCTGCCTGGTGGAGCAGGAGAACGACGAGCCGACCCGGGCCGACGTACGGGTACGGCTCGACGCACAGGGGACGGTCACCGTGGAGGGCCGCCGCGCCGACACCCGTTCGGCGGTCGAATCGGCCGTCGCGGCCCGCGCGGAACTGCCGCTGTGCGAGGCCGTCGCCCGGACGCTGGCCCCGCTGCGGCTGTCCGCCGAGGGCGAGGAGATCCTCGCCCAGACCATGTCGCTGCCCAGCATGCTCGGCATCTCCGACCTGGAGAACTTCAGCCCCGAGTCGCTCTGGGTCGACGCGCAGGACGAGGAGGTGCTGCGCATGCCGATCGGGTTCGACAGCAGCGGCCAGCAACTCGTCCTGGACCTCAAGGAGTCCGCACAGGGCGGCATGGGCCCGCACGGCCTGATCGTCGGCGCCACCGGCTCCGGCAAGAGCGAACTGCTGCGTACCCTGGTCACCGGTCTCACCATGACCCACTCGCCGGAACTGCTCAGCCTGGTCCTGGTCGACTTCAAGGGCGGCGCCACCTTCGCCGGCGTCACCGACCTGCCGCATGTGGCGGGCCTGATCACCAACCTGGTGGACGAGGTCGCCTTGGTCGACCGGGTCAAGGACGCCCTCGTCGGCGAACAGCAGCGGCGGCAGAAGCTGCTCCGCGACGCCGGCAACATCGACAACGTCCGCGAATACCAGCTGCGGCGGGCCGCCGGGGCCACCGGACCGGACGGGCGTCCACTGGAGCCGCTGCCGTATCTGCTGGTCATCGTGGACGAGTTCGGTGAACTGCTCGCCACCCGGCCCGACTTCATCGACCTCTTCGTCCAGATCGGCCGGGTCGGCCGTTCCCTCGGCATCCATCTGCTGCTCGCCACCCAGCGTCTGGAGGAGGGGCGGCTGCGCGGCCTGGAGGCGAACCTCTCCTACCGGATCTGCCTGCGCACCTTCTCGGCGGCGGAGTCCCGGGTCGTCATCGGCACCCCGGACGCCTACCGGCTGCCGCCGATCCCCGGCTCCGCCTACCTCAAGGTCGCCGAGACGGTCCTGGAGCGCTTCCGCGTCGCCCACGTCTCCGGAACCCACCTGTCGGAGGAGCAGCGCGCCCTGGCCGCCGGACCGCCGCCCACCGACCCCGTGCACTTCGCGCTGCGGCTGCCGCCCGACCCCGACGCGGAGCCGGAGGAGGAGCGCGAGCGGGTGCGGCCCATGCTGGACGGGCCGAGCGAGATGCAGGTCATCGTCGAACGGCTCGGTACGGCAGGCCAGTTGGCCCACCAGGTGTGGCTGCCTCCGCTGCCCGCCGCGCTCGCCCTGGACGATCTCACCGGACCGGTCGTGGTCCGCCCGGAGCGGGGCATGTCCGCCGACTGGTGGACGCACAAGGGCGCACTGCGCACCCCGGTCGGCGTCCTGGACGTACCGCTCCAGCAGCTCCAGCAGCCGCTGGTGCCCGACTTCGCCAAGGCCGGTCACCTCGCGGTGGTCGGTGCCCCGCAGTCCGGCAAGAGCACCTTCCTGCGCACGCTGATGCTCTCCACGATGCTCACCCACACCCCGGCCGAGGCGCAGTTCCTCTGCCTGGACTTCGGCGGCGGCTCGCTCCAGCCCTTCGAACGGGCGCCGCACGTCAGCGGGGTGGCCGGCCGGCACGACCCGGCCCGGGCCCGGCGCGCGCTGGCCGAGGTGCGCCAGCTGATCGCCGAGCGGGAGCGGCTCTTCCGCCACCTCGGCATCGACTCCGCCGACGAGTTCCGGCGGCTGCGCAACACCGACCGGCTGCCCGAGGGGATACGCTCCGCCGACGTCTTCCTGGTGATCGACAACTGGGGTGCGATCCGTGGCGAGATGGAGGGCATCGACGCGACCGTCCTGGACATCGCGGGGCGCGGCCTCGGCGTCGCCGTCCACCTGGTGCTGACCGCGGGCCGGTGGGCCGACATCCGCACCGCGCTGCGCGACGCCATCTCGGCCCGCCTCGAACTGCGCCTGAACGACCCGGGCGATTCGGAGATCAACCGCCGGGCGGCCCGTGCCTTCGGGCTCTCCGCCCCCGGCCGCGGCATGGCACCGCCCGGCATCCAGTTCCAGGTCGCCCTGCCCCGGCTCGACGGCAGGGACACCGCCGACGGCCTCGCGGACGCGCAGGAGGAGGCGATCGGCAAGCTCGCGGCCGCCTGGTCCGGACCGGTGGCCCCGCCGATCCGGATGCTGCCCGAACGGCTCACCGCCGCCGATCTGGCGAGCCGGATCCGCGAGGACGACACCACCCCGGGCGTGCCGATCGGCATCGCCGAGACCGACCTCACCCCGGTCCGCCTGAACCTCACGGACGCCGACCCGCACTTCCTGGTCTTCGGCGACGCCGGCAGCGGCAAGTCCACCTTCCTGCGCGGCTGGATGAAGGGACTGGCGGCCCGGCGCTCGGCGTTCGACGCCCGGTTCGTCGTCGTCGACTACCGGCGGGCCCTGATGGGCGCGGTGGACGAGGAGTACATCGGTGCCTACATCGGCGACGCCAACGCGGCCCAGGTCTACGTCGAACAGGTCGTCGCCAAGCTCACCGAGCGGCTGCCCCCGGCGAACGTGACCATGGAGCAGCTGCGCAACCGTGACTGGTGGACCGGCCCGGAGTTCCATGTGGTCGTCGACGACTACGACCTGGTCGCCAACGGCCGTACGTCACCGCTCAATCCGCTCCTCGACTTCCTGCCGCAGGCGCGTGAGATCGGCCTGCACATGGTGGTGGCCCGCCGGGTCGCCGGCAGCTCCCGCGGCCAGATGTCGGAGCAACTCCTCAACCGCATCAAGGAGTTGGGTACGGCGGGCCTGGTCCTGTCCGGGGATCCCCGCGAGGGCGTGGTGCTCGGCAGCGAGCGGGCGGCCCAGCGCCCGCCCGGCCGCGGGGTCCTGGTCGGCCGCCAGGCGCCGCCGACCCTGGTCCAGGTCGCCCTGGACGTGTGAGAGAGCCCGGCTGGACGGAGGGGAAGCGGGAAACGTTCATCTCCGCGGAACCTCCGTCTTCCGGCCGGTCGCTACGCTCCGCGGAATGGCGGCGCACACGACGGCCTCGACGGTCGGCCGGAAGGCCGAACCCGCCCTGGAAGAAGCTCTGTTGACGGACCCCGGCACGGGACATGGCCGTGCCGTGCCCGTGGAGGGTGACGAGCCGGGGGCCGGCAGGTCCGAGCTCGTGTCCGCGGCGCGGACATCCGTGGGCCGGGTGCCGCGCGCGACCCACGACGAACCGCCCCGGCGCTCACCGGCCCGGGCGCGGGTGCAGGTGCGGAGCGCGGGCACATGGCGGACGCCGGGTGCCCGCACAGCGACCGAAGAACCGATGACCTCGGCGGTTGGCCAACTCGCCGACCTGACGGATCGGTTGTGCGGAGCGCGCCCGGCCGAGCCGGTGGCCGAAGACCCGCACGGACTGCCGGGGCGCCCTGGCAAAGAGGCGACACCTGCCGCCGTCCGGCGGGTCACCCCATACCAGCGGCACCAGCGCGCTGGGCAGGAGCTGCCCGCCGCCGGGGCGCCGAGGAAACGCGTGACCGCCCCTCGGCCGCCGGTGTCTGCGGAGGCCGAGGGGCGGGCGGCGGGCTGGACCGCGGAGAGTACGGAGAGCGTGCCGGGCGCGGAGTCCACGCAGGACGCGGACGCTCCGGCTGCCGGGGCGCCCGAGACCGTGCACCGGGTGGGCCGGGCCGTCGTCCGGTATGCCGGTTCGGCCGTGTCGCTGGGCGGCGGGGGCACGGCCGCGGGCCCGGCCCCAGCCGTGGAGGGCATCGCTGACAACGTTGTACCGCCAAGGCGGGGCCGCCCCACGACCCGGCGGTCGGCCGCCCTCGTCGGGACGGACGGCGGGCGGCAGGTACGACAGCTCGCCATGCGGCAGGTGAGGCACCTCGCCGGGCGGACCCGTCGGCGGGCGGCGCGTGGCTGGACCGGTCGGCGGGCGGCGCGTGGCTGGACCCGTCGGATTGGCCGGATCGGTCGGATCGGCCGGAGTCACCGGACCGGGCCGGTCGAGCCCTGGTACTGTCGCCCAACTGCCGTTGCTCCGGGGAGCCTTGGCGATCCGTGGCTCGTACTACGTCCTCACCGAGTCTGCGACCGGCTTCCCTCGCGAGGACGCCTGGACCCGGCGGACCGCGTCGGCCCGGAGCGGGGGGGGGGGGGGGGCGTTGCCGGGTTCCGGGAAGGGGACGGGCCCGGGGTACCGGGTCCGGGGGCGGCCACGGCGGTTCGTGCAAACGGACGCACGCCGGGGGGCCGCGGGGCC
>NZ_JBHXSK010000006.1:172913-287464 GCF_042716195.1 Streptomyces sp. NPDC058683
TCGCTGTGCGTCGCGGCGCCTGTCCCCCCCCCGCCCCCGCGCGGCCCCGCGCGCGCCCCGCGGCGGCCGCCGGCCCCGCGGGGGCGGCGGGGGGCGGGGGGGGGGGGGGCGGCGCCTGGGCCGGGATCCGGTACGGTCACGGCCCCGGTGTACCGGATCAGTGCGCGGCGACGGCGGTTCGTGCAACCGGACGCACGCCGGGGTGCCGCGGTGCCGGCGCCGAAAGGCCGTGCCGGGCGCGAAGGGTCGCCCCGTTGCGGTCGCCCAGCGCCTCACGCAGGGCCCGCAGCGCGTTGTGGGTGCGCGACTTGACCGTGCCCTCCGGGACGTTGAGCACCTCGGCCGCGTGCCGCACCGGCTGGTGCAGGAAGTAGACCTGGGCCAGCACCGCGCGGTGGGTGGCGGACAGCTCGGCGAGCGCGGTGCGCAGCACCTGGCGGTCCAGGACCTGCTCCAGCGGCTCCGCCGCCACAGGTATCGACTCCAGCGGATCGTCCTCCACCTCGGTGGGGCGCGAGGAGCGGGCCCGCAGCATGTCGATCGCCAGCCGTCGCGAGACCGTCAGCAGCCAGGGCCGTACCGCGCGCGGGTCGTCGGGCAGGATGTCGAGATGGCGCCAGGCCCGGAGCATCGTCTCCTGGACGAGGTCCTCCGCCGTCTGCCGGTCGCCCTGGGTCCAGCCGAGCAGACTGCGCATCAGGGAACCCTTGTTGACGTCGTAGATCATCCGCATCTTCTGCTCCGCGGACCCCGGGGTGGGGTACGCCTGCGGTGCGGAAGTGTGTGCCTCGGGTGCCAGTGCCGTCGTCATGAGCTGCCCCATCTGTTGCCGACCGATGGAACGAGCCTGCGGCAGCGCGGATACGGAGACATCCGTGAGCCTCACTGAGATCCCGGAGGCTCCGGGGACCACCGACTCAGTGAGCCGGGGGAGCACCGAGTCGGTGAGCCGGGGGCGGCCGTGTGAGTGAGGCCGCAGTTTCCCCAGACGTCATCTGAATCGGAGTGGGACCTCACAGAAAGGCTCTAGAGTCATGAGCATGCTCGGGCAACAACTGCACCCGGTGATCGGGCGGGAAGCGGAGCGGGCCACGTTGGAGCGCTTGGTCTCCGACGTCGCCGCAGGTCGCGGCGGAAGTCTGCTGATCGAGGGTGAGCCGGGTATCGGCAAGTCGACGTTGCTTGCGCACGCCCTGGCCAAGGCCCGCGCGGCCGGTTGCGAGGTCTCGACCGGCCAGTGCGACGAGCTGGGCCGGCGGCTGCCGCTCTCCGTGATGACCCGGCTCCTCGGGGTCGAGGCCGGCTCGCCCGATCCCCGTCGCGCGGAGGCCGCGCTCGCCCTGGAGCAGCCCCAGCAGGCGCCGGGCTGGACGATGCGCCTGCTCGCCGGGGACCCGGTGGTGGCGGCGACCGAGCAACTGCTCGTCCTGGTGGACCGGTTGTGTACGACCGGCCCGCTGGTGCTGGCGGTGGAGGACCTGCACTGGGCCGACGAGGCGAGCCTGCTGATGTGGCGCCGGCTGTGCCGGGCCTCGGTCCAGCTGCCGCTGCTGGTCGTCGGCACCTGCCGTCCGGTACCGGGGCGTACCGAACTGGAGCCGCTGCGGCGCGATCTGCGGTCCCGGGGCGGGCAGTTGGTCTCCCTCGACCGGCTGCCCGAGGAGCGGGTCGCGGAGCTGACCGGGCTGCTGGCGCGCGGTGAACCCGGGCCGGTGCTCACCGAACGGCTGCGCTCCGCGGCGGGCAATCCGCTCTACGTGAGGGAGTTGCTGGACGCCCTGGCACGGGTCGGCGCTCTGCGGTCCGCGGACGGCCGGGTGGAGCTGACGGCGGGCGGCCGGGAGGTGGAGAAGCTCACCGAGCTGCGGGACGTGATCGCGGACCGGCTGGCCGGGCTCTCCGCCGACACCCAGGAGGCGCTGCGCGCCGCGTCGCTGCTCGGGCCGGAGTTCTCGGTGCGGGACGTGGCGGCGGCGGTGGGCCTCGGCACGGGATCCCTGTTGGCCGTGGTGGAGGAGGCGCTCGGCGCCGCCGTGCTGGAGTCCGCGGGGTCCCGGCTGCGCTTCCGGCACGGCCTGTTGAGGGAGGTGCTGTACGAGGCCATGCCGCCCGCCCTGCGGACCGCGTTCCTGCGGCGCGCGGCACAGGAGCTGATGACCTCCGGGGCCCCCGCCGAGCGGGTGGCCGAGCTGATCCTCCCGGTCCTGGACACGGCCGAGGACCGGGAGTGGGAGTGGCTCGCGGACAACGCCGAGCGACTGGTCGTACGGGCCCCGATCGCCGCCGCGGAACTCCTCGAACACGCCGTGCGCCAGGCGGGCCCGGACGATCCGCGGCTGCCCGTGCTCACCGTGCAACTGGCCGCGCTCTACTTCCGCATGGGCCCCCTGGACCGTGCCGAGGAGCTGGCCCGGACCGTGCTGCGGCAGACGTCCGACCCCGAGGTGCTGGGACGGGTCAGATGGCTGCTCAGCACCATCGGGATGCGCACCGGCCGCTACGAGATCGTGATCGACAACTGGCGCGCGGCCACCGCGGACCCCCGGATCGGACCGGTCTGGCGGGCCCGGCTGCTGGCCCTGGTGGCGCTGGCCCGGCACGTCCTCGGGCAGATCGGCCGGGCCCGGCTGGCGATGGCGGAGGCGCTGGACGAGGGCAGGAAACTGAGCGACCCGATGGCCGTCGGATACGCCCTGAACGCCGCCTCCGTCATCCGCAGCTGGCACGGCGACCAGGCCGGCGCCCTGGCCCTGAACGACGAGGCGCTGGCGGAGGTCGGCAACGACCCGGACCTCGTCGACCTGCGGCTCATCCTGCTCGGTCACCGGGCCACCGACCTGGACGGCGTCGACCGTCTCCAGGAGGCGGAGGAGGCGCTCACCCAGGCCCGCACCCTCGCCGAACGGGCCGGCGCGACCCGGCTGTCGATGACCCTCGTCCAGGGGGCCGAACGGTACTACGAGCACGGGCGCTGGGACGACGCGCTGGCGGTGCTGGACGAGGTCACCGACCTGCCGCCGCTGTGGCGGCTGGCCCGCCGGGGCCTGAAGGCGCTGATCAGCGCCCGCCGCGGGCAGTGGGAGAAGGCGGCCGGCTTCGTCGACGCCCCGGGCGGCGGCCGGACTCCGGGGCAGGGCCCCGTCGCCGCCGGACATCTGCTGCTGGCCCGCGGCCTGGTCGCCGAGCGGTCGGGCCGGCTCCCCGAGGCCCTCGAGGTGCTCACGGAGCTGATGACCGACACCTACGCACACGACCTCGGCAACCACCCGGAGTGGCTGCCCGCCCTGGTCCGGCTGGCGCTGGCCGCCGACGACCGGCAGGCCGCCGCGGCGGCCACGCTCGCCGCCCGCCAGGCCGCCGACCGCCGGCCGCGGCCGCGCACCCAGGCCGCCGCCGACTGGTGCTCCGGGCTGCTCGACCAGGACCCGGCCCCACTGCTCGCCGCCGTCGGCTACCACCGCAGCGCCGACCGGCAGCCGGATCTCGGCAACGCCCTGGAGGATCTGGCCGTGGTCCAGGCCGGGTCCGGGGCCCTCGACGCGGCCCGTGCCTCGTTCGGCGAGGCCCTCGCGGTCTACGGCGAACTGGGCGCCGACTGGGACGCCCGCCGGGCCGCCGCCCGGCTGCGCCCCTCGGGCGTGCGTGCCGGCAGCCGGGCCGCACACGTGCGTCCGTCCGTCGGCTGGGAGGCACTGACCGCGACCGAGCGGCGCGTCGCCGATCTGGTCGCCGAGGGTCTGTCCAACCCCGACATCGCCACCCGGCTGCTGCTCTCGCGGCGCACCGTGGAGACCCATGTCTCGCACATCCTCACCAAGTTGCAGGTACGTTCCCGGCGCGAGGTCGCCGCCCCGGGCACCGGCCCCGCAAGACCGGACCGGCGCGGCTGAGAATTCACGCCGTTGACGAGCGCACCACCGGCAGCTCGTGAACGCCGTAGATCATCTTGTCGTGGCGGAAGGCCAGCCTGTCGCGCGGGACGGCGAGCCGCAGGGACGGGACGCGCCGGTGCAGGGTGCCGAGGGCGATCCGGAGTTGGGTGCGGGCGAGGTGGTGGCCCAGGCACAGATGTCGGCCGAAGCCGAAGGAGAGATGACCGCGGGCGTCTCGCTCGAGGTCCAGCTGGTCCGCGTCCGGGAACACTTCCTCGTCTCGGTTCCCGATGTTGGTGGCCACGATGACCCCTTCACCGGTCCGTACCACCTCCCCGCCGACGGCGACGTCCTCCAACGCCACCCGCCGACGGCCGAAGTGAGATACCGTCAGATACCGGAGCAGCTCGTCCACCGCCCGCGTTCCGGCGGCCGGGTCGTCGTTCTCCCGCAACAGGGCCAGCTGGTCCGGGTGTTCCAGCAGTGCCATGGCGCTCAGGGCGATCATCTGCTCGGTGGTCTCGAACCCGGCGATCAGCAGGAGCATCAGCGTCATCACCGTCTCGTCCCGGTTCAGCGCCCCGGCCGCCATCCCGCCGTGCACCAGCCGGGAGGTGACGTCCGCACCGGGGCAGGCGGCCTTGGCGCCGATCAGCCCCTCCAGATACGTCATGACCTGCGCCTTCATCGAGGCACCCACCGTCTCCGAATGGCCGGCCGACTGCATCGTCAGCGCCGCGTCCCGCAGGAACGGATGGTCCTGGAACGGGACTCCGAGGACCTCGAAGAGCACCAGCAGGGTCACCGGAGTGGCGAAGTCCGTCACCAGATCGAACCGCTCGGGTCCGCCGAGGAGACCGTCGACGCGCTCGTCCACGACCCGCTGGATCATCGGCTGAAGGGCGTCGATCCGCCGCGCCGCGAAGTCCGGGATCACCAGACGGCGCATCCTGCCGTGATCGGGATCGTCCGTGTCGATGAAGGCCCGCTTCCGTGACCGCATGGCCTTCGAACTCGCGCTGCGATGCGGGAACCCCGGCAGATCGGTGTTGGAGCTGAACCGGTCGCTGTCCAGCAGCACGGCACGCTGATCCGCGTGCCGGGTCAGCAGCCAGGCGACGCTGCCGTCCCACAGCCGAACCCGGCACACGGGCGCCGCCCGCCGCAGCCGGTACAGCTCCGGCGGGGGATCGAAGGGCCGTCCCGGCGCCCGGGGCATCGGGAAGGACGGGACGACTCTGCCATCAGCAACCATGACCCACTCGTCGGCTCGGCACCGCACTACGTGTCGCGCCAACCGGCCGTCGCGCGGCCGCAGTTCGCACTCCACAAAAGGTAGGAACAGGGTCTGGCCGCCCGACAGGTCCCTGTTCGGGGATCTGTGCCTGTCCTCGCGGTGCGGCCGTACGGTGTCGATGCGTCAGAAAGGCCGACCGCGCGCTCATCGACACGGATGCCGTCCCCGCGCGGGTCCGAACTACGCGCGCGTGGCACGGACTTCGCGCTCCGTCCTCCCGAACCCGCCCGTCACGGCAAGGCGCTTCAGGCCCCTGCGGCACCGCCCCCCCCCGGAACCGTGCACGCTCTCGCCCGCAGTACCCGGCGTGTATCCACGCCGCGGCCCACACTCAGGAGGTACCGCGTGACCAGCCCCCACCCCGAGGCCGTGACCCTCGACAGCGACGGCGGCAGACGCCTGTACGAGCAGGCCGATGAACTCCGTGCCGCCGGCCCGGCCGTCCGCGTGCGCATGCCCGAGAACGTCGTCGCCTGGTCGGTCACCCGCGGCGACATCGCCAAGGAACTCCTCATCCACCCGCACGTCTCCAAGGACGCGCGCAAGTCCTGGCCCGGACACCAGCCCGGCGCCGTACCGTGGCTCTATCCGTGGGTCGACGTGGTCAGCATGTTCACCTCCGACGGCGGCGACCACGCGCGGCTGCGGCAGCTGCTCGGCAGGGCGTTCACCCCCCGCAGGATCGAGGCGCTGCGGCCCGCGATCGAGGCCGTCGTCACCGGCCTCCTGGACGCCCTGGCGGACCGCGGCGCCGACGCACGCGTCGACCTGCGCGCCGGGTTCGCGCACGGCGTGCCCACCCGGGTCATCTGCGACCTGTTCGGTGTCCCCGCCGACCAGCGGCCCGAGATGCTCCGGATCATGGCCACCGTGTTCGCCACCGACGTCACGCCCGAGCAGTCCGCGGCCGTGGCCAACGACCTCTACGGCGCGATGCGGACCCTTGTCGACGCCAAGCGCCGCGCACCCGCCGACGACATGACCAGCGCGCTTCTGGCCGCCCACGAGGAGGACGGTGACCGGCTCAGCGAGACGGAGCTCATCTCCACCCTGATCGCGGTGATCGGCGGCGGCAGCGAGACCACCGTCGCCGTGATCGACGCCGCCGTACGCGAACTCCTCACCCACCCCGACCAGCTCGCCGCCGTCCTCGCCGAGCCGGCCCGCTGGACCGACGTGATCGACGAGACGCTGCGGCTGCACCCGCCGATCATGCACATGCCGCTGCGGTACGCCACCGAGGACATCGACCTCGGCGAGGGCGTCACCGTGCGGGCCGGAGACGCCATCCTCATAGGCTTCGGCGCCCACGGCCGCGACCCGGGCGTCCACGACGACCCGGCCGCCTTCCACATCGACCGCGCCGACAAGCAGCACCTGGCCTTCGGTCACGGCATCCACTACTGCGTCGGCGCCCCGCTCGGCAGGCTCGAAGCAGAGATCGCCCTGCCGGCCCTGTTCGACCGCTTCCCCCGGCTGACCCTGTCCATCGCCCCGGACGAACTGGAGCCCCAGCACTCGTTCATCGGCAACGACGTCGCCGAACTGCCCGTGATCCTGGGCCCCGCCGCATAGCGGAGACGACCAGCACAGACCACAGCCGGTACAGAACGGCGCCACCCCGGCCGGGCTCCCCACGGCCGGGGTGGCGCCGTTCTGTCAGGCGACCCGCGCCTTCAAGGTGACGAAGCCGCGCAACGCGTTGTTCAGAGCCGGCTCGGCCTCGATCGGCGGGTCAGACCGCCTTCGCCTCGGCGATGCGCATGGTGCCGGAGGTCTCGGTCACGCCGGTGAAGCGGAAGCCGGCGCCGTCGAAGAGCGCGGACAGCTCGCCCTCCGTGCGTTCCCGGCCGGGAGTGAGGGCGAGCATGATGACGTCCATCGTGAGCGCCGCCGGGGTCGGGTGTGCGTCGGGCAGCACGTTCTCGATGACGAGCAGGGTGGCTCCCGGCGCGGCCGACTTCCTTACCGTGGTGAGGATTCGCGCCACGTGCTCGTCGCCCCAGTTGTGCAGGACGTGCATCAGGATGTAGGCGTCGGCGGCGGGCACCGTGTCGAAGAAGTCGCCGGCCCGCAGCGCCAGACGCGGGTGGTCGGGGAAGGTCAGGGCCTCGATGACGCTCGGCTGGTCGAACAGGACGCCCTCGGCGTCGGGCACGGCGTCAAGGACGGCGCGCAGCAGGTGCCCGCGGCCGCCGCCGATGTCGGCGATCACCCCGAACGGCGTGAAGTCGTAGGCGTCGACGACCGCGGGGACGTCGGCGGCCGCCTTGGAGGTCATGGCCCGGTTGAAGATCTCGGCCTGGTCGGGGTGCTCGTCGAGGTAGGCCCAGATCCCGTCGGGCCGGAGCGTCTCGATGGCGGGCTCCCCGGTCAGCACGGTGTGCTGGAGCAGCGAGAGGCTGTCCAGATGCATCGGCAGACCCGTCAGCCGGATCAGGGGGCGTGCGCTCATCGGGTGGTCGTCGCGCAGGAGGCGGGAGGCGACGGTGTGCGCGTAGCCGCCGTCCCGCTCCTCGAAGACGTCGAAGGAGGCGAGCAGGCGCAGGATCCGGGTGAGCGTGCCGGGGTCGGCACCGCAGGCCGCCGCGAGCTTGCCGACGGGCACCGGTTCGTCGTCGATCCGGTCGGCGACCCCGATCTCGCAGACGACCTGGAGACAGCGTGCCGGGTAGGCGCCGTAGGCGAGCGCGTGGATGGTTTCGACAGGTTGCTGTGTCATGACGGGCGGGGCTCCCTCTCGTGGGTGTGACACGCCACGTCGACCCGGGTGCGGGCTCGGCGGCCCGGCGGAGCGGCAAGGACTCCGCGGCCGGCCGCGTCCGGGTCGCGTGGGACAGAAAGGTAGGAGCACGGCCGTGGCGGCCGACAGGTCTTCGTTCGGGGATCTGTCGGTGTCCCCGTGGTCCGGCCGTACGGTGTCGACCGGCATCACCTAAGGGCCGCGGCACGCTTCCGGGCCCGGGTCCCGGACCGAGAGGCGGCCGATGAGCTCGCACCGCAACGGGTTCGACCGCGGCACGGCGACGACCGTGCCCGCCGGAGAACCACCCCTGCACGAACCGGAGTTGTCCGACCCCGTAGGCGGCCGCCGGCTCCCGCTGTCCGGGCGGGGGCCGGCCCGTGCCTGACGACGCCCGGGTCCTCTTCGTCCCCGGTGCCGCAGCTTGGGGGCCGTACAACGCGCTGCGGGCGATGGCCGAGGTGGTCCGTGACCGCGGCCAGCGGCCGGTGTTCGCGATGGAAGGCAGCTTCCGCGGGGTCGCCGCCGCGCACGGCTTCGACGAGAAGGTGTACGACGCCTCGCCCCCGCCCGCCGACCCGGCCGAGGCCGGACCGGAGATGTGGGCCGCCTGGGTGCGCGAGAACGCCGTGCACTTCCGCGGCACCACCCTGGAACAGCTCGGCACCGTGATCCGGCCGCAGTGGGCCGAGCTGGCGCGGGCCGCCGAGTACGCCCACCCCCGGCTGCGCGCCATCATCGACGAGGTCCGCCCCGACCTGATCGTGGTGGACGACGTCGGCGCGGACCCGTCGGTCGCCGCCTCCGGCATACCCTGGGTGCGGTCGATCTCGGCGAACCCGCTGGAGCTGCCCGACCCCGAGCTGCCGCCCGCCTTCTCCGGCTACCCGCTAAACGACCGCTCCGGCTGGGACGCCTTCCGCGCCGAGTACGCGGCCCTGCACACCGGCCTGCACGCCGAGTTCGACGCCTACTGCACGGCCCAGGGCGCCCCGCCGCTGGAACCGCTGCGGTTCTCCCACGACTCGCCCTGGCTCAACCTCTACACCTACCCGAGCGCCCTGGACTACCCGCGCCCGGCGGAGTTCACGCAGCGCTGGCACCGGCTCGACACCGTGGTCCGTACCGGCGAACGCAGGTTCCGGGTGGCCGACCACCTGCCCGGCACCGGACCCGTCATCTACCTGTCCCTGGGCTCCCTCGGGTCCCTGGACACCCCGCTCCTCCAGCACCTGGTGGACGTCGTGGCCCGCACCGGACACCGCACCGTCGTCTCCATGGGCCCCTGCCACCACGAGGTGACGCTCGGCCCGAACATGTACGGCGAGCCGTTCCTGCCGCAGCCCAGTGTGCTGTCCGACTGCGACCTCCTCATCACCCACGGCGGCAGCAACACCCTGGGCGAAGCCGTCCTCACGGGTCTGCCGATGATCGTCCTCCCGCTGTTCTGGGACCAGTACGACAACGCGCAACGCGTCGCCGATCTCGGGTTCGGCGTCCGGACGGACACCTACGGCTTCGACCCCGATGCCCTGGTGGACACCATCGAGGACCTGCTCGCCGACGACGACCGCCGGCAGCGCCTCGCGGAGGTCGGCGAGAACATCCGCCGCGCGCCGGGCCGCGAGACCGGCGGCACACTGATCGCCGACCTCGCCGCCTCGCTGCCCGGGGCACGGCGATGAGAGCACCCGTCCGCGAACGAACCGGCGCGTCCCGGTCCGTGCCGTGGCGTTCCCGCGGACCGACACCTGAGGAAACCACACCGCCATGTCCCTCCGACCGGTCGCGCCGCAGCGCCTGTTACGCCTGCACGGCTTCCGCATGCTGCTCCTCGACCGTCTCCTCGCCCCCGCCGCGACGGCCGTCTCGATGGTCGCCGTCTCCTTCGCCGTCCTCGGTCTCACCGGCTCCGTCACGGACCTCTCGCACGTCCTGGCGGCGCAGATCGCCCCCGCGCTGGTCTTCATGCCGGTCAGCGGAGTGGTCGCGGACCGGTTCGGTGCCCAGTACGTCATCGCCGCGTCCTGTCTGCTCACCGCCTGCTGCGAAGGCGCCCTCGCCCTCCTGCTGCTGACCGGGCAGGCCCAGGTGTGGCACATCATGCTGCTGGAGGCCGGCACCGGCACCGCCCTGGCCCTGTTCCTCCCGGCCTCGACCGCCCTGCTGCCCCGTCTGGTGCCGGACGCGGAGCTGCAGCGGGCCAACGCGCTCAGCCGGCTCGTGATGAACGCGGCGACGGTGGGCGGCGGGGCGTTCGCCGGCGTGGCCGTGGCGGCCTTCGGCCCCGGCTGGGCGCTGGCGGCGGACGCGGCCGGGATGCTCGCCGCGGTCGTGCCCAACCTGCTGATCCGCACCGCCCGCGCGGCGCCCGCCCGGTCCCCGGAACCGCTGCGCGAACTCCGCGAGGGCTGGCGGGAGTTCCGCTCCCACACCTGGCTGTGGGTCATCGTCCTGCAGTACTCGCTCGTCTTCATGGCCTGCTCCTGGGGATACAGCGTGCTCGGCCCCGTGGTCGCCAGGACGAGCCTGGGCGGTCCGGCGGCCTGGGGCGAGATCCTCGTCGCCGAGTCGCTCGGCCTGGTCGTCGGGGGCTGCGCCGCGACCCGCTTCGCCCCCAGGCGGCCCATGCGTTTCGTGGCGCTCTGCGGAGCCGCGGTCGCCGCCCCCACCCTCGCCATGGCGCTGCTGCTGCCCCTCTGGCTGATCTGCGCGTTCTCGTTCACGACGGGAGTGCTGGTGGAACTGATGATGGTCCAGTGGAACGTGGCCATGGCCCGGACCATCCCCGCCGACCGGCTCGCCCGGGTCGGCTCGTACGACATGCTCGGCACGGTGGTCGCGACACCCCTCGGGGCGCTGCTCGCGGGCCCGCTCGCGGCCACCGTCGGCATCCGCCCGGCCCAGTTCGCCGCGGTGTTCCTGGCCGTCTCGGTGTCGGTCCTCGCCCTGGCACCGAAGGAGGTCCGTACCGAGGTGGGCTGGGCCGGGGGCAACGCCTGACCGGAACGGACCGGGTCACGCACCCGCGTCGCCATTCCCAATTTCTGGAACACGTTCTACGGTGTGCGCCGTCAGGACCGCCCGTCGGGAGCCTGGAGGCGCCGTGCACCTCGACCACACGCCCGAGCAGCAACGGCTGCGCACCGAACTGCGCGCCTACTTCGCCGGCCTGGTGCCGGACAACGCCTACGCCCGCTACGCCGACCCGGCCGCGCAGAAACGCTTCTATCGGGAGACGATCCGCCGGCTGGGCACGGACGGCTGGCTCGGCGTCGGCTGGCCGAAGGAGTACGGCGGCCGTGGCCTGACCGCCATGGAACAGTTCATCTTCTTCGACGAGGCCGCCCAGGCGGGCGTACCGCTCCCGCTGATGGCACTGAACACGGTCGGCCCGACGATCATGCGGTACGGCACGGACGAGCAGAAGTCGTACTTCCTGCCCCGCATCCTCTCCGGCGAGATCGACTTCGCCATCGGCTACAGCGAGCCCGACGCCGGCACCGACCTGGCCGCCCTGAAGACCCGGGCCGTACGCGATGGCGACGAGTACGTGGTCGACGGCCAGAAGATCTGGACCACCAACGGCGACACCGCCGACTGGGTCTGGCTGGCCACCCGCACCGACCCCGGGGCCCCGCCGCACAAGGGCATCACCATGCTCCTGGTGCCGACCTCCGACCCCGGCTACTCCTGCACCGTGATCAACACCCTCGCCTCGCACGACACCACCGCCAGCTACTACGAGCACATCCGCGTCCCCGTCTCCCGCCGGGTCGGCGAGGAGAACCAGGGCTGGCGGCTGATCACCAACCAGCTCAACCACGAGCGGGTCACCCTCGCCGCCCACGGCACCATGGCGATCCGCGCCCTGCACGACGTCCAGCGCTGGGCCATGGAGACCAAGCTCGCCGACGGCCGCCGCGTCGTCGACCTGCCCTGGGTGCGCCGCAACCTCGCCCGCACCCACACCCGCCTCGACGCCATGAAGCTGCTGAACTGGCAGATGGTGACCGCCGTCCAGGAGGGCACCCTCACCCCGCAGGACGCCTCCGCCGTCAAGGTCTACGGCTCCGAGGCCCGGCGCGACGCCTACGCCTGGCTGATGGAGATCGCCGGTGCGGCGGGCCCGCTGAAGGAGGGCTCGGCCGGCGCGGTCCTCCACGGCGACCTGGAACGCGGCTACCGCTCGGCGGTCATCTTCACCTTCGGCGGCGGCAACAACGAGATCCAGCGGGAGATCATCTCGTGGATCGGACTGGGGATGCCACGGGTCCGGCGTTAGGCTGCTGAGACCACAGACGCCAGTTGTCACATGCAAGTCGGCACTTCGCCACGAGCACGGGAAGCGCCGTCGACCCGGACTCCGCGGCGAGTGTGCCCACGATTCAAGCTCGAGAACTTACTGCCTGCCCCGCCGCGAGTTCTCCGTCGGCGCCCCGTCGGAGGTTGCCCGTGGGCGTACACCACTCGACGCGCGCGGTGCCGTCCACCGCGAATGGGTCCAGACCGCTCCACAGCAATATCAGCATTAATGCCGTCCCCAAAGGTCCTACGCCACAACGGAGTTGATGGCCGGTCCCCCCACTCTCGCTCCGCTACGCTCGGCCGCGTTCGAACAGATGACCGTCGGCGGCCCTTCCGCGCCAGTGGGCGCTGGCCGGCACAGTCGTCCTCGCGGCTGGTGTCGTGGGCGGTCTCTTCCTCACCGGCATACTGCCGCCCGAGGACGGCCCGATGACGACGACCGTCAACCAGGTCGTCGAGTCGGCGACCGGCTGGCAGAAGGTGCCAGGAGCCTCGGTCGCCAAGGGCGACCAGGTCACGGTCCGGTTCGTCGCCGGGGAATGGACGGCCGACACCCGGAACATGCCCATGACCGGGCCGGCCGGGTACGACGCGGAGACCAACCAGCGGCTCGACGGGGCGCAGGACTGCAAGGTCAAGGCCTCGGCTCCGTTCGGCACCCTGGTGGCGCGTCTGGTGGGCGACAAGGGGTTCCCCATGTACACGGTAGGAACGAAGGCGACGTTCCGGGCCACCGGGAACGGTGACCTGGAGCTGGGGATGAACGACACGGCCGGTTCCTGCTCCGCGGACAACAGGGCCTCGCTGACCGTACGGGTGAGCGTCACCCACGGGTCCTGCCGACGACGGCCGGCCGACCCGACAGCCGGCAGGAGAACAGGTCGATGACGGTCGCCAAGTACAGCTTGCCCTGTGGATACGACGAGGCGTCTTCGCCGAGCTCAAGCGGATCGTGCTGGAGTACTACGACCGGATCGTCGGCCTCGTCATCGATCAGATCGCCGTGGACAGCTGCATCACGAAGGCCCCCGGAGGTGGCGAGGTGGCCGGACGTTCCCCGGCCGACCGCGGTAAACAGGGCCTGAAACGCTTTGGCATGACGGACGGTTACGGCTTCTCCCTGGGCCGCAGCCCGTGGCCGGAGCCGACCGGCACGACTCCCCGCTACTCGTCCCCACCCCGGGACGCCGACGCCGACGCGCCCGGACGCCGGCCGACGCGCCCCGGACACCCCGGTGCACAGCGCGCGGTGGCAGCCTGGTCAGAAGCGGGCCAGTACCGCCACCTCCCAGCCGAACCCCGCCACCAGCCGACCGTCCGGAGTGACGGCCACCGCGTGAATCGGAGCCGGGAACACCAACTTCTGCCCGACGGGCCGGCCGGTGGCCAGGTCCCACACCCGCACTGTCCCGTCCAGGCTGCCGGTGACGGCGACCGGACGGCCCCCCACGGCCCCCGTCGCCACCGCCCACACGCCGGTGTCGCTGGGCAGGGGTTCGCCGACGGGCCAGCCGATGACCAGGTCCCACATCCGCACTGTCCCGTCGTCGCTGCCGGTAACAGCGACCGGGCGGCCCTCCACCACCGCCACCGTCACCACCCGGCCCCAGCCGGTGTGGCGGGTGATGGGTTCGCTGACGGGCCGGCCGGTGGCCAGGTCCCATATCCGCATCGTCCCGTCCCGGCTGCCGGTGACGGCGACCATGCGGCCCTCCACCACCCCCGTCGCCACCGCGTTCACCTCGCCCGTGTGGCCGGTGAGGGGCTCGCTGACGGGCTGGCGGGTGATCAGGTCCCATACCCGCACCGTCCCGTCCCAACTGCCGGTGACCGCGACCGTACGGCCCTCCACCACCGCCGTCGCCACTGCCGGCACCTCGCCGGTGTGGCCGGTGAGTGGTTCGCTGAGGGGCTGGCCGGTGATCAGGTCCCACATCCGCACTGTCCCGTCGTCGCTGCCGGTGACGGCGACCGGACGGTCCTCCACCACCGCTGTCGCCATCGCCAACACCGTGCCGTCGTGGCCGGTGAGGAGTTGGTCGACGGCGTGGCCGGCGGCCAGGTCCCACACCAGCACCGTCCCGTCCAGGCTGCCGGTGACGGCGACCGGGCGGTCCTCCATCACCGCAGTCGCCACCGCCGACACCAAGTCGGTGTCGCCGGGGAGGAGTTCGTCGACTGGCTGGCCGGTGGCCAGATCCCCTACCAGCGCCGTCCCGTCCGAACAGCCGGTGACCGCGACCGTACGGCCCTCCACCGTCGCCGTCGCCACCGCCGACACGCCGGTGTCGCTGGTCAGGGGTTCGCCGACGGGCTGGCGGGTGACCAGGTCCCACATCCGCACCGTCCCGTCGTCGCTGCCGGTGACGGCGACCGGGCGGCCCTCCACCACCGCGCGTCGCCACGGCCAACACCGTGCCGTCGTGGCCGATGAGGGCCTGCCGGAAGCGGTGGTCGACCGTGGTGCCGGTAGCCCACTCCACCCCCCACCGCGCGGTCGTCTCCCCGTCCACCGGAACGGCGGTGATCCGCGCCGACAGCCCCAGGTCCCCATACCGGGCGGCATCCAACGCCAGCAGCTGCCGCCGCACCCCCGCCCCGGCATCACGATGCAGATGCGCTGACGCCCGATACACCGCCCCCGCCAACCGCGCCGCAGGCCCCCGACGCCGCGTCCGCCAGCCTCAGCACCTCCCGTGGGTCGGCATGCACCAGGAACTCCGGATCCGCCAATAGTCCATCCCCACCCGCAAGCACAGCCCCGCCGACGTGCAGATCATCAGACATACCCGCATCCAACCAGCCACCACCGACCCCGACCCATCCCCAGAACCGAACCCCCTCCTCACCGCACGATTACGCAACCACTCACGCACTGCTACTGACCAAGCCTCCCGAAGCCCTCAGCAACCCAGACCCGCCCATCCGCCCCGCTCCACCAATTCGCGCGGGCTCTTACTTCCGCAACCCGCAGGATGCCGACGTGCCGGTTGCCGGCAGCGGCAACCTCGGCATCACGCACGGCGCTCGATCTTCCGCAACGGTGCTTCCGACTACTTCGACGCCACGGCCGCGGACATTCATCGATTCGCGACCGCGCTGTGAGTTTGGGGCCGGTTCCGGTGCCGCAGATTCCAGGGGCGTCATCGGGACCGGCCTGTTCTGGTGCGGGTTCGGTCGGTCTTTCCCGAGATGGGCCGCAGTCGGCGGAACAGCCCCTCCAAGTCGCGTTCTGGTTCCGGAGCGCGAGGGCAGGTGGAGTGGGGTGGGGGTGGGGCGCGCCCCTGACTCCCTCGAGACGGCGGCGCCTCGGGGGAGTGCAAGGGGCGGCGATGTCGGGTGTCTTCCGCCGGGATGTCCTGGCTAGCCGCCTGGTTCAGAAGGCGTGCGCCATCAGCTCCGCGAACAGCCTGTGCTCGTCGACCTTGAGGCCCCGCGAGCGGAACCAGCCGCAGATGTTGGCGCAGTCGCGCTGGAGGAAGTTCATCCCGTTGAGGTTGCCGACCAGGTCGACGATCTGTGGCAGGTCGATGATGACCAGCCGCTCGCCCGCCGCCAGGATGTTGTATGCCGAGAGGTCGCCGTGCACGAAGCTGTTCTGCACCATCGTCGCGAGCGCGTCGGTGAGTTGCTCGAAGTACGAGGCCAGCAGCTCGGGGGAGGGTCGAGTCTGGGCGAGCCGGGGCGCGGTTGCGACGGTGCCGTCCTCGTCGACGACGGTGATCCACTCCATCAGGATCTCGGTGCCGTCGATCTGGACCGGGTAGGGAACGGGCAGCCCGAGGTTCCAGAGCCGCACCAGCGCGCCCCATTCGGACACCGCCCACTCGCCGGCCGCGACCTGCCGGCCGAAGGTGCTCTTCCGCTTGACGGCCCGCTCGTCACGTGAACGCTTCATCGAGCGGCCCTCGGTGTAGGACGCGGCGCGGTGGAAGGTCCGGTGCTCGGGAGAGCGGTACCGCTTGGCCGCCATGACCACGCCGGCTGCGGGGTCGAGCGGATCGGCGCGCTCGACGAGGTGTACGTCGGCCTCCTTGCCGGTCTTGAGGACGCCGAGCTCGGTGTCGATCGCGCCCTGCGAGGTCACCACCCAGTCCGGGAGCGGCTCGGGGCCTCGGCTGAGGGGTTCGACGCTGAGCCAGGTCGACCAGCGCTGGCCGTCCTCGAGGTCGTCGTAGGCATGGAAGTCGAAGACGAACCGGTCGTCGACGTCGCCCAGGTCGGCCGGCGGCGGGACGTCGCGGGAGGGGGCGGTGATGAAGGCGTCAGCAACTGCCGGGTGCTGAGGGTGCTGAGGGTGCTGCGAGAGATTGTCGTGAGACATCGCTGGAGGTGCTCCATGAGGTGAGAGGGAGGCGGTCGGCGGGCAGGCCGAGGACAGTCGTGGTCACGGTCGTGCCTCCTCTCGTGGAGCACCGGGCGGCTCCCGGTGTCCCGCCCATGGTGAGGGGCGGATACGGGGAGCGGCAACCGAATAAAGTCGGCCCGCGTCGAGTGACCCCAGCGGTGCCGTGGGCCTCCGGTGTGATCTCCGTACCGGGCTCGTCCCGGCCCTGCTTGGCTTGACGTTGGCCAGGTTGTTTCCGCCGCCCACCATGGAACACTGCCGTGGTAACCGCCTCGCCGATGTCCCCCGGCCAGGGACAATGCGTCCACCGAGCCCGCCGAGGATCTGCGCGCACTGCGTGAAACCCTCGTCACCCGCACGCCCGCGGCCAGTGTCGCCGAATTCGTCACCGACCAGGTGCGCGAACCGCGCAGCGCCCTGGTCCACGTCTGTGTCCTGCAGCTGACCGACACGGACGACGGGGGACGCTACTGGTGGCAGCACGCCGCTGACGCCGGACACCCCACAGCCGCGTACTGCCTGTACCTGCACCACCTGGCCCTGGGTGAGAGAGCGACAGCCGCGCGTGGTGGCACCGCCAGACCGACGACGTCCAGCCCCCGCCCGAAGTACCCGGGCGCGCGCCCGCCTCCATGGCGCGGCCTGTCCGCTCCTGATTCGGCACGGAAGCAGGGGTCTTCGCCGCCTCGATCCTGCGCGCCCTGCTCGCTGTCACCCGGGAGGCGGCTCGGCCACGGACTGCGGCGGTCATGGAACTCACGGCCTACGTTCCCCTGGCGGTCGCTGCCGGCTACCTGCGCCAGCCCGTTGTGGAACTGCCGCTGCCCGGGACCGGGTTCGCCCGCAAGATCCGTCCCCTGCTCGCTACCGCCGCCAACAAACCGTGCCCGCCCGGTACTGTCCCTGTCCACCCGACCACCCACGACCGCACAGGACAGGATTTCCATCAGCCCCTGCCCGCGACACACACCGCCGGGAACTCAACAGCGGTCCCCTCCCAGATGGGAAAGACCGCACCGCATTGGGCAGGTTCCCCCGGGGCCCGGCCGCTCGGCGGGGCCCCGACCGCCGCATTCGCGTTGCTCTCCGGCCCGGTCCTTTCTAGTTCACATGACGTTGATGGTGGTGGACGGTGAGGCGCGGTCGCCGAGGGTGAACTCCACGTTGGTGGGGCCTGTGGGGGCGTCGTCGGAGGCGCTGACGCAGACCCACATGACCGCCTGTGATCCGTTTTCGGGGATTTTGAGGTCGATATCGCTGAAGGTCAGCGTCTGGCCGTTGTCGGAGACGCGTCCCATGTAGGGGGTGGTGTTGCCGGTGGCGTCCATGACGGTGAGTTGGTGGTCGGGGTTCTGTGGTGTGCCGAACCGCAGGCCGGTGTCGGCGGGCAGTGCCGCGGTGACGGTTTGAAGCGGGATGGCGTGCGATCCGTTGTTGCGTACCTGCACGCCCGGGTACCGGGGTGCTCCTCCCCGCTCGGCGGTCACCGGGTCGCCGCCGGGCGAAAGGGTGAAGCCCGGTGTGACGACGATGGTTGTGGAGGGGGAGGTCTTTCCTCCGACGGTGAAGGTCAGGCTGGTGGTTCCGAGGGGGGCCTCGTGGCCGGCGCTGCCGGCTACCCACATCACCGTGGTGCCGGGCAGGCCCGGGTCGACGTTCGTGAAGGCGAGCGAGGTTCCGTCCTCGGACAAGGTTCCCGTGTACCGGGTGGCTGCCTGGCCAGCCGTTTGGACGGTCAGTTGGTAGTCGGCGAGGGTCTGCGTGCCGAAGAGTAGACCGCAGTCGACGGGCAGGGCCACCGTCACCGTCATCGGCTCGAACGCCACGTCGGCTTCGACCCGCACTCCGGGGTACCCAACAGGGCCACCCCGCCTCAGCTCCACATCCGGCGGCCCACCCGGCGTCAAGCTGAACTCCGACCACTGCAGCACCACCTGACCACGGTTGCCCGCGTCACCGACGGGAGACTGGTACAGAGGATCGTCCTTGCCGCCCGCTCGGTGGCCATTGCCGGGCAGGGTGTATCCGTCGGTGACACCGGGGCCATTCACAAAGCCGCTGCCACCGCCGCCGCCACTGGCCCAGCCGCCCTCCGAACTGTGGACGCTGATCCCTCCGCCGCCCCCCGCGTAGCCGGCGCCTCCGCCTGTACTGCCGCCGCCGTAGCCGCATCCCCCGCCTCCCCCCATACCCGGGATCGGCACCTGGCCTCCAGGGTTTCTGGCGGAATCAGGACTGCCGTTCCGGCCGGTGTTTCCGCCGTGCCCTCCATGATTGCCGGGATTGGTCGCACCAGCGCCGCCCGTCGAACCTGATGCTCCGCGCGCCGGTGTCCCTGTCCACCCGCTTCCCTTCATGTCGGCCTGTCCGTCGGAGCCGCTGGTGCCGCCGCCGGCCCCACCGCGCGGATTGGTTTGGATACCCGTGCCCCCTCCGCCTCCTCCGGCGATCAGAAGGGTTTGCCCCAGCCGCTGGCTGAACAGGCCGCTCATGCCGCCCCCGCCGTACGCGCCTCCTCCCAGATCGACGACGACCCGCAGGGTCTCTCCGGGCACGACGGCGATGTTCCCGGTGGTGAAGCCGCCCCCGCCCCCGGACCCGGCTCCAGCGCCCCCGCCGCCCCAGCAGCGGGCGTTGATCGTGGTGACGCCAGGGGGAACGGTGAAGTTCTCGACGCTGCCGGAGTAGTCGAAGCGCCGGACGTGGGTGTAGGGGGTGAGGGGTGCGCTTGCAGTTTGCGCAAAGGCCGCGCGGGGCTCGATACCGATGGCGGGTACGGGGGCGGAGTCAATGGTGGCCTGCGTCATCTCAGGGCGTCCTTTCGCTGCAGACTGAGGGATTCCGATGGCTCGCACTGCAGGCAGACAGTTCCGCGTGGCAAATACCCAGCGCATGCCCGGGGATCTTCCGCGGCTGCCACAGCGCAAGCGGGTAATTGTCTTCGTGGGCGTCAGATGACTTCGATGCCGGTGGACGGCGAGGTGCGGTCGCCGACCGTGAACTCCACGCTGGTGGGGCCAGGGGTCGTGACGTCGGAGGCGCTCACGCACACCCACATCACCGACTGTGATCCCGCTTGGGGGATCCCCAGGTCGATGTCGGAGAAGGTCAGGGATTGGCCATCATCGGAGATGATTCCCCTGTACACGGTGGTGTTTCCGCCGACGGGCCACACGGTCAACTGGTGATCGGGGTTTCCTTGCGTACCGAACCGCATGCCGGCGCCGGCGGGAAGCACCGCGGTGACCGTTTGCAAGGGGATGGCCTGCATTCCGTTGTTGCGCACCTCAACGCCCGGGTACACGGGCAGCCCTCCCCTCTTGGCAGTCACCGGTACGCCGCCGGGTGACACGGCAAAGCCCGGTGTGACGACGACCGTCGTGGAGGGGGAGGTCTTTCCTCCGACGGTGAAGGTCAGGCTGGTGGAGCCGAGCGGGGCATCATGGCCGGCGCTCACCCCGACCCACATCAATGTGGTCCCGGGCAGCTTCGGGTCGACGTTCGTGAAGACGAGCGACGATCCGTCCTCGGACAGGGTTCCCGTGTACGGGGTGGCTGCTTGGCCAGCCGTTTGGACGGTCAGTTGGTAGTCGGCGAGGGTCTGCGTGCCGAAGAGCAGGCCGCGGTCGGCGGGCAGGGCCACCGTCACCGTCATCGGCTCGAACGCCACGCCGGCTTCGACCCGCACTCCCGGGTACCCGACCCGTCCGCCTCGCCTCAGCTCCACATCGGGCGGCCCGCCGGGCGTCACCGTGAACTCCGCCCATTGCAGGACCACCTGGCCGCGGTTGCCCGCGTCACCGACGGGAGACTGGTACAGGGGATCGTCCTTGCCGCCTGCCCGAGTGCCGTTGCCGGCCATGGAACGTCCCCCGCTGACGCCAGGACCGTTCACAAAGCTGCTGCCACCAGCCCCGCCGCTGTAAAAGGCGTTGGGCGAGGCGCCGATCGCGAGGCCGCCACCGCCACCCGCATAGCCGGCGCCCCCACCCGTATGGCCGCCGTAGCCTGCGCCCCCGCCTCCACCCATGCCTGCGATCGGCACCTGGCCCCCAGGGCCTCCTTTCACATGAGCGCCGCCGTTCTGACCGGTGCTGCCGCCACGGCCCCCATAACTGCTGGACGTGGAAATGGCCCCGCCGGCGCCGCCGGTTGAGCCCGAAGCTCCACGCGCCGGCGTCCCTGTCCACCCGCCGCTAGCGCCCGTCCCTGCGTCGTAACCGTTGGTGGTGCCGCCTGCACCACCGCGCGCATCAGGATCCGTCTCGCCCGCTCCACCGCCTCCGGCGATCAGAAGGGTTTGCCCCAGCCTTTGGCTGAACAGGCCGCTCATCCCGCCCCCACCGGAAGGGCCTCCTCCCAGGTCAACAACGACCCGCAGTGTCTCCCCCGGCACGACGGCGATGTCCCCGGTGACGAAACCGCCCCCGCCCCCCTGGCTGGTTCTAGCGCCCCCGCCGCCCCAGCAGCGGGCGTTGATCGTGGTGACGCCAGGGGGGACGGTGAAGTTCTCGACGCCGCCGGAATAGTCGAAGCGCCGGACGTGGGTGTGGGGAGCGACGGGTGCGCTGTCGGTTCGCGCAATGGCCGCACGGGGCTCGATGCCGACGGCGGGTACGGAGTCAATGGTTGCGTGGGTCATGGTCTACCGTCCTTTCGTTTCAGTTCGGACAGAGGTAGTCGTGGATTGCCTGTGCTCCGTAGCGCCGCGACCGGCACGCGTTCGGCTAGCGTGCTGTTGCGCGCCCGGGAAGGATCCGACCGCGATCGGAGCGGCCGGTCACCTGTTCGCCCTGATCGTCGTTCGCCACCGGAGTCTTCTTCTCAGTGGTCCTGGGGATGGGGTGGCGGCCGTTGCGGGGGAGGACGGTGAGGTCGTGTCGGAGGGCTGCGGGTGGGTGAGGGCCGGTGGTACGTCGGCCTCAGGCAGTGGACACCGGATGGGTGCGCGCGGTGGTTCGATGGTGATGGGGGTCCGCCGGCGCGTGTTGTGGAGCGATTCGACGGCCTCGCACCAGAGTTCGAGGTCGCTGGTTGCGCTGAGTTCGGCGGAACGTGTCCTGGCGCGGCGGGATGCTTTTTCCCAGGTGGTGGGGTCGCTGAGGGATCTGAGGGCGTGGGTCCAGGCGTTGAGGTCGTCGCGGTAGGCGAAGATTCCTGCTTCGCCGAGGGATTCGACCAGTCCGGGGGTGGGGTGGGCGATGACGGGGATGCCGGATGCGAAGGCTTCGACGGCGACGCGGCCCCAGGACTCGTAGATGCTGGGCATGAGGATGACGCGTGAGCGGGCGTAGACGTGGGTGCGCATCTCGTTGCCGGGCACTCCGTCGACGACTTCGCAGTTGGGCATCCGGGCCGGAGGCGGGATCTGCTGGCCGTACGCGCCGCGGACGCCGAGGAATTTCCATTCCGGTGTCCATGCGGCGATCTGCCAGAAGATGTCGCCGCCCTTGTCGGGGTTGAGGTTGACCAGGGTGGCGCAGTCGCCGGGTTCGGTGCGGTACTCGTCCGCGATGACGGGAGGGCGGACCACGATGGTGCGCTGGGGAAGGAATTCCTGGGGGTAGTGGGCGTAGTGGATTTCGCCGTCACGGCGGATCCATTCGCTGTTGTAGACGACGAGGTCGGCTCCCGCCGCGTCGTGGAAGCTTCCTTCGAAGTTGTCGTGGCACAGCACGACGACGGGGATCTGGCGGGCTCTGGCCAGTCCCGCCACCAGGGGGACGTTTTCGAAGTGGGACAGCAGGACGTCCGCCTTTTGGGCCTCGGCGGCGAAGTCGGCGCCCTCCTGGTAGGGGATGACGCGTACTCCGTCGAGGTCGTAGGTCTGCTCGATGCTTCCCGGGTGTGAGAGCCAGACCGTCACGCGGTGGCCGCGGGCACTCAGCGGGCGGAGCATGGAGTGCAGCATCCATTCGGATCCTGCGTTGTGGGCGGGTGGATATCCGTAGACCCGGGCCGCGATGGACATGCTGCGCGACGGGGTGAGTGCGGTCAGCGGGGGCCGAGGCGAGCGGGGCGCTGCCGTATCCACGTGGATGGACTCCCTTCGGTCGGGACAGTGCGAGAACCTGGCGGACACGGGCGCAGCACGCCACGATGCGGCCCAACCGCACGAAGCCGGTCGCTGCGGCAGTGCCGCGGCTCTGGGTGCCTGGGCAGCCTGGACGCGTGTTGTCACTGCCCGGGGCGAGAAGCCACCGGATCGGCTGCACCCCGCTTCTCAGCTCTCAACATGGATGGGGGTGGAGGACGTGGTTTGGTCGCCCACCTGGAAGTTCAGGTGGGTCTCTCCCAGGGGGCGTTGTGGGAGGCCCTCACCGCGACCCACGCCTTGGACCGCCAGCAGGTAGCCGGGGTTGCCCTCGGCGACGAACTGCAGCCCCTTGCCTTCCGCAGGCTGACCCGGACGCTCTGCGCGGGGACGGTGCCGTCCCCGTCGGCGACCAGCCGCACGCCCGGGTAGCCGGTACCGCCGGCGCGGGTCGGCGTCACCTCCGGAGGCCCTCCCGGGAACACCGAGAGCGCGGAACTGTGGGGTGCGGTGTAGCGGTAGTAGTAGGAGTACTTGATCTGCTTGATTTTCACGCCCGCCGGGACACGGATCCGTCCGTCGTAGCGGAATTCGGAGTCCCAGACGGCGAAGCGGTTGGCGTGGCCGAGGGTCCGGATGCCCGTCCATTCCGGGTTCCCGATGGTGCAGTCGTCCCGGCACGCCACGGGATTGGTCATGCTTGGCTCCTTCTTGTCTGGAAGGCTCCGCGGGCCCGGCCCACGATCAGGCGCACGTCACCTCGGCAGTCGAGGCCACGACCGGGCAGCCCGTTGGACACCGGAATGCCTCATGCATATGCCGGTGGAAAGGAATTCATGTTCTAGTGCCCCACGGTCACTCGGCTGTCGCAAGAGATGCACACCCAAGCGAGCGAGCCCTGGAGCTCAGCCGTCGTCGAAGGCCACGTCGACCGAATCAGGATGCTCAGGCACCAGATGTTCGGCCGGGCCGGCTTCGCCCTCCTCCGCAAGCGCGTCCTGCTCTACTCGTGAAGCACAGGCCATATTCGCTTCGCCGGTCGCCCGACAGCCGGCTGACCAGGTGGGCGGCATCCTCCAGGACATTGACGGCATCGACCGGACCCATCTGCTCGGGTTCACTCAGCAGGGTCATGGCAGCAGAGTCCGGCCACCCACCACGCACCACTGACATCACCCTCAGTCAGCCCTCCGCGGAAAGCGCCATCTTGAGCCACTCATGCGACGAGGTCTGGACAGCCGGCCGCGAGCCACCGGGGCCACCGCGCCATTCTCGGTGGCCTCGGTGGCCCGGCGTTGCCGTCAGACTGTCTCGACGATGTGCATGGGGGTGGACGGGCTGGTCTGGTCGCCCACCGTGAAACTCAGGGAGGTGTCTCCCAACGGCGCAGTGGGCAAGGCTCTCACGGGGATCCACGCTCTGGATGTCGACCCCTTTCCCGGCAGGGCCAGGTCGACATTGGTGAAGGTGAGCGTCTGCCCGTCCGGCGACAGGTTCCCCGCGTACGACGTTGTGGCGCCGCCTGCGTCCTGGATGGTCAGCAGGTATCCGGGATTGCCCTCGGCGACGAACTCCAGACCTTTTCCTTCCGGCAGGCTGACGCGGACGGTCTGTTGATAGACGGTGCCTTCGGCATCCAGGCGCACACCCGGATAGCCGATCTCGCCGGCCGGTGTCAGCATCACGTCCGGCGGACCGCCCGGCGTCACCGCCACTGCAGCGCCACGGATCGCCATGCTGTGGTAGGCGCCGGCGGCGATGGCCGTGACTCCGCTGAGCGGTTCGCCGTCCAGGGCCAGCAGGACCAGCGCCGGTGTCCACTGGTCGGTGTTACCGCCGTCGCCGAGCTCGCCGTGTCCGTTGTATCCCCAGGCGCGCATCGTCTGGTCCTTCATCAGAGCAAGGCTGTGCCGTGCCCCGGCGGCTATGGCCGTCACCCCGGTCAGGGGGTCGCCGTCCTTGGTCCACCGCACCGTGACGGGCCTCTTCTGGTCGGTGCCGGTACCGTTTCCGAGCTGGCCGCGGTCGTTCCGCCCCCAGGCCCGTACCGTTCCGTCCTCCAGCAGGGCGAGGCTGAACCTGCCACCGGCCGCGATGGCCTTGACCCCGGTCAGAGGGTCACCGTTGTCATTGGCCGTCACCAGCGTCGCCATGTTCTTTGCGCTGGTGCTGCCAATGCCGAGCTGGCCCTGTTCGTTGCACCCCCACGCGCGGACCGTGCCGTCCTTCAGCAATGCCAGGGCGTGGTGGGCACCGGCCGCGATGGCCTTGACCTCCATGAGGGGCTGGCCTTTTCCGACCAGCACGGTGACGGGCATGTGCTGGACGTCCTTGGCGCCGTCGCCGAGCTGACCGTGCGCGTTGTACCCCCAGGCCCGCACGGTGCCGTCCTCCAGCAGCGCCAGGCTGAACATGCCGTCCCAGTCGCTGTACTCGACCATGGCCCCCGCGATGGCCTGGACGCCGGACAGCACCGTGTCCTTGTCGGCCTTCACGGCCACCGGCGTGTACTGGTTGCCGTTGCCGCCATTACCGAGTTGGCCGTAGCCGCCGTACCCCCAGGCCAGCACGGTGCCGTTCTCCAGCAGCGCCATGCTGTGACCCCACTGGTTGTAGCTACCCGTGGCGACGGACTTGACCTCACTGAGCCGCTCGCCGCGAGGCTGGGCCAGCACCGCCACCGGCGTGTTCCGGGTGCTGGTGCTGCCGTCACCCAGCGCTCCACGATCGTTGTTCCCCCAGGCCCGCACGGTGCCGTCCTCCAGCACTGCCAGGGTGTGGAAGTTGGAAC
Source organism: Streptomyces sp. NPDC058683 (assembly GCF_042716195.1). Classification (NCBI taxonomy): domain Bacteria; kingdom Bacillati; phylum Actinomycetota; class Actinomycetes; order Kitasatosporales; family Streptomycetaceae; genus Streptomyces; species Streptomyces sp. NPDC058683. Next base: position 198,307 of record NZ_JBHXSK010000006.1, read on the forward strand.
GAGCGAGCGCCTTGACCCGGTCGAGGGGCGCACACTGGTTGAGCTTCACCTGCGAGGGCGTGCTCCGGTCCGCGCCAGGACCTGTGCCGAGCTGCGAACTCCCGTTCGCCCCCCATGTCAGTACCGTACCGGTCCGGACAGGCTGCTCGACCGGGACGATGCGCCACTGTTGGTTTTCCCCGCCCTTCCAGTCGCGTTGGAGGACGGGTGCCCCGTCCTTCTTGGACGACTTGCTGACGTCCATCGGCCTGTCGCTGTTGATGTTGTCGATGCGGTACTGACCGTCCGTCACCGGAACGATCCGCCACCGCTGGTTGGCCCCACCGTGCCACCCGTACTGGATGACCGGTGTGCCGTCGTCTTTGGATCCGCCGTCAAGAACGCTTCCGCTGTTCTCGTTCACGATGCGGTACTGGTCGCTTCCCAAGGGTTCGATCCGCCAGTGCTGGTGGCGGCAGTCGGGGTCCGCCGACTGAATGATGGCCGCCAGGTCGTCCCGAGAGCCGTTCGTCACGTCCAGCGCCAAGCCGCTCAGCGCACTGACGATCCGGACAGGCGTTTTCGGGAGCCGCTTTTTTACGGGCATCGTTGTCATGAGCTCTCCTGCCTGGGATTGGGCAGACCGCGGTCACCCCTGCCGTGAGACGGGCCCGATGGTCCTTGTGACAGCGGTCGGAGGCCGCCGAGACCTGACTCCAGGTGTCGATGGCCGTTTGTGTTTCAACCGTTGGTGGCTGTCGAATGCAGCCCGAACGACCCTCCGGGCGAACTCACCTTCGCAGCGCTCCGCCACTGCACTTGGCACACAGGAGGTGCGTCGGCTGAGTGAGGCCCTCACCTCCACACTCGCTCGACTACGGCATATCCGCATCTGGAGACCGCAACACCCGGCACGCTCGCATAGATGGCGTAAATGTGCTGTCCGACATGGGGGAGAAGAGCGCGTTCGCGCCGTGTTGTCAGCGCGCCGGGCTACCGTCGTGGGGGCGTGCCGGGCGCGGCCGTGATCGGCATTCGGCCACGCCCGCGGAGCACAAGTGCCTCCCTCGAGCCGCACGGGGCGATGAACTTGCTGACCGACCCCGACGGGCACGGGGCGCGCCTGCTGTCGCTTATCCCTCGTGACGCGCGCTGGGAGAATCCTGGAAGCGATGCGCTCATGGAGGAGGGTGGACCCGCGCGGGAGTTGTGGGAACGCCTGGCCGGCAGCGGGCAGTACCAAAGCAAGCTCGACGTTCCCGGTGACTCATCATGTGGAGTGCGTTGCCACCCCGGCCTGCCGGGGTGGCAGCTGACCCCCGTGCCGATCTCGATGCCGCGGGGCCGCGACCGGAACGGGGACCGTGCTGCCGGGCTGTGGCTCAGGCGTCGATGATGACGGGGATGATGAGGGGCTGGCGGCGGTGGGTGCGGAACGCCCAGTTCGCCACGGCTCGGGCGACGAGCTGTTCGAGTTGGCGCGCGTCCCCGACGCCTTCCTCGGCCGCGGTGGCCAGGGTCTTCTCGATGACGGGGATGACCGGCTCGAAGGTGGTGTCGTCGTGGACGAAGCCGCGGGCCAGGAAATCGGGGGCCTCGGCGAGGGCCCCGGTGTCTGCGTCGACGATCGCCACCACCGTGACCACGCCTTCGGCGGCGAGGGTGAGGCGGTCCTTGAGGGACGCTTCGGTGGCACCGCCGACTTCCATGCCGTCCACGTAGACGTTGCCGGCGGGGACCTTGCCGGTGATGGATGCGCGCCCGTCGACCAGGTCGACGACGACGCCGTCCTCGGCGATGACGACCCGCTCGGGGTCGACACCGGTACGGATGGCGAGGTCGCCGTTGGCCCGCAGGTGGCGCCATTCGCCGTGCACCGGCATGACGTTGCGCGGTTTGACGATGTTGTAGCAGTAGACGAGTTCGCCGGCGCTGGCATGCCCGGAGACGTGCACCTTGGCGTTGCCCTTGTGGACCACGTGAGCGCCCCACCGGGTGAGTCCGTTGATCACCCGGTAGATGGCGTTCTCGTTGCCGGGGATGAGGGAGCTGGCGAGCAGGACGGTGTCACCCTTGCCGATGCGGATCACGTGGTCGCGGTTGGCCATCCGGGACAGCGCGGCCATCGGTTCGCCCTGGGAGCCGGTGCACACCAGAGTGATCTTGTGGTCCGGGAGCTTCTCCAGCTCCTTCGTGCTCACGACCAGACCGGAGGGGACCTTCAGATAGCCCAGGTCACGGGCGATGCCCATGTTGCGGACCATCGACCGGCCGACGAAGGCGACCTTGCGGCCGTGCTGGTGGGCGGCGTCCAGGACCTGCTGGATGCGGTGCACGTGGCTGGCGAAGCTGGAGACGATGACCCGGCGCGGGGCGGTGCGCATCACCTGCTCGATCGCCGGGTTCAGCTCACGCTCGGAGGTGGTGAAGCCGGGTACTTCGGCGTTGGTGGAGTCGGTGAGGAACAGGTCCACGCCCTCCTCGCCGAGGCGGGCGAAGGCGCGCAGATCGGTGATGCGGTCGTCGAGGGGGAACTGGTCCATCTTGAAGTCGCCGGTGTGCAGCACCATCCCGGCCCGGGTGCGGATCGCGACCGCGAGACTGTCGGGGATGGAGTGGTTGACCGCCACGAACTCGCAGTCGAAGGGCCCGAAGCCGCGCCGGTCGCCCTCCCGCACCCGTACCGTGCGCGGCCGGATTCCGTGTTCCTTGAGTTTGGCCTCCAGGAACGCCAGCGTCAGCTTTGAGCCGACGACGGGAATGTCGGACCGCTCGCGCAGCAGGTACGGTACGCCGCCGATGTGGTCCTCGTGGCCGTGGGTGAGGACCATGGCCACGATGTCGTCCAGCCGGTCCCGGATCGAGGTGAAGTCCGGCAGGATCACGTCCACGCCGGGCTGGGTCTCCTCGGGGAACAGCACGCCGCAGTCGACGATGAGCAGCTTGCCCGCATGCTCGAAGACGGTCATGTTGCGGCCGATCTCACCTAGGCCGCCCAGGGCGATGACCCGCAGCCCTCCTTCGGGAAGGGGTGGGGCGGCTTTCAGTTCGGGGTGCGGATGACTCATACCCTGACGGTACCCGGAGAGCGGGACAGGATGATCCATTGCCTGTGTGATCTCCTTTTCCCGGATCACGCCGGCGGCCGGAACAGGGAGCGGTGAAGGCGGTACCACCTTCCGTGGCCGAACCGTTCGCCCGGTGCTGGAGAAGATCTCGTGCACTCTGTCGTGTGTTCCGGCGTTCGCTGCCTCCCGGTGGGCCTCGGCACTGATCCACAGCCGCCCTGGAAGCGGCAGCTGACGCAGTGAACCGGGCCCGCTCCCTGAGGCCTACGCCAGGCCCGATGCCTCTGACTGGCCTGAGTGGGGGGAATCGAAAGCCGCTCGAAGCGCGGTGGATGGAACTTGTCGGGTAGGTGACGCGGCACCGCGCGACGGGGGTTCCACCGACGACCGGTACGCGCCTCATGATGCGACTTGTGATCGTCTCGGCGCCATGTGGCCACCGCACGCCGCAGGTCAACCGGATGCGGGCCGCAGATTGTTCATGAGCAGGCCGAGGGCGAACTCGAACCGGTCGTGTCCGGTGCCGGAGATCAGCTCGGCGGCATGGCGTCGAGTCTGCGGGAATTTCTCGGCAGGCAGTGCGGTGAAGCGGTCCAGCAACTCCTCGCGGCTGAGCACCCATTCCTGATCCTGGTGCCGGCGCCGTTGCTGGACCAGCGACTGCTCCAGTGCGTAGGCGCTGACGTAGAGGGACATCGCGTCGCGGGCCCATCCGGCCGTCCTCGGTTCGATGCCGCCCGCGAGCAGGATCGCCAGGATTCCTTCGCCGACCCGCAGCGTTTCCAGGTTGGTCGACACCATGGCCAGCGCGGCGCGCGAGACTCCCGGGTATTTCAGGTACAGGTCGCGGACCTGTGTGTACACCCCGAGCAGCTGCTCGCGCCAGGCGGCCGGGTCCGGTTCGGGGAGCACGACCTCGGCGTAGAGCCTGCCGATCAGCAGATCGTCGATGTCGTCCTTGTTGACGATGTGCGCGTACAGCGACGACGGACCGGTGCCGAGCACGGCGGCGACCCGGCGGATGGTCAGCGCGTCGTACCCCTCGGCGGCGACGACTTCCAGGGCGGCGTCGGTGATCCGTTCGACGGTGATCGGCTTCTTGCGTGGTGCCGACGCGGCGACCTCCGCTGCGGGTTGGGCGTGGCGAGCTGCGCGGTGTTGGCGGGGATCGGCGGACATGCCGACCACTATAGCGCTTGACGCGAACTAAGTTCGTTGCATAGAACTTAGATCGTCAGAACGAACTAAGTTCGTATCGATGTCCCGGAGGTGTGTGATGCGAGTTTCCGTTGTCGGAGCCGGTCTCGGAGGTCTGGCTCTCGCGCAGGGTCTGCGTGGTGCCGGGATCGAGGCCGACGTGTTCGAGCGCGACCCGGGGATCACCGCACGGTTCCAGGGCTACCGGCTCGTGCTGAACCCGGCCGGTTTCCAGTCGGTGCGCGCCTGTCTGCCGACGCGCTGGCACCCGCTGCTGGACGAGATCGTCATGGAAGCCTCCGCCGAGCAGCTGATCCTGGACCCTCAACTGAACGAGATCGGCAGGCTCGGCGCGGGCCGGACCGGCATCGTGGTCGACCGCCAGGTGCTGCGACACCTGTTGCTGACCGGCCTCACCGTGCACACCGATGCCACACTGACCGGCTACGACGTGCTGGCCGACGGCAATGTCCAAGCCCGGTTCGCCCGCCGCGACCCGGCCACCGCCGACCTGCTCGTCGGCGCGGACGGTGTCACCTCCGCGGTCCGCGCGGTGTTGTCGCCGCAGACCACCTCGACCGACACCGGCGTACGGTTCGTCATCGGCCGCACCCCGCTGACCGACGAGTTCGCCGGCCTGTCCAAGGCCTACGGCTCGAAGATCACGGGCGACGGCGTCAGCCTGCTGCTCGGCGCGATGCGCTTCCGTACCCCGCCGAAGCAGGCCGCCGAGCAACTGGCCCCCGAAGTCACCCTGCCCGACATCGGCGACTACGTGCGCTGGGCCATGATCCTGCCGCCGAACGGCTCGCTGGAGGACCTGACCGCGCAGGACGCCGTGCTGTCCAGGATGGAAGGCTGGCACCCGGAGCTGCGCGCGCTGATCGAGCAGGCCGACCCGGACAACAGCACGCTGCTGTCCATCCGGGTGGTCAAGCCCGGTGAGCGCTGGGCGTCCGGCCCGGTCACGCTGCTCGGCGACGCGATCCACGCCACCTCCCCGACCGGCGGCAACGGCGCGAACACCGCGCTGCGCGACGCCGACCTGCTGCGCCGCTGCCTGATCGAGGCCGGCGAAGGCCGCCAGGATCTGCTCAGCGCGGTCGACGACTACGAGCGGCAGATGTTCGAGTACGGCGCCGACGCCGTGCGCAGCAGTCTCGACAAGCTGCCCGCCTTCGCCCCCGAGGCGAAACTGTCCTGAGGTCGAAATTCACCTTGTGCGCTTGACCGGACTCGTCGCTGGTGGCGGCGTCGGGCCGCAGTCAGTGGGAGACGTCCACGGCCGGGACCAGCCGGCCATCCGCAGCCCGCGGCAGCGACACCCCGGCCAAGGAGCGCCGTAGCCGGCCGATCTCGATGAGGTCCCGGTTCAGGCCGCCGTGCAGGGCGCTGTGCTCGCGCCGATGCTCGGGCGCCAACGCCAATCCGACCAGCGTCTTCACCGGTCCCCTCCGAGCACAGCAGCGCACTCGCCATGGGCCGTCCCCCTCGCCTCAGCGTGGGAGGACGCCATCTCGTTCCACTGACATTTCATGGATCTGCCGGAGGCGACTCGGCGGCGAACTACGGCGACGGCGGGCGGCACCCGCTCAACGGGCCGTGCCGAAGTCCTGGGTCCAGTAGCTGCCCGGCTGTGCGAGACCCACGCCGATCTCCTTGAACGCGCAGTTGAGGATGTTGGCCTTGTGGCCGGGGCTGGCCATCCAGCCCGCCATGACCTGCTCGGGAGAGGCGTAACCGTAGGCCACGTTCTCGCCGTAGGTGCTCCAGGTGTATCCGGCGCTGGTGATCCGGTCTCCGGGGGAGGAACCGTCGGACCCGGAGTGCGACATGTTCTGGTGAAGCGCCATGTCCGCACTGTGTGCCTGGGCGACCTTGGACAGGGTCGTGTTCAGGGTCAGGGCCGAACATCCGACCTTGCCGCGCTCGGCATTGACGAGTTCCACGATGCGAGCGGCGACTCCGGACGCCGTGGGGGTGGCCTTCGGGGTGCTCGACGGCTTGGGGGCCGCGGACGTGGTGGTGGTGTTCCGGGTGCTGGGCGACGCGGTGGTGCTGGGCTTGGGAGCGGTGGTCCGTGCGGTGTGCCGAGACGCTGTGGCCTTCGGCCTCGGCGCGGTGGTCTTCCCGGCGCTCGCGGGGGAGTGAGGAGTCTTCGTGGCGCTCGGCGCCGCCGATGCCGTCCACGAGGGCTCGCCGGCCTGGTCGGCGTCCCAGGGGCGGCCCCAGTTCGCGTCGCTCCACCAGTCCTTCTTGTTCCACGAGTCCTTCGTGGCGCTGTTCTCGGCGCTGTTGGACCGGTGTCCGCCGCTGTCGGGCCAGTTGGTACAGGCCATGGCGGCGGACGGTATGCCCACGGTGCCCACGGCGACGGCGGCGATGACTATCCGCCGGTATTGCGTGTTCTTGCGATGTCTACCCATGCGTAACCCGCTCCTGAGCTGCGGCGGTCTCCTGCGGGTCGTCATTCTTAGGAAGCCTTCACATGGAACGCAAAGGGCCTTGGTACTAACTCGCTTCGTAGGCTCGAGCGGCCCTTGTCGTGGGAGTGGGGCGCGCTGGTCCGGTTGTCGGGACCTCAGCGGAATTCTGTCGCCCCGTCAGAACCCCTACGGGTGTGCAGAACGGATGAAGGTGGCTCGCGGGCGGAGAGCCGTGAATCCGGGCGCCACGCATGCGCTCCCCAAGCCGGACAAATCCCATATGTCGTCAGAGCGGCCTCTACTATCCGGCACGCCTAGGTCCAGGAGCAGCTGTGACGGATGTCACGGAATCATGCATTCCGGTTCTGGCCCGACCTGGATGCCGCGGGTCAGAGTGCGGGTGGGTGAAGCTCGTCGGGTAAGCCTCGTACAGCAGGGATACGGCGGCACGGCTGGGCGGGCCTCGCGCGCCAGGCATGTACGAGCGCACGGGGCGAGGGATGAGCAAGGGAACGCCGGGCCCAGGAAGCGCGACTCGACGAGAACGGGTCCGATGCACCCAGCACCGGCAGGACGAGGGTGCCCGCGAAGACCACCAGTGGCAGGGGCGCACGGTCCGCGTACGGCCCTGCCCCCTCCCACGGCGGCCGCTTCGTCTACCCGACGACTCTGGCGATCATCGCGGTCGGCCTCAGGGAGACAGTCACACTCCGAACAGGAACCCTGTTCGACTGATCAAGCTCGCAGAGCGGCAAGCGGATGGCGTCTCGGACGGTCGTGTTCGCTGCGGCCGGACCGGGAGTCGTTTCGCCGTGGTCAGACGACCGGGGTGACCGGGCCGATGAACCGGCTCGCATCGCCCCCCAGGAGCCTCTCGCGGATCGTCGCGTTGATCCCGTGCGGGGCACCCAGTTCGACGGCGCTGACCTTGTCGAGCCGCGTGTACTGCTCATCGGTGAGCGTCACTTCGAGTGCGCCGAGGTAGTCGTCCAGCTGGGCAAGCGTGCGCGGTCCGACGATCGGGATGAGCGTCGCGGAGGACCTCTCGCCCCGTTCACGCAGCCAGGCCATCGACACCTGCGCGGCGTTCGCGCCCGTCTCCTCCGCGACAGCCAGGACCGTGTCGATGACAGCGGTTCGCTGGTTGGTGGATTCAGGCGTCACGAACCGGACGGGATCGGTGACCCGGCCCTCGCCGCCGGTGCGGTACTTGCCGGTCAGCAGTCCGCCGGACAGCGGCGACCATAGGTTCACGGCCAGCCCGAGTCCTTCGGCCATCGGCAGCAGCTCTCGCTCGGCGGTCCGCTCGATGAGGCTGTACTCCGTCTGGATACCGGCGATCGGCGCCCAGCCGCGCAGATCCGCCAGGGTCGCCGCGGCCGACACCTGCCACGCCGGGAAGTTCGAGAGCGCGACGTGGTGGACCTTCCCTGAGCGCACCAGGTCGTCCATCCCGCGGACGATCTCGTCGATCGGCGTGACGCCGTCTGGGAAGTGGACCCACAACAGGTCGAGGTAGTCCGTGCGCAGCCGCTTCAGGCTCGCCTCCACCGACGCGACGAGGTTCTTCCGCCCGCTGCCCGTCAGCGAGACGTGCGGCTGTGCTGTGTCGTTCGCGGCGTACTTCGTCGAGACGACGAAGTGATCGCGATCGACTGCCAGCAGGTCCCCGAGGATCGCTTCGGACTCTCCCGCCTGGTACATGCCCGCGGTGTCCAGGAACGTGCCGCCGGCCTCGGCGAACCGGTCGAAGATCGCGCGGGCGCCGCCGGCGTCCGTGCCGCTGGCCCAGACCGTCCCGAAGTTCCCTGTGCCGAGGGCGTACTCGGAGACCCGCAAACCCGATCGTCGTCCGAATGTCGTGTAGCGCATGAAGCACTTCCTCATGGTGAGTGGATTGTCCTGGCCTGGCGGCAAAGGGTCAGAGGTTGGTGATGCAGGTGTCGGACCGGTGTCTCAAGGACGGAGCGGACGACGTTGCCGTTCGCGTCGGCGACCTCGGCAAGTGCCCCATACCGGCCTTCGGGGAGTTCTTTATCGGGGGCGGGAACCGCGCCGTCGGAGCGCATGAAGACCTTGACGTCCCGCAGCCCGGTCGAGTGCCTAGCGGGTCTTGCGCACCATCTGCCCGTCGGAGCACACCAGCCCGATCAGGTCGGCGAACCTCGCGGAGCTCGAGACCGAGCCGCGGGAGACTGGGCCGGTCACCTTGAGGGCCACGCGGAGTCCGACCGGTCGCGGCATCCTGCCCGCGGCGTGCACCGCGACCGCGTTGCTCGGCACGACGTCCCAGGCCGACGCCCGGCACGGGCATCACTCCGGCCGCCGCGGCGACCGCGGACCGCTCCTCGGCCAGTGCGAAGGGCGCGAACTCCGCGATCGTGTCGAGGTGTGTGGACACCTTCCGCGATGCACGCGTCGATGAGCTGCTCGGCGGTCCGGCTGAACGGGACCGCGACGTTCAGCAGGCACCGGACGCCCTGGAGCTCTCCCCGAACGGTCGCGGGGTCATCGAGCGCGCAAGTCCGGCCGGGGACACTGAGCCGTTCTGCGAGTGCCTCGACCCTGGCCCGGTGGCGGCCCGCGACGGCGACGTCCAGCCCAGCGCGAGCGGCTTTCTCGGCGATCAGCCGCCCGGTGTAACCGGTGGCGCCGTAGACGAGCAGAGCGGGTGGGGGGTCGGTTGCCATGCCTTCAACGTAACAGAACGGAGAGGGGCCCTCCGTGCGGAGAGTGGTAGTCCGTAAGGAGAGGGTACGTCCGCTGAGCTATAGTTCGGCACATGGTGGACAAAGTGACGGGCGAAGTGCCGAAGGAGCGGGCGGACTCGCGACGCAAACGCCTGCGCCTCATCGAGGCCGCCCGCGCGGCGATCGCCGAGCGCGGACTCCAGGCGTCGACGACCGACATCACGGAACGCGCCGAGGTCGGCGTCGGGACGCTCTACCGGCGCTTCGGGTCGAAGGAAGCCTTGGTCGCCGATGTGTTGATCGACGGAATATCGGAGATCCAGTCGTGGGCCGACGCCGCTCTCGAGGACCCCGACCCCTGGGCCGGCCTGTCCGGCTTCCTCTTCGCCTTCACCGAGGCGCAGCTGGCCAATCTCGGGCTCGCGGAGTTCACGAGTGGCAACGCGCGGGAGCTCCCCGCGGAGGTGGCAGAGCGCGGCTCGGTACTCGCGGACTCCATCGACCGGCTCGTGCGACGCGCGCAGGATCACGGCGTGTTGAGGGCCGATGTGACCTGGCGGGACCTGGTCCTCATCTCGATCGCTCCGATGGGCGGGACCGAGTGCCTCGGGGCCACGAGGGGCGAGGGCCAGTGGCGCCGGACGATCGCCATCGCGCTCGACGGACTCCGCAGCCCGGCGGCGAGCATCCTGCCCCCCGACTGAGTCCACAGAGCGGCCGCGCGACGACCGTCAGCCGGTACTCCAACCGGGCTTCGGTGTATGTCCACCGGTCCATCAGGATCGGTCGACGAGCTGCTGCCCGGTCTTGGGGACGGGGTGAGCCTCGTTCAGCGCCGCTCCGGCTTTCCCCTCGCCGACGCCCAGGCGGACCGCTCCGCCCTCCGACGCACCCGCTCCTGATACCGGCGCGCGAGGTGCTGTGGCGGCGCGTGGCCCACCTGGCGTACGCCTCTCTGCCGCCGTACGCCCACGAGCTGTACGGCAGACCGGCCCCGAACCCGCCGTCGTGACCCGGCGACTGCGCGCCACCCGCACCCTGCTGCGCTGTGTTCCCGCACGTCTGCGCCGGCAACTCCCGCCCAAACACATCCTGTGCGCCATGACGAGGCTCGGCCCGCACGCGCGCCCGGCACCGTACAAAGTCGGGCATTAGGCCGCCATACTGGACGACCAGGGGGTGTGTCACGGAACGGGCCGGTTCGGCGCGGCCGCGCCTTGACGGCATCCCCCTGGGGGCGGGGCTGTAGCGACGGGGGGCGACGGCGCGCGATGGGTGACACCAGGCTGGTCCAGGGGCGGTACCGGCTGCTCGACCTGATCGGACGGGGCGGGATGGGTGAGGTGTGGCGGGCCCGCGACGAGTCCCTCGGCCGGCAGGTTGCCGTGAAGTGCCTCAAACCGCTGGGCCCGCACCACGACCAGGCGTTCACCCGCGTCCTGCGCGAACGGTTCCGCCGTGAGGCGAGAGTGGCCGCCGCCCTCTCCCACCGCGGGGTGACCGTCGTGCACGACTTCGGCGAGCACGACGGCATCCTCTACCTCGTGATGGAGCTGCTGGACGGCCGCAACCTCAGCCAGCTCATGGAGGACAACAAGCACCATCCGCTGCCCGTCGGCGACGTCGTCGACATCGCCGAGCAGGTCGCCGCCGCCCTCGCCTACACCCACCGGCAGGGCATCGTGCACCGGGACCTGAAACCCGCCAACATCATGCGGCTCACCGACGGCACGGTGAAGCTCTGCGACTTCGGCATCGCCCGCCTCGGCCAGGACATCGGCCTCACCTCCCGGCTGACCGGAACCGGCATCGCCATGGGCACCCCGCACTACATGTCACCGGAACAGATCGGCGGCACCGAGGTCGACCAGCGCAGCGACCTGTACTCCCTGGGCTGCGTGCTGTACGAGATCGCCACCGGGGCACCGCCGTTCGACCTCGACGACGCCTGGGCGATCCTCATCGGCCACCGCGACACCCCACCCGCTCCGCCGCGCGACCACCGCGCCGAACTGCCGGGCTGGTTCGAGAAGGTCGTCCTGGACCTGCTGGCCAAACGGCCCGAGCAGCGACCCTACGACGCCATGGAGCTGGGCCGCCGGATCACCTCCGGGCGTACGACGCCCACCTACGTCCCCACCGTCATCACCGCGCAGCCCCAACTCGCGCCCCCGGAAGCGGCGTTCCGCGAGCCCCGGCTGCCGTCCTGGACCCGCGGCATGACCACCGGCCACAAGGCGGCCGGCGCCGGCCTGCGCACCACCCCGCCCGACCCCGCGGCCGGGCTCACCGGGGAGTGGATCGCCCGCCCCGTAAACGGCACCCCCGAACCCGTTCCCGCGGTCCCCGCCCCCGAGACCGTCGCCGCGCTCGCCGGCCGGCACAACGCCGGGCTCAGCCTCGGGCGGCTCGGGCGCTGGACCGAGGCCGGCGAGGTACACCGCGCGGTCGCCGCCGAGCGCGCCCGCCTCCTCGGCCCCGACCACCCGGACACCCTCGCCAGCCGTTACGAGATCGCCTTCACCCTGAGCCGCACCGGCCGTGCCGCCGACGCCCTGCGCGAGTACACCGAGGTCGCCGACGCCCGAGAGCGCCTGCTCGGCGCCGAGCACCCCGACACGCTCGCCGTCCGTCAGGAAACGGCCTACGTGCTGGGCCAGTTGGGCCGCCACTTCGAAGCCCACCAGGCGTACACGGCCGTACTGGCCGCCCGGCAGCGGCTGATGGGCCCGGACCATCCCGACACCCTGCGCTGCCGACACAACCTCGCCTTCAACCTCAGCAGGCTGGGCCGGCTGGAGGACTCGTACCGCATGGCCCACGACGTGGCCGTCGCCCGCACCCGCGTCCTCGGCCCGCAGCACCCCGACACCCTGGTCACCTGCTACGAAGTCGCCTATGCACTGGGCCAGTTGGGGCGCTGGGAAGAGGCCCTGGCGACCTACCGCGAGGTCGCCGAGGCACGCTCCCGCGCCCTCGGCCCCGACCACCCCGACACCCTCGCCGCCCGCTACGAAGTGGGCATCAGTCTCGGCCGCCTCGGCCGCAGCGCCGACGCACTCACCCTTTACCGTGCCCTGATCGACGACCGCGCCCGGGTCCAGGGCCCCGCCCACCCCGAGACGCTGCGCGCCCGCCACGGCCTCGGCGTCAACCTCGGCCGCCTCGCCCGCTGGGAGGAGGCCCTCGCGGAATCACGGGACGTGTGCGCCATCCGCGAACGGGTCCTCGGCCCCGACCACCCCGACACCCTGGTCAGCCGCCGCGAGGTCGCGGTCAGCCTGGGCTGGCTGGGCCGCTGGGCAGATGCGCTGACGGAGTACCGGCGGGTGGCCACCGCCCGGGAGCGAGTCCTCGGCCCGGACCACCCGGACACCCTGGCCAGCCGCAACGACGAGGCGCACTGTCTGGAGCAATTGGGCCGAGGAGCCGAGGCGGTCGAGCTGTATCGACGTGTGGCGGTACTGCGCCAGCAGCAGGCATCGGGCGGACGGCCGTGAAACGAGCACCCCACAGGGGCGCGGGGCTGTGCCGGCAGGCGGCTCCACCGCCTGGGCGCGACAAGTCCGCACAATCCGCACTGTCCGAACGGCCCTCCCCGCGGAGCGAACCGGCAAGCCTCTTACCCACCTAGATCATCATGTGTTACGAAGAACCATGCCCCCTGCCACCGAACCATCCAGGACCTACGACGCCATCATCGTCGGCGGCGGCCACAACGGCCTGGTCGCGGCGGCCTATCTGGCCCGGGCCGGGCGCACCGTACTGGTGCTGGAACGGCTGGGCCGCACCGGTGGCGCCGCCGTCTCGACCCGCCCCTTCGCCGGCGTCGACGCGCGGCTGTCACGCTATTCCTACCTGGTCAGCCTGCTGCCCAGGAAGATCGTCCGCGACCTGGGCCTGAACTTCCGCGTCCGCGGCCGCACCATCTCGTCGTACACGCCCGTGGAGCGCGCCGGCCGGCCCACCGGACTGCTGGTCGGCGGCGGCGAGCGGCGCATCCGCGAGGCGTTCGAACGGCTGACCGGGGGCAAGGAGGAGTACCAGGCCTGGCAGCGGTTCTACGGCATGACCGGCCGGGTCGCCGAGCGCGTCTTCCCGACGCTCACCGGGCCGCTGCCCTCGCGCGAGGAGCTGCGCCGCCGGATCGACGACAAGGAGGCCTGGCGGCTCCTGTTCGAGGAGCCCATCGGGGTCGCCATCGAGGAGAACTTCACGGACGATCTGGTGCGCGGGGTCGTCCTCACGGACGCGCTGATCGGCACGTTCGCCGACGCCCATGACACCTCGCTGCGGCAGAACCGCTGCTTCCTCTACCACGTCATCGGCGGCGGCACGGGCGCCTGGGACGTACCGGTCGGCGGCATGGGCGCCCTCACCGACGCCCTGGCCGCCGCCGCGCGCTCGGCGGGCGCGGTGCTCGCCACCGGACACGAGGCGGTACGGATCGAGACGGACGGCCGGTCCGCCGAGGTCGCCTACCGCACCGCCGACGGCGAGGGCGTCGTCGCCGCCCGGCACGTCCTGGTCAACGCCGCCCCGCAGGAACTCGCCGCCCTCACCGGCGACCCGGCCCCGGAGCCCGCCGAGGGCGCCCAGCTCAAGGTGAACATGCTGCTGAAGCGCCTGCCCCGGCTCCGGGACACCGCCGTCGACCCGCGCGAGGCGTTCTCCGGCACCTTCCACATCGCCGAGGGCTACGAGCAGCTGGCCACCGCCCACGCCCAGGCGGCGGCCGGCCGGCTCCCCGCCGCCCCGCCCTCGGAGATCTACTGCCACTCCCTGACCGACCCCACGATCCTCGGCCGTGACCTGGTCGAACGCGGCTACCAGACGCTCACCCTCTTCGGTCTGCACACCCCCGCCCGGCTCTTCGCCGCCGACAACGACGCCGTACGCGCGGAACTCCTCAAGTCCACCGTCGCCCAGCTCGACGCCCATCTCGCCGAGCCCCTCGTCGACTGTCTCGCCCTCGACGCGGACGGCCGCCCCTGCATCGAGGCGAAGACCCCCCTGGACCTCGAACGCGACCTCCGCCTCCCCGGCGGCAACATCTTCCACCGCGACCTCTCCTGGCCCTACGCCCAGGACGGCACCGGCCGCTGGGGCGTCGAGACCCGGCACGCCAACGTCCTGCTGTGCGGGGCGGGCGCGGTGCGCGGGGGAGGTGTGAGCGGGGTCCCCGGGCACAACGCGGCGATGGCGGTGCTGGAGGGGGAGTGACAGCCGGCCCGCCCGGGCAGGTGGCTGCCGGAGAATCCGACCGAGCAGAAATCTGACGGAGCATCAGAAAACCTCTTCCGTCGGCCGGTCGACTGCGGCATCCTGCGCCCATGCAGACGGAGCTGAGCAAGACCCTGGGAGTCGAGCACGCCGTCTTCGGCTTCACGCCGTTCCCCGCCGTCGCCGCGGCCATCAGCCGGGCCGGTGGGTTCGGGGTGCTCGGCGCGGTCCGCTACACCGCCCCCGACGACCTCAAACGCGACCTCGACTGGATCGAGGAGCACGTCGACGGGAAGCCGTACGGACTCGACGTCGTGATGCCCGCCAAGAAGGTGGAAGGCGTCAGCGAGGCCGAGGTCGAGGCGATGATCCCGGACGGCCATCGGCAGTTCGTGCGGGACACCCTCGCCAAGTACGGGGTGCCCGAGCTGGCCGAGGGCGAGGCGTCCGGATGGCGGATCACCGGCTGGATGGAGCAGGTCGCCCGCACCCAGCTCGACGTCGCCTTCGACTACCCGATCCGGCTGCTCGCCAACGCCCTCGGCTCGCCGCCCGCCGACGTCATCGACCGCGCCCACGACCAGGACGTCCTCGTCGCCGCCCTCGCGGGCAGCGCCCGGCACGCCGTCAAGCACCAGGACGCGGGCATCGACGTCGTCGTGGCGCAGGGCTACGAGGCCGGCGGCCACACCGGCGAGATCGCCACCATGGTGCTCACCCCGGAGGTCGTCGACGCCGTCGCCCCGCTGCCCGTGCTGGCCGCGGGCGGCATCGGCAGCGGCCGGCAGGCGGCGGCCGCACTCAGCCTCGGCGCCCAGGGTGTGTGGCTGGGCTCCCTGTGGCTGACCGTCACAGAGGCCGACCTCTCCTCGCCCGCCGTGACCCGCAAACTGCTCGCCGCCGGCTCCGGCGACACCGTCCGTTCCCGCGCCCTGACCGGGAAACCGGCACGTCAGCTGCGCACCGAGTGGACCGACGCCTGGGACGACCCGCACGGTCCCGGCACCCTCCCCATGCCGCTCCAGGGCCTGCTCGTCGCCGAGGCCGTCAGCCGCATCCAGAAGTACGAGGTCGAGCCCCTGCTCGGCACCCCCGTCGGCCAGATCGTCGGCCGCATGACCAGCGAACGCAGCGTCCAGGCCGTCTTCGACGACCTCACCCGCGGCTTCGAACAGGCCGTCGACCGCATCAACCGCATCGCCGGAAGGAGCGCCAAGTGACCAGCACACCCCCCGCCGGTTTCTGGGCCCAGGCCACCAGCGAACCCGACCGCACCGTGCTCGTCGCACCCGACGGCGAGGAATGGACCGCCGGCCGCCTGTACGCCGCCGCCAACAGACTCGTCCACGGACTGCGCGCCGCGGGCCTGGAACGCGGCGACGCCTTCGCGGTCGTGCTGCCCAACGGCCCCGAGTTCTTCGCCGCGTACCTGGCCGCCACCCAGGCCGGCCTCTACCTCGTCCCCGTCAACCACCACTTCGTCGGCCCGGAGATCGCCTGGATCGTCTCCGACTCCGGCGCCAAGGTGCTGCTCACCCACGAACGCTTCGCCGGCCCCGCCCGGCACGCCGCCGACGAGGCCGGCCTCCCGGCCACCCACCGGTACGCCGTCGGCGAGGTCGAGGGCTTCCGGCCGTACGCCGAACTCCTCGACGGACAGCCCGACTCGGCGCCCGCGGACCGCGAGCTCGGCTGGGTCATGAACTACACGTCGGGCACCACCGGCCGCCCCCGCGGCATCCGCCGCCCGCTGCCCGGCAGGCTCCCCGAGGCGGCCTACCTCGGCGGCTTCCTCGGCATCTTCGGCATCCAGCCCTTCGGCGACAACGTCCACCTGGTCTGCTCGCCGCTCTACCACACGGCCGTACTGCAGTTCGCGGGCGCGTCACTCCACATAGGCCACCGCCTGGTCCTGATGGACAAGTGGACCCCCGAGGAGATGCTCCGCCTGATCGACACACACCACTGCACCCACACCCATATGGTCCCCACCCAGTTCCACCGTCTGCTCGCCCTCCCCGAGCAGGTCCGCGCACGCTACGACGTCACCTCCATGCGGCACGCCATCCACGGCGCCGCCCCCTGCCCGGACCACGTCAAGCGGGCGATGCTCGACTGGTGGGGGCCCAGTGTCGAGGAGTACTACGCGGCCAGCGAGGGCGGCGGCGCCTTCGCGACCGCCGAGGACTGGCTGAAGAAGCCCGGTACGGTCGGCAAGGCCTGGCCGATCAGCGAACTCGCGGTCTTCGACGACGACGGCAACCGGCTGCCGCCCGGTGAACTCGGCACCGTCTACATGAAGATGAACACCGGCGGCTTCTCCTACCACAAGGACGAGGCCAAGACGAAGAAGAACCGCATCGGCGACTTCTTCACCGTCGGCGACCTCGGCTGCCTCGACGAGGACGGGTATCTCTTCCTCCGCGACCGCAAGATCGACATGATCATCTCCGGCGGGGTCAACATCTACCCCGCCGAGATCGAGTCCGCGCTCCTCTCCCACCCCGCCGTCGCCGACGCCGCCGCCTTCGGCATCCCGCACGACGACTGGGGTGAGGAGGTCAAGGCCGTCGTCGAACCCGCTCCGGGACACGAACCGGGCCCCGACCTCGCCGCCGCCCTGCTCGCCCACTGCGCGGAACAGCTCGCCGGCTACAAGCGGCCCAGGACCGTCGACTTCATCGCCGAGATGCCCCGCGACCCCAACGGCAAGCTGTACAAGCGGCGGCTGCGCGACCCCTACTGGGAGGGCCGCACCCGCCCGGTGTGAGCACCCTGCCGACGGCCTCAGTGGTGCCGGTGCGGACGGTCCTCCAGGAACCCGGCGAGGCCGGCGGCGTCGGTGCCGATCTTGCGGTAGACGCGGGACAGCAGCTGCCGTACGCCCTGCTCGGTGAGGCGCAGTTCCTTGGCTACGACGGCCACCGGGTGTCCCTGGACGGTCAGTTCGGCGGTCCGGAGTTCCGGGGCGGTCAGGGTGTCCGCCTGCACATAGCGCAACGGCAGCGGGCGCATCCCGGCC
Source organism: Streptomyces sp. NPDC058683 (assembly GCF_042716195.1). Taxonomy (NCBI): domain Bacteria; kingdom Bacillati; phylum Actinomycetota; class Actinomycetes; order Kitasatosporales; family Streptomycetaceae; genus Streptomyces; species Streptomyces sp. NPDC058683. The sequence continues at coordinate 215,912 of NZ_JBHXSK010000006.1, forward strand.
GCCGACAGCTCCCCCCTGGCCCGCGCGGCGAGCGCCTCGGCCCCGCAGTGGACGGCTCCTTCCAGCCCCTGGTACAGCCGGTCGGCGGCCTCCTGGAGCCGCCCGTTGCGGGACAGCGCGGCACCGTGGCCGACCTGGGCGCGGGCGAGTTCGTAGGCGGCGGGCGACTGTTCCAGGTGGTCGACAGCCTCCGCGTACAGATCGACGGCCGCGGGCCCGCCGGTCACCTCGGCGAGGGTGTGCAGGGCCTGGCCGATGGTGGAGGCGGCCCCGAACTCCCGGGCACGCCGCACGGCGTCCTGGGCGTGACCGATCGCCTCCTGGGGGGCGGTGGGGGCGAGTGCGGAGGCCAGATGCAGCTGCCAGGGGCACCAGGAGGGGTTGCGCCAGGCCCGGCCGTCCAGCCACTCCCCGACCGAGAACAGCAGCAGCGCCGCCTCGGCATGCCGTCCCTCCGCCAGGAGCAGCTCCGCGTACACGGTGCGCGGGTCGGGATAGATGACGGCGTTCGGGGTCGCCTCGCCGAAGTGGTGCTTGTCGGCGAGAGCACGCGCCTCGGTGACCCGCCCACGGGCGACCAGGGTCTGGATCAGGATGCCGACGGCGAACCACTGGGCGGGCACCGCCCCTTCCACCCGGTCGGCGATCCGCAGCCCTTGCAGTTCGAGGTCCTCGGCCTCGGCCAGGCAGCCGCGGCGGTAGCGGATGTAGCCGGCGAGAGTCTGGCCGAGGGCCAGATGGGAGCCGCACCATCCCTTGGCCACGCACTCGGCGATCCCCTTGTCGAACAACTCCTCGGCCTGGCGCGGCCGGTCGCCGTACATGAAGACCAGCGCGACCGAAGCGGGTACCTCGAAGCCCCGGTTCTCGTCGGTCCAGCTCATGCCGCCGTGCAGGGCCTTCTCGGCATACCCGAGGGCGGTCTGCCGCGATTCGCCGCGCATGACGGCGTCCCAGGCCCGCAGGCCCAGGATGTAGCGCTCCTCAAGACTGCGGCCGGGCAGGTGCTCTGCCAGCCGCGCCAGCCTCCGGGAGCGCGCGGGTGAGTCCCGGTCGTCGGTGCGGAACATGCCCCAGACGAACTGGTCGGCCTGCATCCGCAGTTTGACGCGCGGATTCGGGGCCTGACGGGCCTCTTCGGTGGCCACCCGCTCCGCCTCGGCCATCTGATCGGTGTGGGCCAGAGCCTGCGTCAGCCGGAAGACCACGGAGGCGCGCAGATCGGGGTCGACGTCGGGTTCCGCCAGCGCCTGGCGCAGATGCCTCACCGTGGCCGTGGGTTCCATCAGGAAGGTGGCGCAGGCGAGTTCGTGCAGGATCGCGGCGCGGTCCTCGGGAAGGGGCGGTTCCTGGAGCGCGCGGGTCAGCAGCCGCCCGGCCGCCTCGGTGGCCCCGGCGCGAAGGTATTCGCGAGCGGCCTCGCGCAGACATGCGACCGTCTCGGTACTGCCGTCGCAGGGGACCTCCAGCAGGTGGCGGGCGGCGGTGGCGGGACCGTATCCCGCGGCCAGCACCGCCTGCGCGGCGGCGTCGTGCAGACCCGCCCGGAAGTCCGTGCCGATGGACTCGTAGATCGTCGTGGCGATCAGCGGATGGACGAACTCCAGCTCGCCCTCGGGACCGTGGCCTTCCGCCAGGATCCGGGCCGCCCGCAGTTTCCGGGTCGCCTCCGCCGCGGCCTGCTCGCCGAGCACCGCGATGGTCGCGGCGAGCTGGGGTGCGAAGGGCGAACCCAGCACGGACGCGGTGTGCGCGAAGCGGACGGTCGCGGTGCCGAGCCGTTCCAGACGCGCGATCAGTCCCGGACCCGTGATCGCCGTGGCGAGTTCACGCATCGCCGGCAGGTCGTCGGCGGTGCCGCCCAGTTTCCGCTCGGCGAGTCGGATGGCGAGTTCCACCGCTTCGAAGGGGCTCCCGGTGGTGACCGACCAGCACTCCTTGCAGAACTGGTCCTCGGCCGTCTCCCCGATCTCGCTCCTGACGATCTGTGCCACGCCGTCGGCGGTCAGCGGCGCCAGGTCGTGCGGGCGGTCCCCGTGGTCCGCGACGAGGCCGCGGAGTTCGCCCGCTTCGGGCGGCAGCTCGTCGGGCCGGTAGGCGACCACGATCAGCAGCGGAAGGTCCTCGACCCGGGAGGCGAAGGAGGCGAGCCAGCTCAGGGACTCGGCGTCCGCCCAGTGCAGGTCGTCCAGGAGCAGGACGACGGGTGCCTGCTGCACCGTGAGCCGCGTCATGACCCAGTCGAGGCCCTCACGGACCCCGGTCGGATCCGGTGCCGGTGTGGCCCCGCGCGCTTCGAGGCCGAGCACGGCGGCGACGATGTCGTACCAGCTGCCGAGGAACGCATGGCGCTGCTCCTCGTCCATCCTCGCCAGCGAGGGCTGCATCAACTGGCGTACGACACGGAACGCCGAACCCTGCTCCGACTCACCGCCCCTGCCCGACAGCACGGTGAGTCCGGATGCCGCGGCCCGGGCACGGGCCTCCGTGATGAGTGCGGTCTTGCCCAGTCCGGCCCGCCCGGTCAGGGCGAGCAGCCCCCTGCGCCTCGCGCGGGACAGACCGTCCGTGGTGCACCGAAGCTCCCGAAACGCGGCGTCGAGGGCCTCCAGTTCCCGTTGGCGCTCGATCAACGTCCGGCGGTCGGTGATCGATTGCCGCGGCTCCGTCGCCATGTGCCGTACCGCTTTCTGTCGTTCGGCCCAGGGGAGCCGAGCGTACGCCCAGACCAGGTACGACAGGCCGGATTGAGCACCATAGGGTGAATCATGAACTGAGCGAGGGATAATCTCCGATCTCCGGGTAAGGGGCCCGGATGGTCAGGTCCCGCAGGCGCCGTCGCCGGGGCACGTCGGGTGCCCTACGAGACGGCGGGCACCGACACCACGTCCGCGTAGCGCGGCACGGTCCGGGACCAGTGGTAACACCCGCGGATCCAGCCGGTCATGCCCTCCACGTAGCCGACGCCCGCGAGGCTCAGCTCCGGCTCGACCTCCGCGTAGAGCCTCTGGAACTCCTCGATCGTGGCGTTGATCTGCTGGATGGCCAGGACGACGGCGGCCTGCAGGGAACACCGGTTTTCGCGCTGGTGGGCCAGGGCCAGATTGATCATTCCGCCCGAGCGCTGTTCCTTCACCGCGGAGAAGAGGTCGGGTATCCACACCGCCGCGTCGGCCGACAGCCGGCCCAGCCGCTGTACGACGGGGTGGTGGAGTTCGGCAGCGGACAGTTCGTGTGGCTGGGCCGCCTCGCACAGCGGGTAGAACGGCTCGACGCCCGCGGTCAGCGACCGTATCGAGGTGCAGTCCCTGGCCCGTACGAGGTAGGGCTGGGCCTGCGCCACCGCCTCGTACAGCAAGCCGTGTACGTACTCACGGCTCTTCTCGGCCCACCGCGTGGCCTGTGCGGGTGTGCACCGTTCCCGGACCTGCCGGTACAGGTCGGCCAGGGCCGCTCCGAGGGGGGTGCCGGCCGGCCGGCCGTCCCGCAGGATCGCGATGCTCTCGCACAGCATGGGCACCAGCCTGCCCGGAGAGCGTCGGCCGACGTCCTCGGCGCGATCGTCGAAGATGAACTGGTAGGCGATCTGGTTGGCCACGATCTGGAGGAGGGCGGAGTCCATGGTGGGACTGTTGTAGGACGCCAGCTCGGCCGGCCGAGTGTGGGCGATCATCGCCGCCACACCCGGTTCGCCGGTCAGACCCCACCTGCTCAGCCAGGCGTCGACGCCGGCGGCGGCCTCGGCTTCATGGGGGTTGCGCTGGAAGGGAAAGGGCATGTGGAGGTGGGTGTCGATCAGGTCGCGGAGGTTGGCGGCCGGGGTTTCGTCCAGTACACCGAGCGTGATGTCCTCATGTGTTGCCGACAACGTGATCACCTGCCGTTCGGGAGTCCGAGACGCGAGGGGTGGCCACGGCTCGGGGTGCGGGGGAGTCGGCGCGGGGCGTCGCGCCCGACGGCATGCGGGAACGGGCTTCGCAGGCCATGACCAGGGAACGCGGGCCCAGCGTGATCGCGGGGCGGGGTGTCTGTTCGACGGCGCCGGGCAGATGGCGCAGGCGCCGGCGGCCGGCGATGGTGGCGAGCGCCAGGGTGACCTCCACCATGGCGAACTCGTCGCCGAGACACTTGCGGTTGCCCGCGGAGAACGGCATCGTCGCGCGGCGCTGTGCGGCGGTGGGCCGCCCCGGCAGCCAGCGGTCGGGGTCGAAACGCTCGGGGTCGGGGAACCACGACGGATCGTGGTGCAGGAGGTAGGGGCTGTAGAGCACGGTGGCTCCCGCGGGCAGCCGGCGCCCGGCGAGTTCCGTCGCCCTCGTGGTGACGCGGGTGAAGAGCCAGCCGGGTGAGGAGTGGCGCAGCGTCTCGGAGACGACGCACCGGGTGTGCACGAGGTGCGGCAGATCGTCGGGGCCGGGCCGGCGGCCGTCGGGGAGGACGGCGTCGAGTTCGGCGTGCAGCCGGCGTTCCGCCTCAGGGTTGCGGGCCAGCAGACTGAAGGCTGCGGCCAGCGCCAGTGCCGAGGTCTCGGCGCCGGTGAGCAGCAGCGTGATCAGGTGGTCGTGGATCTCCTGGTCGGTGATCGCCGCGGCTGCGTCGGTGCCGCGTGCGGCCGCCAGCAGAGCGCCGAGCACGTCGTCGCGGTCGGCACCGAGCCGGCGCCCGGCGATCGCCGTGTCGATGATCGCGTGCAGGCGGGAGAGGGCGCGCCGATAGCGGCGGTTGGCGGGGGTCGGGACGCGGAAGAGGACGTCGACCGGGACGACCGTACGGAGGAACAGGCCGCGGACGACGTCCGCGAGACAGTCCCGCACCTCGGCGGTCGTCGTGTCGTCCAGCGAGTCGGAGAGCAGGACCCGGCTGATCACGCGGGTTGTGAGGGTCATCATCGCCTCGGAGACAGGCACGGTCCCGCCCGCCTGCCAGGCCTCGCACACCGACTCGGCCTCCTCGGTGACGAGGTCCGTGTAGGCGGCGACGTGGGAGGGACGGAAGGCGGGTTGCAGCAGCCTGCGTTTGTCGCGGTGGGTCGGCTGGCGGCAGGTGACGAGGCCGTCGCCCATCAGACTGCCGAGCCGGTCGTAGAGCGGGCCCCCTTTGTCGAAGGTGTGCGGATCCATGAGCACCTCGTGGGTCAGCTCCGGGTGGCACACCATCCAGGCACGCTGGGGGCCCAGGCGTATCTCGACCAGATCCCCGTGTGCGGGCAAAGAATTCAGAAACGCGAGCGGCCGACGGTAGAAGGCGATACCGTGGCCGAGGAGAGGGAATATGCCGGGAGCAGTACCTGTCGTCCATGTTCGTTTTTGTTCAGGCACAGCGCGGTTCATGGAAACCTCCTGCCCGGTGCTACACGTGAAATGAGTGAACCTGCCTCGGGTTGAACGTCCGAGACAAGTCCTGCCCAGGTTCCACGTTCCTCGGTTTCCCGAAACCTTTCTCCAAAGGGGCGCACGGGAGCACGTTGAAGCAGAATCCCCCTGGTCTGAACAACTGTTGATGCACTGCGCGTCGACAGGGGTTTCCCTGTGTCACTCACGTGCGGTCCCGCCCCACGAGGAACGGGACCGTACGCGCTCAGCTTTCGTGCACTCGGACGGATTTCAACGCCGCGGACGAAAGGATGTCCTTCTCGCAGAACCGCGCCGTCACCCATTTCTCGGCCGAGAACAGCCGGGTCTGGTCGCTGTGGTGGGGCGAGTTCGGGTTCGAGGACTGGGAGTACGTCAGCAGGGTGCGGGCCACCGGGCAGCGACTGCCGTCCCAGCCCACCGCCTGAATATGACTGGAGCCGAACGCGACGTCCGTGTAGCCGCCCTGGCCGGCGTTCCAGACCGGCTCGATCTTGTTCCAGACGCCCAGCGCCTCGGTGCCGCCCGGGACCGGGATGCGCTGCCCGCCGCGCACGACGAACTGGTGCTCGCCGAGCCGCGCGTCCAGCGGGATGCCCGCCGCGCGCAGTTCGGCCACGGCGTCGGCCAGGGCCGTGGCGAAGCCGGGTGCGGCGGTGTTGAGCGTGTTCGGGGTGTGCACCGGGTCGGCCGCCGAGAACGGCACCCGCCACTGCTGGGCCGTTGGCACCGCGGCCGTGAGCTTCCGCCAGAACCGGTCGAAGAGCAGGGCGCCCCTGCTGCCGGTGTCCATGGTGCGGTCCCAGGCCGCGAGCACCGGGCAGGCCGCGGCGACGTCGACCGCCGTGCCGTCGCTTCCCGAGGCCGTCCCGCCCGGCAGCGCGGCACAGGCCTTCGCCGCGTCGGCCGCCGTCAGGTCACCGACCGGCACCCGGTTGGCGAACTCCTGGTCCTGGAGGTCCCGGACGGTCAGCCCGCCCCGCTCCGCCATCGCCGCCACGTCCTCGATCGCGCCCTGGGTGCGTGGTGTGCGCTGTGTCCCGACGTCGCCGAAGATCCGTTCGTACCCGGTGAGCGGCCGGTCGGCGTTGGTCAGCCAGGCGCTGTCGTTGGAGTTCTCCACGTACGGGGCGTCCAGGAGGACGGGCATCCGGGCGGGCCCGAAGGTCCCGGGCTGCACGGCGTCGGCGTCACTGCCGGGCGTGCAGGCGGCGCGCGAGCCGTCGAGGACCGCGAGCCCCGCCTGCGGATAGGTGATCCTGCCGAGATCGGTGGAGCAGCGGGCCGCGAGGTCGTCGGTGATCCGGGGCAGCACCTGCGACTGGGTGAACAGGGTGTGCCCGGCGGAGTCCGCGGCGACGGTGTTCACCCACGGGAGCCCCTGGTGCCGGTCGAGGGACGCCCGGAGGTCCGCCGTGGAGCGCGCCCTGCCGAAGCCGAGCGAGGTGTCGGCGAACCGGAAGTTGGCGGCGTTGGGGTCGTTGAACGCGTACGCCGTCGTGGCGGTCCAGGGCAGCGGCGGATCGCCGTCCGGGTCGGCGACCACCGGGCCGTACCGGGTCCACCACTGGGTGCGGGTGACGGGGGCGCCCTCCTTGACCGCGACGGTCACGGTCCGCCTGGTCATCCGCTCCGGTTTGCCGTCCACCAGATAGACGGTGGGGTCGGACGGGTCGAGGGTGAGCCGGGTCAGGTTGAAGGGGACGCCGGTCGCGACGGTGTGGCTCCAGGCCACCCGGGAGTTGTAGCCGATGGCCACGGTCGGCGTGCCGAGCAGGGCTGCGCCGGCCACGTTCAGCTCGCCCGGAATGGTCTGCTGCGACTGCCAGAACCGGCGTCCGCCCTGCCACGGGTAGTGCGGGTTGCCCAGCAGCAGACCCCGGCCGTTCGCGGTGGTGGCGCCGCTGAAGGCGACCGCGTTCGATCCCATGTCGGAGGTGGCCGACCGGTCCTGTACGGCTTGGACGAGGGCCGCGGCGTCAACACCCCGTTCCGGGGCCGGGGCACCGGTGGGAGGAGTCGCCCCGGTGATCTCGTCCACGGCGCCGCCCTGGCCGCCGAGGACGGCGAGGGCGTAGTAACGGGTGGCCACGTCCAGCGTGGTGATCGGCCGTACCCAGGCGGCGCCCGTGCAGGCCGGGTCGGTGATCCGGTGCTTCGCGAGCCAGGTGTTGTACCCGGCGGCGAACCCCCGTATCAGGTCCTTCGCCTGCCGGCTCGGGCCCAGCGGCGCCGGTTCGGCGAGCAGCTTCGCCACCGTGCCGGACTGCCGTACGCCCCGGAAGTAGAGGTCGCTGGAGAGGTTGTCCCCCGCCGACGAGAGCGAGAGGTCGGTGGCCGCGGCGGGACCGAAGAAGCGCGAGCGGTCGCCGCGCACGGTCGTGAAGCCGTCGGCGAGGGTGCAGACCTGGTCGGCCGCCTGGGCCCAGCCGGTGCCGAACCCCAGGCCGGCGTAGTCCTCGGCGAGGATGTGCGGAATGCCGTACTCGGTGTAGCGGATGACGGCGGACAGACCGCCGTGCGAGGGACGGTCCTGACGGGCGGGCCGCTCGGCCGCGGCGGCCGGTAACGCGGCCGATGCGGTGAGCAGGGCGACGGCTGCGACGAGCAGCCGTCTCGCGCGGGTGGTACGCATCTGTGTTTCCCAACGTCGTTGCGGGACAAAGCGGTTGGGCGCCTGCGGGCGCGGGTGCGGTTCCGTGGTGCTTGACCTCTCCCGGCGACGGGCCGAGGATCATGAGTCATGACGCAGGGACAGGGCAGCACGGTTGACGGGGTGCTGCGGCGCAGCGCCCGGCGCACCCCCGCACGGGTGGCGCTGGAGTACGGCGAGCGCCGGTGGACGTACGGGGAACTCGACGACGCCGTCTCCCGGGCGGCGAGCGTCCTGCTCGACCAGGGCCTCACCCGCGGCGACCGGGTCGGCACCTACGGGCACAACTCGGACGCCTACCTGATCGCGTTCCTCGCCTGCGCCCGGGCCGGCCTGGTGCACGTGCCGGTCAACCAGAACCTGACCGGCGACGACCTCGCCTACATCGTCGGCCAGTCGGGCAGCTCACTGGTGCTCGCCGACCCGGACCTCGCCGGACGGCTCCCGGACGGCGTACGGGTGCTGCCGCTGCGGGACACCGACGGCTCGCTCCTGGCCCGGCTCGCGGACGCGCCGCCGTACGACGGTCCCGAACCGCGTACCGAGGACCTGGTGCAGTTGCTGTACACCTCGGGGACCACGGCCCTGCCCAAGGGCGCGATGATAACCCACCGGGCGCTGGTGCACGAGTACCTGAGCGCGATCGCCGCCCTCGACCTGAGCGCCGGGGACCGGCCCGCGCACGCGCTGCCGCTCTACCACTCCGCCCAGATGCACGTGTTCCTGCTGCCCTACCTGGCGGTCGGCGCCACCAACATCGTCCTGGACGGCCCGGACGGCGACACCCTCTTCGACCTGATCGAGGCCGGGCGCGTGGACAGCCTCTTCGCGCCGCCCACCGTGTGGATCGGGCTGTCCAACCGGCCCGACTTCGCCTCACGCGACCTGGGCGGACTGCGCAAGGCCTACTACGGGGCGTCGATCATGCCGGTGCCCGTCCTGGAACGGCTGCGCGCACGGCTGCCGAAACTGGCCCTGTTCAACTGCTTCGGGCAGAGCGAGATCGGGCCGCTGGCCACCGTACTGGCGCCCGAGGAGCACAAGGGGCGGCTGGACTCCTGCGGCCGTGCGGTGCTGTTCGTGGAGGCGAGGGTGGTCGACGAGGACGGCAAGGACGTGCCCGACGGCACGCCCGGTGAAATCGTCTACCGGTCACCGCAGTTGTGCGAGGGGTACTGGGAGAGGCCCGAGGAGACCCAGGAGGCCTTCCGGGACGGCTGGTTCCACTCCGGCGACCTCGCGGTGCGCGACGCCGACGGCTACTTCACCATCGTCGACCGGGTGAAGGACGTCATCAACTCCGGTGGCGTACTGGTCGCTTCACGGCAGGTCGAGGACGCGCTCTACACCCATGAGGCCGTCGCCGAGGCCGCCGTGATCGGCCTGCCCGACGAGCGGTGGATCGAGGCGGTCACGGCGGTCGTCGTGGCGCGCGGCGAGGTCGGCGAGGCCGAGCTGATCGCCCATGTGAAGGAGAAGATCCCCGCCTTCAAGGCACCCAAGCGGGTGCTGTTCGTGGACGCGCTGCCCCGCAACGCCAGCGGCAAGATCCTGAAGCGGGAGCTGCGGGAGCGGTTCGGTGAGGCCCCGTGAGGACCCAAGACGTCTGGTTCCATACCTTGCGCGGCTTCCGGTACCACGTCCGCCGTTCACCGGTGGCGTGCAGATAGCAGACATGCGCTGCTGCCTCCCCGTCCCCCTCGGCGCACTCGCGGGCATCCCCGGCCCCTGCGAGATGCTGCGCTCCGGTTTCCTGCTCGCACCCGCCCTTCTCAGGTCCGCCACCGCCCCCGCGCCCCGTCACCCCCGCTCCCTCGCCGCCGTCCACCTGGAACTGGTCACCCTCACCGAGGACCGTGCCGTCGTCACCTGGCACACCGCCCAGCCCGGCACCGACGACGGCACCGGCCGCATGCTGCCCGCCGTCACGGAGGGCGAGGTCGTCTACGGCACCCATCCGGCCCGCCTCAACCGCACCGCGGGCGAGGACCGGCCCACCGCCCACCACCACGTCGAACTCACCGGCCTGGAACCGGGCCAGACGTACTACTACCAGGCCCGCTCCCGGGGCGTGCCCGCCACACCCACCGCGCTGCACCTGGTGCGCGGCAACGCGGCCGGCACCTCCCGGCACGGCCTCGGCTCGCCCGGCGGCCCCTACTCCTTCACCACCCCGCAGCCCCCGCCCGGCCGCCATCTGCTCTCCCTCGCCCTCTGCAACGACCTGCACATCGGCGAGACCGTCGCCGGTCTGGTGGCCGGCGTGCCCTTCCTGCGCGGAGTGGCACAGCGCGCCGGGCGCACCGCCTACCCGGAGCTGATGAGCCGCGCCGTGGTGGACGAGGCCCGCAGCCGCGGAGCCGAACTGCTGCTGGCCGCCGGTGACATCTCCGCAGGCGGTCGACCGCGCGACCTGACGGAGGCCAGACGGATCCTGGACGGCTTCGGCACCCACCGGCGGGACTACTTCGTGGTCCGCGGCAACCACGACCGCGACGGGCAGGAGGGCGACACCTTCCGCGGCGCGTTCGGTACGCCGGACGGTCCCGGCTACTTCGAGCACGACGTGGGCGGGCTGCGGATCATCGGGCTCGACACCTACGACAAGCGCGGGAACGGCGGTGACGCGGGCGGTCTCGGCGCCGAGCAGCTGTCCTGGTTCCGCCGCCGGTTGCGGGCCCACCGGGAACAGCCCACCGTGGTCTTCGGACACCATCCGCTCACCGTCCGGGACGCCCTCTTCCCGGTGAGCCCCGGACAGCGCCTCGGCCGCCGCCAGGCCCGCGCGATCCTGCGGGCCTATGCCGCCGCCCCGGGCGTGTTCCTCCACCACGCCGGGCACACCCACCGCAACAAGCGCACCCAGGTGCCCCTCGCCCCCCAGGTGACCCTGCAGGAGGTCGGCGCCGCCAAGGAGTACCCCGGCGGGTTCTTCCTGCTGCGGATCCACTCCGGCGGCTACGCCCTCAACTTCTTCCGGGCCCGCCACGCCGAGGCCCTGGAGTGGAACGAGCGCAGCCGACGGCAGGCCGGGGGACTGTGGCCGTACCACGCGCTCGGCCGCACGGTCGCCGACCGCAACAGTGTGGCCGTCCGCGACCTGTCCGGCATCGGCCGTCCGGCACAGCCGTCCGCGCCGCCCCGTTCGCCCCAAGGGATGACGGCCGACCCGACCCCCCGCCTGGATGCGGCCTGAGGCACGGGCGCCTCCGTAGCGTGGGTGCATGGCGACCCTGTGGGAACTCATGCACGACTGCATCCCTGACGACCACGCCCGCCAGGTCACCTCCCGCTACTACCTCGACGAGGCCATGAGCTCGTCGCGGGCACCGGACCGGGTGGTCGACCTCGGATGCGGGCGCGGCACCTCGGCCGGGCTCTTCCGCCGGCACGCCCCGGACGTGCGATGGGTGGGGCTCGACATCCGCGACTCCCCGGAGGCCGCGCAGCGCTCGCCCGGAGGCGACCCGGTGGTGTACTTCGACGGCGTCAACATGCCGTTCCGCTCCGGCGCGCTGCCGCTGATCTACTCGCACCAGGTCTTCGAGCACGTCGCCCGGCCCAGAGAACTGCTCGCCGAGGTGGGCCGGGTGCTGCGTCCGGGCGGGCTGTTCATCGGCAGCACCTCCCAGTTCGAGCCCTACCACTCCTTCAGCCTGTGGAACTACACGCCGTACGGGTTCCGGATGCTGGTGGAGGAGGCCGGGCTGGCCCTGGAGGAGATCCGGCCCTCACTCGACGGCGTGACTCTGATCATGCGCACCTACCACTCCTCGCGGAAGAAGGAGTACGGCCGGTTCTGGCAGACGGAGTCGCCGCTCAACACGGAGATCGACACCTGGGCACGCAAGAGCGGGCGGCACACGGCCCTGGTGAACCTGCGCAAGCTCACGTTCTGCGGCCAGTTTGCGTTCCGGGTGACCAAGCCGGTCATGAGCGCCTGACCCCGCCGGCCGCCGGCCGTCGTCACCGCCGTGCCCGGCCTGGGCGGGCGGGGCCTTCGGCGGGGCTTCGGTGTCCGGCAGCGGAGGAGGCGTGAGGTGCGGCACCGAGGTGCTTCCGAGTGGCCGTCGTACCACTGTGCGCGTGATCCACATCGAATCGTGCGCACAGAGTACGGCCCCCGGACCGTCCCGCCGCGGTGGCACACCCGCGCGTCCTACCGGTCGGCGGCCACCGCCACCTCGCGTGCCCATCGGTAGTCCGCCTTGCCGCTCGGCGACCGCTGGATGGACTCGGCGATCACCAGCTGACGGGGGATCTTGTATCCGGCCAGCTGGGTACGGCAGTGGGTCTGGATGTCCGTGAGAGAGGGCCGGCCGGCGCCCTCGCGCAACTGCACCACGGCCGCCACATGGTTGCCCCACTTGGCGTCCGGCACCCCGGCCACCAGCGCGTCGTACACGTCCGGATGGGACTTCAGCGCCTGCTCGACCTCCTCCGGGTACACCTTCTCGCCCCCGGTGTTGATGCACTGCGAGCCCCGGCCGAGCACCGTGACGACCCCGTCCTCGTCGACCGTGCCCATGTCGCCGAGGAGCACCCAGCGCAGGCCGTCCTTCTCGAAGAAGGTCTCGGCCGTCTTCCGCGGGTCGTTGTAGTAGCCGAGCGGGACATGGCCGCTCTGCGCGACCCGGCCGATCTCGCCCACCGCGACCGGCTCATGGGTCGCCGGATCGACCACCTGCGTACGGGAGTTCACGCGGACGCGGAACCGGCTGCCGGCCCCGGAGTCGTTCGTCGCGGTGCCGTTGAAGCCGGACTCGGAGGACCCGAAGTTGTTCAGCAGCATGCAGTTCGGGACGAGTTCGCTGAACTGCCGGCGCACGGTCTCGGAGAGGATCGCACCGGAGGAGGAGACGCTGAACATGGAGGAGCAGTCGGTGTCCTTCATCGGCCCCTTCAGGGCGTCGATGAGCGGGCGCAGCATCGCGTCGCCGACCAGCGACATGCTGGTGACCTTCTCCTTCTCGACGGTCCGCAGCACCTCCTCGGGCACGAACCGGCGGTGGATCACCACCCGTTGCCCGAAGTTGAAGCCGATGAACGTCGTGAGGGTCGACGTGCCGTGCATCAGCGGGGGAGTGGGGAAGAAGGTGATCCCCGCGCCGCCCGCCGCGACCCGCTCGGCCAGCTCCTCCGGTCGCTTCACCGGCTCACCGGTCGGCGCTCCACCGCCCAACCCCGCGAAGAACAGGTCCTCCTGACGCCACATCACACCCTTGGGCATCCCGGTGGTGCCGCCGGTGTAGATGATGAACTGGTCGTCCGCCGAGCGTGCCGGGAAGCCTCGCTCGGGCGACCCCGCGGCCTCGGCCTCCGCGAAGGACACGGCCTTCGGGCCGGACTCCGGCTCGCCCACCCGCACCAGGTGCCGCAGCTTCGGCGCCCGCGGCAGCGCCGCGGCCACCCGGTCGTCGAACTCCGCGTCGAAGACCAGCGCGACCAGGTCGGCGTCCTGGTAGAGGTACGCCAACTCCTCTTCGACATAGCGGTAGTTGACGTTGACCGGCACGATCCGCGCCTTCAGGCAGCCGAGCACCGTCTGGAGGTATTCGACCCCGTTGTAGAGGTGCAGCCCGAGATGCTCGCCCGGGCGGATCCCGCTGTCGGCCAGATGGTGGCCGATGCGGTTGGCGGCCGCGTCCAGCTCCGCGTAGGTCAGCCGGCGTTCCGCGCCGGTGCCGGGGTGATCGAGGTAGACGAGCGCCTCGCGGTCCGCGGCCACGTCGACGACCGACTCGAACAGATCGGCAAGGTTGTACTCCACCGCTCCTCCTGACCCCGGCAACCATGGCGAAGAAAGGCGCACCTGTCGGTTCGCCGGTCATCAGAGCAAAGGGCGCGGCAAGTGGGAAGGGTTCGCGCGAAGAAATCTGACTGTCTGTCAGAAAACCCTTGAAGTGCCTCCCGCCCTACTGCAACCTGTTCTCGTTCCGGCAGAGGGGAGAGGTCCATGGGTGGGACGGAACACCTCACCGTACGGCGCGAGGGCGCCACACTGGTGCTCACGCTCAACAGGCCCGAGGCCAAGAACGCGCTCTCGATCTCCATGCTCGTCGGCCTGTACGACGGCTGGATCGAGGCCGACGAGGACGACACGGTCCGCTCGATCGTGCTCACGGGAGCCGGCGGCGCCTTCTGCGCCGGGATGGACCTCAAGGCGCTGGCCGGTCAGGGCATGGCGGGCGAGCACCTCCGCGACCGGCTGAAAGCAGACCCGGACCTGCACTGGAAGGCGATGCTGCGCCACCATCGCCCGCGCAAACCCGTGATCGCAGCCGTCGAGGGCTACTGCGTCGCGGGCGGCACCGAGATCCTCCAGGGCACCGACATCCGGGTCGCGGGCGAGTCCGCGACCTTCGGGCTCTTCGAGGTGAAACGCGGGCTCTTCCCGATCGGCGGCTCCACGGTCCGGCTGCAACGCCAGATCCCGCGCACCCACGCCCTGGAGATGCTGCTCACCGGACGGTCGTACACCGCCCGGGAGGCCGCCGGCATCGGGCTCGTCGGCCATGTCGTCCCGGACGGCACCGCGCTCGGCAAGGCCCTGGAGATCGCCGAACAGATCAACGCGTGCGGGCCGCTGGCCGTCGAGGCGGTCAAGGCGTCGGTGTACGGGACGGCGGAGATGACGGAGACGGACGGGCTCGCGGCAGAGCTGAAGCGTGGGTGGCCGATCTTCGACACGGCCGATGCGAAGGAAGGTGCTCGCGCCTTCGCGGAGAAGCGACCGGCCGTCTACAAGCGCGAGTGATGCCCGGTGCGTCGGACGCTGCGGGCCGTATGCGGCTGGTCGCGCCCGCGCGGCGGAGTCGCAGATGTGCGCGCCCCGCGCCCCTGAAAGAAGGGGCGGTCACCCGCACCGACCTTAAGGAGGCAAGCCCCCCATGCCCGAAGTCCTCAAAGCCCCCCTCGTCGTCGAGTTCCCCTTCACCCGGTCCCTCGGCCCGGTCCAGAGCGCCTTTCTCACCGGACTGCGCGAACGCGTCGTCCTCGGCGTGCGGACCGGCGACGGCCGCACCCTCGTCCCGCCCGTCGAGTACGACCCCGTCACCGCCGAGGAGATCCGCGACCTGGTCGAGGTCGCCGCCACCGGCACCGTCACCACCTGGGCCTGGAACCACGAACCCCGCCGCGGCCAGCCCCTGGACACCCCCTTCGCCTGGGTCCTGGTCCGCCTCGACGGCGCCGACACCGCCCTGCTGCACGCCCTCGAAGCCCCCGGCCCCGAGGCCGTCCGCACCGGCATGCGGGTCCGTGTCCGCTGGGCCGAGGAGCGGTCGGGCGCCATCACCGACATCGCCTGCTTCGAACCGTACGACGGCGAAGCGGCCGAACCGGCCGGTCACAGCGGCGAGTTCGAGGACGCCGTGCACGGCATCGTCGCCCACGCCCGCCTCGACTACACCTACTCGCCCGGCCGCGCCCAGTCCGCCTACATCGACGCGCTGTCCACCCGGCGGACCTACGGCGAGCGCTGCCCCTCCTGCCGGAAGGTGTACGTCCCGCCGAGGGGCGCCTGCCCCACCTGCGGGGTGGCCACAGCGGAACAGGTCGAAGTGGGCCCCGGGGGCACGGTCACCACCTTCTGCATCGTCAACATCAAGGCGAAGAACCTCGACATCGAGGTGCCGTACGTCTACGGGCACATCGCCCTGGACGGCGCCGGCCTCGCCCTGCACGGCCGGATCGGCGGCATCCCCTACGACCAGGTGCGGATGGGCCTCAGGGTCGAGCCGGTGTGGACCGAGGGGGCCCGCTATCCCGACCACTACCGGCCCACCGGCGAACCCGACGCGGACTACGACACCTACAAGGAGCTGCTGTGACCGCACCGACGCGGGACATCGCGGTCGTCGCCTTCGCGCAGACCGACCACCGGCGCACCAGCGAGGAGCTCTCCGAGGTGGAGATGCTCATGCCGGTGCTGCACGGCGTCCTCGAACAGACCGGGCTGCGCACCGCCGACATCGGCTTCACCTGCTCCGGATCCAGCGACTACCTGGCCGGCCGTGCCTTCTCCTTCACCCTCGCCCTCGACGGCGTCGGCGCCTGGCCGCCGATCTCCGAGTCGCACGTCGAGATGGACGGTGCCTGGGCGCTGTACGAGGCGTGGACCAAGCTGCTCACCGGGGACGCCGACACCGCCCTCGTCTACTCGTACGGCAAGTCCTCGCCCGGCTCCGTCCGGGACGTGCTCACCCGCCAGCTCGACCCCTACTACCTGGCCCCGCTCTGGCCGGACTCCGTCGCCCTCGCCGCGCTGCAGGCGCAGGCCCTCATCGACGCGGGTCACACCGACGAGCCCGCGCTGGCCGCGGTCGGCGCCCGCAGCCGCGCCGACGCCGGTGCCAACTCCCATGCCCAGCTGCGGGGTTCGGTACCGCAGGGCGACTACCAGGTACGGCCGCTGCGCACCGGCGACTGCCCGCCCATCGGGGACGGGGCCGCCGCGGTGATCCTCGCGGCCGGGGAGCGGGCCCGCGAGCTGTGCTCCCGGCCCGCCTGGATCCGGGGCATCGACCACCGCATCGAGGCGCACGGCCTCGGCGTCCGCGACCTGACCGACGCACCGTCCGCCCGGCTCGCCGCCGAGCGGGCCGGCGCCTTCGACCGGCCCGTCGACACCGCCGAGCTGCACGCGCCGTTCAGCTCGCAGGAGGTTGTCCTCCGCAGGGCGCTGCGGCTCGGCGACGACGTACGGGTGAACCCGTCCGGCGGGGCCCTCGCCGCCAACCCGATCATGGCCGCCGGGCTGATCCGCATCGGCGAGGCCGCCGCCCGCATCCACCGCGGTGACTCCGACCGCGCCCTCGCCCACGCCACCTCCGGGCCCTGTCTGCAGCAGAACCTGGTCGCCGTACTCGAAGGGGATCCGCTGGAGAGCCCCTCTCAGGAAGGGGATCCGCGATGAGCAAGGAGCCCGTGGCCGTCGTAGGGATCGGCCAGACCAAGCATGTGGCGGCCCGGCGGGACGTGTCGATCGCCGGGCTGGTCCGGGAGGCCGCACGACGCGCCCTCGACGACGCCGAGTTGGACTGGGCCGACATCGACGCCGTCGTCATCGGCAAGGCGCCCGACTTCTTCGAGGGCGTGATGATGCCCGAGCTCTACCTGGCGGACGCGCTCGGGGCGGTCGGCAAACCCATGTTGCGGGTCCACACGGCGGGGTCCGTCGGCGGCTCCACGGCGCTCGTCGCGGCCAACCTCGTCGCCGCCCGCGTCCACCCCACCGTGCTCACCCTCGCCTTCGAAAAGCAGTCCGAGTCCAACGCCATGTGGGGGCTGTCCCTGCCGATCCCCTTCCAGCAGCCGCTGCTGGCCGGAGCGGGCGGTTTCTTCGCCCCCCATGTGCGGGCCTACATGCGGCGCAGCGGCGCCCCCGACACCGTCGGCTCGCTGGTCGCCTACAAGGACCGCCGCAACGCGCTCAAGAACCCCTACGCCCACCTCCACGAGCACGACATCACCCTGGAGAAGGTCCAGTCGTCCCCCATGTTGTGGGACCCCATCCGCTACTCGGAGACCTGCCCCTCCTCCGACGGCGCCTGCGCCATGGTCCTCACCGACCGGGCCGGAGCCGCGCGCTCCCCGAAGCCGCCCGCCTGGATGCTGGGCGGCGCCATGCGCAGCGAACCCACCCTGTTCGCCGGCAAGGACGCCGTCTCGCCGCAGGCCGGCAAGGACTGCGCGGCCGACGTCTACCGGCAGGCCCAGATCGCCGACCCGCGCCGGGACATCGACGCCGTCGAGATGTACGTGCCGTTCTCCTGGTACGAGCCGATGTGGCTGGAGAACCTCGGCTTCGCCGCGGAGGGCGAAGGCTGGAAACTCACCGAATCGGGTGTCACCGAACTCGACGGAGACCTCCCCGTCAACATGTCGGGCGGAGTGCTCTCCACCAATCCGATCGGCGCCTCCGGCATGATCCGCTTCGCCGAGGCCGCCCTCCAGGTCCGCGGCCAGGCCGGAGAACACCAGGTGGACGGCGCCCGCAAGGTGCTCGGGCACGCCTACGGCGGCGGCTCCCAGTTCTTCTCGATGTGGCTGGTCGGCGCAGCGGCCCCCGACTCCTGAAAGGACCCCGTCACATGGCCTGTTGAGTGCCGGAACCGAAAGCTAGGCTGGCCGCGGACGACGAATTCGGGAGGAGCACGGACGTGGCCGAGAGCACCATCCAGCAGCAGTCGGTACTGGGCTGGGACAAGCCGGAGCTGGACCTCAGCGAGGCGGAGTGGCAGTCCAGCAGCCGTGGCCTGGGGGATGTCCAGATCGCCTTTGTCGAGGGATTCATCGCGATGCGCAACAGCGGCCGCCCGCAGGGCGCTTCCCTCATCTTCACCCCCGCCGAATGGGGCGCCTTCGTGTCGGGGGCCCGGGAGGGCGAGTTCGACCTGACCTGAGCGCCTGCCCCCGGTTCCGCGGCAGAGAGGCGAACCGGGGGGTGTTCCGCAAGGATTTCCGGACACGTGACCAGCAGCGCCCTTCCGGGGCCGCCGCCTGAGACAGGCTGGCCCCGGACAGGGAAGGTCGTATTCCGGAGGTGAGCAACGATGAGCACTGCGCCGGTCATCGCCGCGGTGGACGGTTCGGACGACAGCCTGCGCGCCCTGGACTGGGCCCTCGACGCGGCCCGGCGACGGGAGGCACCGCTGCGGGTGGTGCATGTGCGCCAGTACGCCGCCTGGGGACAGCCGGACGTCATGGTCGCCGGAGAGCCCGACACGGCCGGCGACCCGGTCCTCGACGAGGTCGGCCGCCGGCTGGCCGCCGACGCCGGGGGACCGGCCGTGGAGTACGTTGCCATGGAGGGCGCCCCGTCCGCGCTGCTGCCCGAACTGGGCTCCGACGCCCAGCTGTTGGTGCTCGGCTCCCGGGGCCGAGGCGGCTTCGCCGGCCTGATCCTGGGCTCCAACGGCATGGCCGCCGCCCGCGACGCCCAGTGCCCGGTGGTCGTCGTACCCAGGCCGGGGCGCGAGGTCCCCGACGAGTTCCCCGCGCGGCCCGGGCCCCGGGTCGTCGTCGGCGTGGACGTGGACAGCCCCGACGACGCCACCCTCGCGTTCGCCTTCGCGGAGGCAGCCCGGCGCGGCGCCCGGTTCCAGGTGATCGCCGCCTACCCGTGGCCGGTCCGGTTCTGGGCCACGGCCGGAGAACTCGCCCCGCCGACCGTCGACCAGGACGAGGTCGAGCAGGAGACCCGCACCCTGGCCGAGGGATTTCTCGCCCCGTACCTCAAGGAGCACCCGAACGTGCCCGCCGAGGTACTCGCGCTGCCCGGCGACGCGGCCGGCGCCCTGGTCGCCGCCTCCAAGGACGCCGAACTGGTCGTCGTGGGGCGGCACCGACGGCGCCTGCTCGCCCCAGCCCGCATGATGGGCTCGGTCACCCAGGCCGTCCTGCTGCACGCGGCGAGCCCGATCGCGGTGATCCCGCCGTCACCGTCCGAAGAGTCCTGAAGTGTCCTGTCAAGCCCCTTGGGTCAGTAACCGTCAGTAGGGAGCGGATCACGCTCATCGGGCGTACGCTGAGCTGCCTGCAAGCCACGGTGCGCGCCCGCTCCCCGCGCTCGCGCATCACCGTGGCAGGGGGTGGTCATGGGACAGCGGGTCCTTCGGAACCGACGGACACTCTACGAACGTGAGAGTGAACTCGCCGTCGTCGACGAGGCGTTGGCCGAACTCACCGGTCTGAGCACGGACGGCGCGGCACCCGCCGACCGGCCGCTCGGCGCGCTGCTGGCCTTCGCCGGCCGCGCCGGGATAGGCAAGACCACGCTCCTCGCCGAGGTCCGCCGCCGTGCCGCCGCCCAGGGCTGCACCGTGCTCTCCGCCCGCGGCGGCGACCAGGAACAGCGCGTCGCCTTCCACGTCGCCCGCCAGCTCCTGCAACCCCGCCTCGCCGGCGCACCGGAGGCCGAACTCCGCGCATCACTGGGCAGTTGGTACGACATCGTCGGCCCCGCCCTGGGCCTGTGCGCCCCCACCGAGGGCGCCCCGCCCGACCAGCAGGGCCTGCGCGACGGCCTCGACTGGGTGCTCACCCACCTCGTGGTACGCCAGGCGCCGATGGTCCTCGTCCTCGACGACGCGCACTGGGCCGACCCCGAATCCCTCGGCTGGCTCGCCGCGTTCGCACCCCGCGCCGAGCAACTCCCGCTGCTCGTCGTCGTCGCCTACCGGCCCGACGAACTCCCGGACCACGCCGAGTCGTTGCGCGGACTGCCCAGCCGGGCCGGCGGCCGCCCGCACGACCTGGAACCGCTCAGCGCCGGCGCCGTCGCCGGCCTGGTCCGCGAGAGCCTCGGCGCGCACGCCGACGACACCTTCTGCCACGAGTGCTGGGCCGTCACCGCCGGCAACCCCTTCGAGACCGTCGAACTGACCGCCAAGGTCCACGACCGGGGCCTCGACCCCACCGAGGCCGGCGCACCCCTGCTGCGCGACCTCGCCGCCGCCGTCAAGGGCAGCGGGCTGATCGCCCGGCTGGAACGCCTCGGCCCCTCCACCGTCCGGTTCGCCTGGGCCTGTGCCGTCCTCGGCACCGAGATCCATCCCGCGCTCGCCGCCGCCGTCGCCGGCCTCGGCCACGAGGAGGCCGCCGACGCCGCCGACGCCCTGCGCGGCGTCCGCGTCCTCACCGGCACCGAGACCCTGGAGTTCGTCCACCCGCTGATCGCCACCGCCGTTTACCGGGCCATCCCGCCCGGCGTCCGGGTCGCCCTGCACGGCCAGGCCGCCTGGTGCGTCACCGACGACGGTCAGAGCGCCGCCACCGCCGCCCGCCACCTCCTGGAAACCCACCCCGAGGGCGACCCCTGGGTCGTCCAGCGACTGCGCGCCGCCGCCGGTGAGACCCTGCGGGCCGGCGCCCCCGACGCCGCCTGCCGCTACCTCGCCCGGGCCCTGCGCGAGCCGCCGCCCGCCAAGGCCCGCGCCGCCGTCCTCTACGAACTCGGCAGCGCCTCCCTGCTCACCGAACCCGCCACCACCGTCAACCACCTGCGTGCGGCCCTCGCGGAACCCATCGCCGAGCCCGGGCTGCGCCAGAACATCGTCTACCGCCTCTCCCAGGTGCTCGCCCACAGCGACCGGCTCGCCGAGGCCTCCGAGACCCTCGCCCGGGAGATCCAGGTGACCGGCGACGCCCGGGTCCGGCTGCGGATGCTCTCCGAACAGTTCATGTGGGACGCCTTCCGCGCCGACGAACCCGACCACCCCTCCCGCTCCCGCCGGCTGGCCCGGCTCGCCGACCGGCTCCAGGGCCGCGACCTCACCGAGCGGTACATCATCGGCCTGCGTACCTGGGACGCCGTCCAGCGCGGCGAACCCGCGCAGGTCGCGCTCCAGCACGCCGAGCGCGCCCTCGCCGGCGGCCTCGGCTGGGCCGAGTCGGACCGCGGTTTCGAGGTGCCCGTCCTGGTCGCCCTCGCCTTCATGTACGCCGACCGGCCCGACCGCACCGAGGAACTCTTCGCCACCGGCACCGCCGACTTCGAACGACAGGGCTGGCGCGGCGCGCACCTCTCCTTCGCGTACACCCTCCACGGTTATGTCCGCTACCGGCGCGGACGCCTCGCCGAGGCCGAGGAACTGGTCCGCTCCGGACTGCGCCTCGCCGAACGGGTCGGCCCCGGCACCCCCGCCCACTGGTACGCGGTCGGCACCCTCATCCAGACCCTGCTCGCCCGCGGTCGCACCGACGAGGCCGCCCAGGTCGCCGAGGACCGCTCCTTCCACGAGCCCTTCCCGGCGGCCGTGGTCTTCCCCGACGCCCAGACGGTCTACGGCGAACTGCTCCTCGCCCGCGGCCTCACCCAGGACGCGGCGGCCGAGCTCGCGGCCGCGGGCCGCCGCCTCGAACCACGCGGTATCCGCAACCCCGCGTGGTGCCCCTGGCAGCTCCACCTGGCCCGCGCCGAGAGCCACGACACACCCGACCGCGCCCTGGCCACGGCCCTGGAAGCGGTGGGCCGCGCCCGCCAGTTCGGTGCCCCGTCGGCGATCGGCCAGGCCCTGCGCACCGCGGCGGAGGTCACGACGGGCCCGGCCCGCCTGACCTACCTGAAGGAGGCCGTGACCCACCTGGAACGCTCTCCGGCAGCCTACGAACTGGCTTGCGCGCTGGTAGCCCTGGGCACGGAACTCCAGGACGCCGACCACCTCCGGCGGGGTCTGGAGACGGCTGAGCGGTGCGGCGCGGACGGCCTGGCGGACGAGGCGCGAGCCAAGCTGGTGGCGACGGAGGCGGCGGCTTTCTAGCAGACGCCGGGCCGGCATGCCAAGGGGCGCGGGGCTGTATCTGATATGCGGCTCCGCCGCCAGGGCGCGAACAGCCACAACGCCGCCGCACCAGCCGCACCACCGCCACCTGCCCCGGCGCCGGCCCTCCACCGCACCACCGCCACCTGCCCCGGCTCCTTCGGCCCAGCCCGGCGCCGTCGACCCGTACCATGGACCGCATGTCGTTCCTCCGTCGCCGCAGCGCCACTCCCGCCGGCCCCGACTTCGACGTACTGGCCATGGACCCGGGCGACTGGCCCGGCAACCTCGGCGCCGGGCTGCTGCCCGCCCCCGACGGCACCTGCCAGGGCGTCTTCCTGCGCTACGACCTCTTCGGAGGCCGTGGCCCCGCGATGATCATCGGCAACCTCCCCGAGGGCTCCCCTGCCCGCGAGGTCGCGGACGACGAGGTCCCCTTCGAGGTCGGCCAGCTCCTGCTCGCGCTGGAGAACGACGAGGACGTCACCGTCGTCGGCACCGAGGACATGCCGGTCCTACAGGGCGACAACCTGCTGATCGTGCGCCGCCTCAAGCTCTCCGAGAGCCGGATCTCCTGCGTCCAGTTCGACCGCAGCGACGGCGTCCTCGTCACCATCGCCGCCTGGGACCGCCCGATCACGGACGACCTGTACGCCCTGCTGAAACCGCTCCCGGCGGAGCTGTTCCAGCAGGGCTGACGACGGTTACCTCCGCCCCCGCCGGCCGGCGGGGGCCACTGTCACGTCGGCCGCGCGGACGAACTCGACCCGGTGGCCGTACTGGATCTCGTAGTACAGGTCCTTGCCGACCACGACCCGGTGCGAGGCGGTGTCGAAGGTGACCGCGTAGTAGTACTCGCCCGGCACCGCGTCACCGACCACGTACTCCTGGCCCGCGGGGATGGTGTACGGCAGCGCCGACACCGCCTGCGCGGGTACCCCGGAGGGGTACGCGGCCGCTTCCGGATAGGCACGGCCGTACACCGGGATGCTGGTCAGGCCCGCCTTCGGCGTCACCACCAGCCCCGTCGCGGTCACCGCCGTCGGCGCCTTCGCCGGGTTCCTGAACCAGGCCTTCTGCCCCAGGTACCAGATCGCCGTCCAGTCGCCCCAGGTGTCCGCCACCGCGTACTGCTGGCCGGTGGAGACCCGCGAGGAGAGATCGTTCACGTCGGTCGTCGGCGTCCTGCCGAGGCCGATGTCCTTGATCAGGGCCGAGCTCTCGTCATGGTCGGAGTACAGCCGTACCTCGCCGGAACCGTGTGCGGCACACGGCTGGCCGCTGGTGACGCAGCCGGTGTACGTCGGCTGGTTCGTGGCGTAGTCCGGCAGGATCGTCACCAGACCGCCCTTCTTGCCCGCCGTGCGCTTGAAGGGGTGCTCGAGCAGCTCGAAGTAGTGCCGCCAGTCCCAGTACGGGCCGGGGTCGGTGTGCATCCCGGGGATGGTGGAGGTGGTCGGCCCCGGCACGTTCTCGTGGCCGAGGATGTGCTGCCTGTCCAGCGGGATCCCGTACTCGGTGGTCAGGTACTTCACCAGCCGGGCCGACGACCGGTACATCGCCTCCGTGTACCAGGCGTCCGGCGCGGCGAGGAAACCCTCGTGCTCGATACCGATCGACTTGGCGTTGATGTACCAGTTGCCCGCGTGCCAGGCCACGTCCTTCGCCTTGACGTGCTGGGCGATCAGTCCGTCGGTGGAGCGGATGGTGTAGTTCCAGGACACATAGGTCGGGTCCTGGACCAGGTTGATGGTCCCGTCCCAGGCGCCCTCCGTGTCATGGATGACGATGTACTTGATGCTCTGCGCGGCCGGCCGGTCGCCGACGTCGTGGTTGCCGTAGTCGTTGTCCCCGAACTCCTCGTAGGGCGCCGGGATCCATTCGCACGACACCGTTGTCGGGCATTCCGTGTCGTCCGCCGCCACCGTGCGCAGCCCGGTCAGCTTCAGCTGCGCGGTGTCGGCCTTCAGACCCGGCTGGGCGGCGAGGGCGACGAGCTCTCCCTCGTCCGTGGTGCGCTCCTGGCCCGTGTGGAGGACGTCGAAGACGTCGTTCGCGTACGCCGCCGCGGTCGCCGAGTCGTCGGCGCCGGAGAAGCGGGCGACCGCGCCGTACCAGTCGGCCGGGTCGGCGCTGAGCGGCTGGTGCAGGGACCGCTGGGCGGCCGCGAGCAGGGCGGCGCCGCCGGCCACGTTCGACGCCGGATCGGTGCGCAGTTCCCCCGCCGGGATGCCGGTCAGCCGGGCGGCCCGGAGGAGGGTCTTGAGACGGGCCGGGAGCGCGGAGTCCGCCGGCACCTTGATGCTGGGGTGCAGGGCCGGCCGGGCACTGTCGCCGCGGGCGTCCTCGGTGCCGTCGGCGAAGTGCTCGGTGGTGGTGGCCAGCGCGGTGTGCGCGTCGGTGAGGTGCATCGGGCCGTAGCCGCCCGTCACACTCGGCGCGCCGTCATGGGTGTCCCAGCGGGACTGGAGGTAGGAGACGGCCAGCAGAACGCTCTGCGGCACGTGGTAGTCGGTCGCGGCGGACGCGAACGCACGCTGGAGCAGTCCGGCGGACGACGCGGCTTCGCCGGGCGGCGGAGCGGCGCCCAGCAACGGCAACAGCAGTGCCGCGGAGCCGACGGCGGCGGCCGCCCTCCGCACAGGTCTGCCGCGACGAGTGGGCGCTGGCTCGGTGACGGATCCTCGCAATGCAGCCTCCAGGGGCGATCGAGCGCGGCGGGGCGTGCGGGGCTGAGCGTGGCTCAGTGGTACCGGCTTGCCGACGATCCGTCAATCATGCCCAGAGGAGGGAGAATTCCCATGTCATACGATGATCGTGGGAGTTTCGCGCCGGAGGCCCCCGGCCTGCGCGGCGTCAGTGGCGTACACCAGTGAGCGGTACGGCCACCCGAGAAATCCGCGGTGCGCGATTGCCCTGTGCGCACCGCGGATTCCTCGTCCCCGTCAGCGAGTGCCGACCGCCGCGCGCACGGCCCGGCGGGCCAGCTGGCAGTCGTCGTGCAGCCGCCGGAGCAGCAGCCGCTGTTCCTCGCCGGTCGGCGCGGCACCCGGGTGGGCCGTACCCTGTGCCGCCGGGGCCGCGTCGTGCATCGAACGCTGCACGGCGGTCTCGTAGGTCCGGATCTCCCGGGTGAGGACCAGCATCAGGTTCACCAGGAAGGCGTCCCGGGACGCGGGCCCCGCCGACTGGGCGATCTGGCTGATCTGACGACGCGCCACCGGGGCGTCCGCGAGGACCGACCAGAGCGTCGCCAGGTCGTACCCCGGCAGATACCAGCCCGCGTGCTCCCAGTCCACCAGCACTGGACCGGCCGGCGACAGCAGGATGTTCGAGAGCAGGGCATCGCCGTGGCAGAACTGGCCCATCCCCTGCCGGCCCGCCGCGACCGCGATGCCGTGCAGCAGCTTCTGCAGGTCACCCATGTCCCGGTCGGTGAGCAGACCCAGCTCGTGGTACCGGGAGATACGGGCCGCATAGTCCACCGGCGCGTCGAAGGTGCCCGCCGGGGGCCGCCAGGCGTTCAGTCGGCAGATCGCGCCCAGGGCGGCCCGGATGTCCGCCCGGGGCGGAGCCTCCGCCGGGTGGCGCTGTACCGCCGCCACCCGGCCGGGCATCCGCTCGATCACCAGTGTGCAGTTGTCCGGGTCCGCCGCGATCAGCCTCGGCACCCGGATCGGCGGCCGGTGCCGGACGAACGAGCGGTATGCCGCTATTTCGTGGCGGATCCGCTCCGCCCAGGCGGGGGAGTGGTCCAGTAGACACTTGGCCACGGCCGTGCTGCGCCCCGTCGTCCCGACGAGGATCACGGACCGCCCGGAGCGCCGCAGCACCTGCACCGGAGCGAACTCCGGGCAGATCCGGTGCACCGACGCGATCGCGGTGCGCAGCTGTGCGCCCTGGGGGCCGGACAAGTCGAGTCTCCCGCTGAGCGGTTGGGTGCCCGGACCCGCGGCGCGCCGCTGCCGGCCCACGACCGGTACGGCGGCCCCGGTACGTGCGGGGTCGAGATAGGGTCCGCTGCCCGCCGGGCGGGGGCGCAGCGTCCGGGGCGGGGCGGACACGGAGGACGATGCTGCGTACATGGGCGATACAGATCCCTTCGTGTACCTGCGGTGCCTGCCTGAGAAGTCCTGCGAGAGGTCCTCGGCGCCCACCCGGCCCGGCCGCCCGGACACACCCTGGGGAGTGTGCCCGTCGAGTGGTGACCGGGTCGGGGTGGCGCGTTCCTACCTGACACCCGTTGCCCAGTGGCACACCATCTGGCGCACCCTGGCGAACCGTGGCGAATAGTCGCCCGGCAATCGTCACGGGGCTACTGTCAAGTCAGCCGAGAACCTGGGGGCTTGACGTGAGCGGACAATCCAACACCCGCCTCTCGGACCTGTTCGGCCTGGCCGGCTGGTCCAAGGGTGAACTCGCGAGGCTGGTCAACCGGCAGGCGGCGGCCATGGGCCACCCCCAGCTGGCGACCGACACCTCCCGGGTGCGGCGGTGGATCGACACGGGAGAGATCCCGCGCGATCCGGTGCCGCGGGTGCTGGCGGCCCTGTTCACCGAGCGTCTCGGCCGTGTCGTGACCATCGAGGACCTCGGTCTGGTACGGCACGGGCGTACGGGAAAACGGCCGGACGACGGGAACGTGGAACATCCCGACGGCATGCCGTGGGCGCCCGAACGAACCGCCGCGGTCCTCACCGAATTCACGGGAATGGACCTCATGCTCAACCGACGCGGCTTGGTGGGCGCGGGTGCCGCGCTCACCGCGGGATCCGTACTCAGCAGCGCCATGCACGAGTGGCTGCACACCGACCCCACCCTGAAGGCCGACGCCCCCGTCCTCGACGACCCTCTGCACGCCGACCCCGCTGGGTTCGACCGTTACGAGGCCGCCCCCATCGGGTCCGAGGAGATCGAGGAACTGGAGATCTCCGTCGAGGTGTTCCGCGCCTGGGACGCGGCCCGCGGCGGCGGGCTGCAGCGCAAGGCCGTGGTGGGACAGCTCAACGAGGTGGGCGGCATGCTCGCCTACCGTCACCCCGACCACCTGCAGCGGCGCCTGTGGGGCGTCGCCGCCAACCTCGCCGTGCTCGCGGGCTGGATGTCGCATGACATCGGCCTGGAGCCCACGGCCCAGAAGTACTTCGTCATCGCCGCTCACGCGGCCCGTGAGGGTGGTGACCGGCCGCGTGCCGGGGAGGCGCTCTCCAGAGCGGCTCGCCAGATGGTGCACATCGGCCGGCCCGACGAAGCACTCGACCTGATGAAGCTCGCCCAGTCCGGCTCGGGCCACGAGGTGCTGCCGCGCACCCAGGCGATGTTCCACACCATCGAGGCGTGGGCGCAGGCGTCGATGGGCAAGGGCCAGGCGATGCGCCGTACCCTCGGCCAGGCGGAGAGCCTCTTCGTCTCGGACCGCAGCGATGTGCCGCCGCCGAGCTGGATGCAGATGTTCAACGAGGCGGATCTGTACGGCATGCAGGCCCTGGCCTACCGCACGCTGGCCGACCATGACCCGAGCGCGGCCGTACACGCCCGGCACTATGCGGAGAAGGCCCTGATGCTCAGGGCCGACAGCAAGCAGGAGCGGTCGAAGATCTTCGACTTCCTCTCCATGGCCTCCGCCTGCTTCATCGCGGACGACCCCGAACAGGCGGGTCACTACGCGCGGTTGGCCCTGATGTCGATGGGGTCCAACTCCTCCCACCGCACCTGGGACCGGCTGCGTCAGATGTACCGGCTCACGGCCGAGTACGCCGGCTACCCGAAGATCCAGGAACTGCGGGAGGAGATCAAGCTCGTCCTGCCCAAGACCAGGAACAGGGGGACGAACAACAGCGCACAGGCATAGGGAGCCTGTGCGTGTCCAAGTGCACCGGTTGATCCGGGTGGCGGCAGCCGCCCTTATTCACTCACCTTGGCGATGAGCACGCAGGCCTCGTCCTCGCGCTCGGTCTCGCCGAATTCCTCGATCACGGCCCTGACACAGTCCTGGGCGGTGCGTGCCGTCCCGAACCGCGGGGACAGGCCGAGGAGCCGGTCCAGGGAGTCCGCCGCGCTGTGCCCGGGCAACAGCCCGTCGGTGTGCAGCAGGAGCAGGTCGCCCGGTTCCAGGGTCACTTCGGCCTGCCCGTAACCGGCTCCCGAGGTGGCGCCGAGCAGGACGCCGTCCGGCGCGCTCAGCACGCACCCCGTCCCGTCGCGGAACAGCAGCGGGGCGGGGTGCCCTGCCTGCGCCCAGGTCAGGGTGCGGGTCGTGGGGCGGTAGCGGCAGCAGACGGCGCTGCCCAGCGCGGGTTGCACGGTGGCGTCGAGCAACTGGTTCAGCAGGGACATGAGTTGCCCCGGCTGGGAGCCGGCCATCGCCATGCCCCGTACGGCGCCGAGGAGCATCGTCATGCCCGAGGTGACGGCGACTCCGTGCCCGGTGAGGTCGCCGACGCTGAGCAGGGTGTCGCCATCGGGCAGCTCCAGCGCGTCGTACCAGTCGCCGCCGAGCAGGGCGCTGGCCCCGGACGGCAGGTAACGGGCGGCGGCATCGAGGGTGCCCGGGCCACGGCAGGGCAGCCGCAGCGTGCCGCGCCCCGGCGGCAGCACGGCTTCCTGCAGTTCGGCCGCGAGCCGCTGCTCGGTCTGGTCCCGCCGGCGCCGGTGCCGCATCGAGTCGCGGGTCTCGCGCACCGTGCGCTGGCTGCGCCGCAGTTCGCTGACGTCCCGCAGCACGGCCCACATCGAGGCGGTGCTGCCGTCGCCGCCGAGTACGGGCTCGCCCATCATGTGCACGGTCCGCACGTTCCCGTCGGGCCGCAGGACGCGGAACTCGCCGTCGATC
Organism: Streptomyces sp. NPDC058683; assembly: GCF_042716195.1. NCBI lineage: Bacteria > Bacillati > Actinomycetota > Actinomycetes > Kitasatosporales > Streptomycetaceae > Streptomyces > Streptomyces sp. NPDC058683. The sequence continues at coordinate 245,012 of NZ_JBHXSK010000006.1, forward strand.
GGCTTGGCGTCGACCAGGCAGTCGGTGACCATCGCGGTCAGTCCGGGCCGGTCCTCGTCCAGGACCAGGGCGGGCAGTTCGTCGAGGGTGAGCGCGGGCGCGGCCGGGTCGCGGCCGAGGATCTGGTAGAGCTCGCCGGACCAACTGGCCTCGTCCGTCAGGAGGTTCCACTCCGCGCTGCCGACCCGGCTGAGCAGTGAACCGTGCGGGATGCCGGCCGGTGCCGAGGAACGCACCGGCCCGGCGTCCGGGGCGGGCGGCGGCGGCGCGGGGCCGTCCCGCAACTGCGCCAAGTGCTCGTCCAGATCGTTGAGCTGATGCAGCGCCAGGTCGTACAGCGCGCGCTGCCAGCGGTCCCGGGGGTCCGAGCCGTCGCTCCGGGTGTCCCGTCGTACGGCGTCCACATCGCCCTTGAGCCGCCGCGTCTGCGATATCAACGCCTCGACCGAGCCGCGCCCGGGCGGCTGGGCGGCGGGGCGGTCCGCGGAGACATGGGACGGCATGACGCACTCCGATGCGGGGACGGTACGGCCAGGACGGGCGGGGGACCGGTTACGACTGTTGCACAGCCTGCGACGCCCCGTAAGGGATTTGGCAACACACGATACGGTGGTGCTTCTGGCATATGCCAGAGTCTTCACGGGCTGGTGGACCGCTATGAAAGACGTACGCGGCCGGGTGGGGCAAGTCGTAGGCGGACTACGCGGTTTGACCTATTTTCAAGGGTGCTCGTGTCGCGCTCGGGCGACTGTTCGACGTGCCTGTGTTCGTAGTGTCGCGGTCTCGGCCACCCGCGGCAACTCTGTCCGGATTTCGCGTCATGCGAAGGGCACCTATGGAGTCCTACAGGCATGGACATCACTTTCGAGCAACCTGCCCGCGCCCGGCTGATCACCGCCGAGGACCAGGAGGTCCCGGTGCCCGCCACGCTCCGGTACACCTCCGGTGATCCGCTGGCCGTGTTCGTCGACTTCCCCGCCGAGGTCACCCTCGGCGGGGAGGAGGTCACCTGGACCTTCGCGCGCTCGTTGCTGGACCAGGGTCTCGATGTCCCCGCCGGACGCGGGGACGTGCACATCTGGCCCTGCGGCCGGGGCCGTACGGCCGTGGAGTTCCACTCGCCGCACGGGCTCGCCCTGCTCCAGTTCGACACGCAGGCGCTCGTCCGTTTCCTGCAGCGCACCCACGAGGTGGTGGCGCCGGGGGAGGAGGACGTCGAGGCGGTCGTGGAGCGGGGTCTGAGCACGTTGTTCGGGGGTGTGTGAGAGGGATCCGGCGCTACCGACGCGTACTTTGACTTCTGTTCACTCCGCCTCACCGCTCCGGTCCGGACCCTGATGAACGCCCCGTGCACCCTTGCGCGCGGTATGCCACAGGGGCACACCCGTGACGAGGACGGGGCGAATGACACCGATCAGCCGAAGAGGCTTCGTGGGACTGGGCGCTTCCGTGGCGGCGGGCATGGCGATGAGCACCGCCGGCCCACGGACGGCGGCCGCGGCCCAGAGCACGGCGACCGGCACGATCTCGGACGTGAAGCACGTGGTCATCCTGATGCAGGAGAACCGCAGCTTCGACCACTACTTCGGGCGCCTCAGGGGCGTCCGCGGCTTCGCCGACCGCAGCGGTATCACCCTGAGCGGCGGCTACCCGGTCTTCAACCAGCCCAACGGCTCGGGCCGCCAGTATCCCTGGAGGCTCAGCGCCACCCCCGACGCCGGCGGCCAGGACGGCGAGACCCTCGCCCAGTGCAACGGCGACCTGCCGCACTCCTGGTCCTCCCAGCACTCCGCCTGGAACAAGGGCCGCCTGGACAACTGGGTCGCGGGAGTCGGCAACGTGCGGTCCCTCGGCTACCTGGACCGCTCCGACATCCCCTTCCACTACGCGCTCGCCGACAACTACACGATCTGCGACGCCTACTTCTGCTCCACCCTCAGTGCCACCGGCCCCAACCGCACCTACCTGTGGAGCGGCAAGGTCGACCCCGCCAGCTACGACGGCGGCGACGAGTCCGGCCTGACCTGGCAGAACTACGCCGAGGCCCTGCAGAACGCCGGAGTGACCTGGAAGGTCTACCAGAACGCCCAGGACAACTACGGGGACAACGGCTGCGCCTACTTCAAGAACTTCGCCGGCGCGAAGGCGGGCAACCCGCTGTACGACCGGGGCATGGCCTCCGTCCCGAGGGTCACGGGCTCCACCCCCGACGACATCGCCGCCGCCATCAGGGCCGACGCCGTCGCGGGCACCCTCCCGCAGGTCTCCTGGGTGGTCGCCAACCAGGCCTTCTCCGAGCACCCCTACGCCCCGCCGGGTGACGGCGCCCACTTCGTGAACCTGGTCTACCAGGCCCTCGCCGCCGACGAGGACGTCTTCAACTCCACCGTCCTGTTCCTCAACTACGACGAGAACGACGGCTACTTCGACCACGTCCCGCCCCCGGCGCCGCCCGCCGGCACGGCCGGTGAGTTCCTGAACGGCGTGCCGTACGGCTTCGGGTTCCGCGTCCCGATGATCGTCATCTCGCCCTGGACGCGCGGTGGCTGGGTCTCCTCCGAGGTCTTCGAGCACACCTCGGTGCTGCGCTTCCTGGAGACCTGGACCACGGCCCTCGGCAAGCCCGCGAACTGCCCCAACATCAGCACCTGGCGGCGCTCGGTGAGCGGCGACCTGACCGGCGTCTTCGACTTCGCCAACCCGGTCCACGGCGCCGTCTCCCTGCCCGCGACCAGCGTGATCGGCTACTCCACCTGCGGTCCGCTGCCCAACCCGGTGCCCACCACCAACGCCCTGCCCGCCCAGGAGTCCGGCACCCGCCCGGCCCGTGCGCTGCCCTACCAGCCCAACGGGTACCTGGACCACCTGGAGTTCGGGACGCCCGGCACGATCCGCGCCTGGTTCACCATGGCCAACCAGGGCACCCCGGCCACCCGGGCGGCGCACTTCTCCCTCCACCCGAACGCCTACCGGGACACCACTCCCTGGCAGTACACGGTGGCCGCGGGCGGCACCGCATCCGACTACTTCAACATCGGCACGGGGTACGGCGGCGGCAAGTACGACCTGACCATGACCGGCCCCAACCGATTCGTGCGCCGCTTCCAGGGCGACGCCACCAAAGCCGGCAAGTCGGCCGAGGTGAGCACCCGTTACACCGTGGAGCCCGGCACCGGCAAGCTCGCCGTCTGGTTCAAGATGACCAACTCGGGCTCGGCGCCGGTGAAGTTCACCATCGCCTCGAACAACTACCGCACCGACGGCCCCTGGACCTATCAGGTGGCCGCCGGGGCTTCGGTCGAGGACTACTTCAACGCCGTCGCCTACCAGGGTGGTTGGTACGACTTCACGGTCACGGTGGACTCCGACGCGACCTGGTCGCGCCGGTTCACCGGCCACCTGGAGACGGGCTCCGCGAGCGTCAGCGGCTGACGTCCCGGGCGTACAGGTCCGGGCGCGGGGCGAGTTCGACGGTCGTACGGCCGCCGGACTCCAGCGCCCGGACCCCGGCCTCGGCGACCACGGAGGACGCGTAGCCGTCCCAGACGCTCGGTCCGGTGACCCGGCCCTGCCGGGTGGCGTCCACCCAGGACTGCACCTCGCGGTCGTAGGCGTCCGCGAACCGCACCAGATAGTCCTGGGGCACCTCCTCGCGGGCGGCGCCCGCCGAGGTGACCAGCATGGTGTGGTCCTCGCCGATCCGGGCGCTGCCCCGCTCGCAGACCACCTCGCAGCGCACCTGGTAGCCGAAGCCGCAGTTGACGAAGACCTCGACGTCGACGAGGGCGCCGCCGTCGGTCTCGAAGAGCACCAGCTGCGGGTCGAGCAGTCCCTCAGGGGCGCCGGCGGAGGGCCGCGGCCGCAGCACCGTCACCGCGGTCAGCTCCTGGCCGAGCAGCCAGCGGGCCGCGTCGATCTCGTGCGAGACCGAGCTGTTGATCACCATGGCGCTGGTGAAACCGGGCGGCGAGGACACGTTGCGATGGGTGCAGTGCAGCATCAGCGGCCGGCCCAGGCCGCCGCCGTCCAGCAGTGTCTTGAGGCGCCGGTACTCGGCGTCGTAACGGCGCATGAACCCGATCTGGGCCAGCCTGCGGCCGAGCCCGGCCTCGGCCTCCACGACCCGGAGCGCACCTGTGGAGTCCGGCACCATGGGCTTCTCGCACAGCACCGGCAGCCCGCGGGTGAAGGCCGCGAGCAGCGGCTCCTCGTGCGCCGGGCCGGGGGAGGCGATCAGCACGGCCTCGACACCGGGCGCGTCCAGGGCGGCCAGCGGATCCGCGTGGACGGTGACCCCGTCGAGGCCGGCCGCCGCCTCCTTGGCGCGGTCGAGGTCGGGGTCGGCCACAGCCGCCACCCTCGCTCCGCTCACCACTTGGTCGAGCCGTCGTATGTGGTCGGCGCCCATGTGTCCGGCACCCAGTACCGCGACGCCCAGAAGTTCAGCCACGCCCACACTCCCTCTCGGCCGACGATCTCGTCCCAGAGCCTAGACGTCGGCCGGAGAAGCGGTTTCGTCAGTAGCGCAGCACCCCGGCGATGCCGTTCTCGTCGCCCAGCGTGCCGTCCGGGACGAAGCGGACGTCGGCGCCGGTCTCCAGGCACTGCTCGACGATCTCGTCCACGATGTCGTCGCGGGCGTCGAGGTCGCCGCTCGCGGCCGGGACCAGGTGGTCGCCGTCGTCACGGACGGTCGTGCGGTAGTTCTCCTCGACGGCCAGGAGCCGGACGCGGCCCTCACGGGCGCTCTGCCAGACCTCGTCGACACCGGCCGCGAACGTCCGGTGACCGCGGGCCGATTCCAGTTCCCGGGTCACCGACGCGGTGTTGCGGCGGGAGTCCGCGGCCAGCAGCGGCTGAATCACCTGCCACACGGCCTCAGGGCCTGCGTGCGTGAGGCCGCCGTGCTGCACGGGGATGGTGAACCTGGCGACGTTGCCGAACTCCTCCCACAGGGACAGCGCGGCCTGCTCGCCGGTGACGTACAGGCGCCGCGGCTCCTCGCGCAGCAGCGCGGCCATCACCGTGTCCGCGTCCCGCAGGAAGCGTTTGGTGTCCTCGTCGCGGAAGGTGCTGGGCATGTCGCCGATGCGCTGGAGCCGCTCGGCGTCGAAGTTCTCCTGGCTGCGGGTCATCGGGAAGCCGCCGGCCTGGCTCTCGGCGACCCGGTCGACCCCGCCGTTCCACAGCGTGATGCGGTCGGCCGAGATCGACAGTACCCAGAACGGCCGCTCGGAGGCCTGGGCCGAGACCAGGTTGCGGGTGAGGAAGGTGTCCGAGAGCACCACGCGCTCGGGCACGCTGCGGGCCAGTGACCACACCTGGTGCTCACCCGGCGCGGCGAAGATCACCAGACCGTCCTCGGCGTGCGCCAGATCGATCTCGGCGAGAGCCCGGTCGAGCTGGTCGAAGACGTCGCTGCGGCGTTCCCGGGTGACCGCGGGATCGGTTTCCAGCTGCTTCTTCGCCTCGGCCACGACATTGCGCAGCCGGACGGGATCCTGAGCGTTGTGCGGCTCGCGGCGGTGCGTCGGCGTCAGCACGGAGACGGCGGGGTAGGGGCGCGGGCGGCGCAGCTCGGCGAGGGTCGAAGGACTGAGTGCGTGCTCCATATGAGCACCATAGGGCCGATTCGCGACTGGGGCATTTGGGGTAATTCTCTTCATGGGATTCATGGGACCCGTGGGACGCACCCGGCGGGATCCACCCGGTGCGCGGCGGAGGTGAGCGCGATGGCCAAGCTGACCGTCGACGGCGACGAGGTCGTCGTCCGCCTGGGTGGGCGGGAGCGGCTGCTGGCGCACCGCCGCCGGGTCAGGGTGCCGCTCGCCCAGGTGCGCGCGGCCTCGGTGGAGCCCGACTGGTGGCGGGTGCTGCGCGGCGAACCGCATCCCGGCCACTTCCGTCCCGACCGGTTCTGCGTCGGCGCCTGGCAGCACCCGGGCGGGCGGGACTTCGTCGCCGTCCACGACCACGGCCCGGTCGTCCTGGTCGACCTGGCGCCGTCCGCGCGCTTCGCCCGGCTCGCGGTGTCCGCGGACGACGCGGAGGCGGTCGTGGCGGCCATCAGACGCACGCTGTAACCGTGTTGAGGCCGGGATCCCGATGACGGTGGGCGGAGCGGCCGGTTACCGTACCCGGCAGTAACCGGATCACGCCCCAGGAGGCCCCCATGCCGCAGCTCGAAGTCGACGGAGCGGCGCTGACGTACGACGACGAGGGCCCCCGGGACGGCGCCGCCGCGCCCCTGGTGTTCATCCACGGCTGGACCGCCGACCGGCACCGCTGGGACCACCAGATGGCGCACTTCGCCGAGGACCGCCGGGTGATCCGCCTCGACCTGCGCGGTCACGGCGAGAGCACCGGGGCCGGCGTGAAGACGATCGCCGAACTCTCCCAGGACGTCGTCGCCCTGCTCGACCATCTCGAGGTGGATCGTTTCGTCCCCGTCGGTCACTCCATGGGCGGCATGATCTCCCAGACCCTCGCGCTCACCCGCCCCGAGCGGGTCGAGCGGATGGTGCTGGTCAACTCCATCGGCAAGATGGCGTACAGCCGCGGCCGCGGCCTGCTGATGGCGGCCTCCACCCTGGTGCCGTTCAAGCTGTTCGTCGCCGCCAACATCCAGCGCGCCTTCGCCCCGGGGTACCCCCGTGAGGAGATACGCGGGTACGTCCGCGCCTCCGCGGACACCCCGCGCGAGGTCGTCATGACGCTGTACGGCGCCATGCGGGCCTTCGACGTCCTCGACCGGGCCGGGGAGATCTCCGCGCCCACCCTGATGGTGCACGGCTACCACGACATCCAGCTGCCGGTGGGGCAGATGCTGCGGATGGCCAAGGCCTACCCGGACGCCGAGGTCCGGATCATCGACGCCGGCCATGAACTCCCCGTGGAGCGACCGGCGGAGCTGACGGCGGTACTGGACCGCTTCCTGACGGCGGCGTCGTCGCGCGAGGAGCGTGCGGAGCGCGAGGACGCGTAGAGCGAGGTCGCGACAGCGGCAGGTGACCGGCGCCCCGGTGGAAAACCGGGGCGCCGGTTCCGTTTGGGGAACTTTTTGCGCTTGGCCTGTTCCGGGCGGGCGGGGCCCGGTGCGGGGCGGGTTCGCGGGCCTCGCGTGGGCAAAGCGCGGCCGAAAGAGTGAGGCGGGGCGGCCATTCGTGTTACGGCCAGGTTGACCGGCTCGGGTCCCGGGCGCACGCTCGTTATATAGGTGCTGAATACAAGTGGTTCGCTCGGGCAATCGCCTTTCGTCGTGGAACCGCAGGTGGCGGGTGTTGTCCGAGGGACCGGTAGCAGGAGGTAACGCATGTGTGGCATCACCGGCTGGGTCTCCTTCGACCGTGACCTGACCACCGAGACGCACGCATTGGATGCAATGACGGAGACCATGGCCTGCCGCGGTCCCGACGACCGAGGTACCTGGAGCGAGGGTCCCGCAGCCCTGGGACACCGCCGGCTCGCGATCATCGACCTGCCCGGCGGCCGCCAGCCCATGACCGTCCGCACCCCGGACGGCACCGTCGCGATGGTCTACTCCGGCGAGGCCTACAACTTCACCGAGCTGCGCCGCGAACTGACCGACCGCGGCCACGAGTTCACCACCGACTCCGACACCGAGGTCGTCCTGCGCGGCTACGTGGAGTGGGGCGACACCGTCGCCGAGCGGCTGAACGGCATGTACGCCTTCGCCGTCTGGGACGGCCGCCACGACAAGCTCGTGATGATCCGCGACCGCATGGGCATCAAGCCGTTCTACCTGTACCCGACCCCGGACGGCGTCCTGTTCGGCTCCGAGCCGAAGGCGATCCTGGCCAACCCGATGGTGCGCCCCCGGGTCGGCCTGGACGGGCTGCGCGAGCTGTTCACCATGGTCAAGACCCCCGGGCACGCCGTGTGGGAGGGCATGCGCGAGGTCGAACCCGGCACCGTCGTCACCGTCGACCGCCACGGACTGCGCACCCGGACCTACTGGCGGCTGGAGACCCGCCCGCACACCGACGACCGCGACACCACCGTGGCCACCGTCCGCGAGCTCCTCGACGACATCGTGCGCCGCCAGCTGGTCGCCGACGTGCCCCGCTGCACCCTGCTCTCCGGCGGCCTCGACTCCTCCGCCATGACCGCCCTGGCCGCTCAGCAGCTCGCCGTGCAGGGGGAGAAGGTCCGCAGCTTCGCCGTCGACTTCGTCGGCCAGACCGACAACTTCGTCGCCGACGAACTGCGCTCCACCCCCGACACACCCTTCGTGCACGACGTGGCCCGGCTCGCCCGCACCGACCACCAGGACATCGTCCTGGACGTCAACAGTCTCGCCGACCCCGCCGTCCGCGAACGGGTGATCCGGGCCCGCGACCTGCCGGCCGGGTTCGGGGACATGGACGCCTCGCTGCTGCTGCTCTTCCGGGCCGTCCGCGACCAGTCCACCGTCGCGCTGTCGGGGGAGTCCGCCGACGAGGTGTTCGGCGGGTACCTGCAGTTCTTCGACGAGGACGCCCGCACCGCCGACACCTTCCCCTGGCTGTACCTGGCAGGCCGGCACTTCGGCGACGACACCGACGTCCTGCGCACCGACCTCACCAAGTCCCTCGACCTGGAGTCGTACATCGCCGACGGCTACCACTTGGCCGTCACCGGCGTCCAACGCCTCGACGGGGAGAGCGACTTCGAGTTCCGGATGCGCCGGATGAGCTATCTGCACCTCACCCGCTTCGTCCGCATGCTGCTCGACCGCAAGGACCGGATGAGCATGGCCGTCGGCCTGGAGGTCCGGGTGCCGTTCTGCGACCACCGGCTGGTCGAGTACGTCTACAACGCGCCCTGGGCCCTGAAGTCCTTCGACGGCCGCGAGAAGACCCTGCTCCGGGAGGCCACCCGGGACGTCCTCCCGCAGTCCGTGTACGACCGGGTCAAGAGCCCCTACCCGTCCACCCAGGACCCGGAGTACGGGCGGGCCCTCCAGGACCAGGTGAAGGACCTGCTGACCCGGCCCGACCACCGGGTCTTCGACCTCGTCGACCGCGACAAGGTGGACCGTGCGGCCCACCGGACCGGGCTGAACAGCCAGGTCGCCCGGCGCGGCCTGGAACGCACCCTCGACCTGGCGCACTGGCTCGACCTCTACGCCCCCGAGCTGACCCTGTCCTGAGCCTCAGCCCGCCGAGCCCGTGCCGGCGCCGCGGCCGTCGGCGTCGGCCGGGCAGGAGCTGCCGTCGGCCGGCAGCGTGCCGTACAGCAGGAAGTCGTCGACCTTGCCGTGCACGCACTTGGAGGACGTGTACCCGGTGTGGCCGTCGCCCCGGTTGTCCAGCACCACGGCCGACGGCCCGAGCCGCTTCGCCGTCTCGATCGCCCAGCGGTACGGCGTCGCCGGGTCGCCGCGCGTGCCCACCAGCAGCATCGGGGCGGACGACACGTCCTTCACCTCGTCGCGGATGAAGTCCGTGCCGCGCGGCCGGCCGTAGCAGAGCAGCACCTGGGTCAGCCGGAACCGGCCGAAGACGGGGGACGCCTGCTGGTACTCCTTGCGGAGCCGGTCGACGTCCTGGGTGAGCCGCCCGGCGCTCGGCCGGTCGGGGTCGTCGGCGCAGTTGATCGCCATCAGAGCGGCCGACAGGTTGTCCACGGGGATGTCGGCGCTGTCCACCAGTCCGCTGCCGCGCCGCTGCCCGACGGGGAGGGCGTAGCCGCCGGACGCGACGTTCTGCACCCCCCGGGTGTCACCGTCCTCGATCAGGGAGGCCAGCCCCCGCTCCAGCAGCGGCCACAGGTCCCTGCTGTACAGCCCCTGCCCGATGGCGCCCACCAGGTCCTGGCCGGAGAAGGGGCCGCCGAAGTCGGACGGCACCGGGTTCTCGTCCAGTGAACGCACCAGCTCCACGACCGCTTCGCCCGCCTTGCGCCGGTCCTGCCCGAACGGGCACCCGCGGTCGGTGACGCACCAGTCCAGGAAGTCGTCCAGCGCCTGCTGCTGCCCCTGGGCGCCCGCCACTCCCTGCTCGGCCAGCGACTCGGTCAGCGTGTCCACGCCGTCCAGGGCCATGCGGCCCACCTTGTGCGGGAACTGCGCCGCGTAGACCGCGCCGAGCTTGGTGCCGTACGAGAAGCCCAGGTAGTTCAGCTTCTTGTCGCCGAGCGCCTGGCGGATGACGTCCAGGTCCCGGGAGGCGTTCACGGTGCCTATGTGGGGCAGCACGGGCCCGGAGTGCTCGGTGCACCGGACCGTCAGCTGCTTGAGGATCTTCATCAGGGCCTGCGGATGGGCGACGTCGGGGACCTTGTCGGTGCTCGTGTCGTCCGAGGGCTCGTCCAGGCCGTCGCCGCAGCTGACGGGGGAGGAGCGGCCGACCCCGCGCGGATCGAAGCCGACCACGTCATAGCCGTTGGTCAGGCTCATGAAGTCCTTGCCGTCCTGCCCGAGCCCGCTGACTCCCGAGCCCCCGGGGCCGCCGAAGTTCAGCAGCACCGAGCCCTGCGACTTCCCGGTCGCCCGGTAACGGGACAGCGCCAGGTCGATGGTGCCCTTGGCCGGTTTCGCGTAGTCGAGCGGCACGGTCACCCTGGCGCACTGCATGTCCTTGGGCAGCTCCACGTCCTTGCATGCCGTCCAGTGGGCCTTCTGCCGGTAGAAGCGGCTCAGGTCCGGTTCCTTGCTGCTCGGCGTCGCCACGGCCGCGGGCAGTCCCGCGCCGAGCAGGGCCAGCGCGACGGCTCCGGCGCCGGCGCAGCGACGCACGGCGGGCCGGTTACGGGGCATGGCCGGCATCGAGGGCCTCCAGGGACGCTCCGTGGCGGACCGAAAACAGGGCTTTCGATCACCATAAGCGGGTCCCGGTGGGCACGCCTCCCGACGAGCGGGCCGGACCGGAATGCCGTAGCCTGCCGCGATCATCGGCTTCAGGTCCCCTACACGGTTTTGCCCCGGGTTCGATATCGATGTCACTCGATGGGGTGAAATGTGGATAAGCCATAACTCACATGGTGCGGCCGCGGTTTAACCGGTGCGGGCGAGCGCCCGCAACAATGTCTGGAAGGCAGGGAACCTATGAAACGGGTTACCCGAAACGGTGTGATCGCCGTCGCCGCCGCCTCCGGTGCGATGGCCGTGGCGGCCCCGTCCTGGGCCGACTCGGGCGCGGACGGCGTCGCGGCCGGTTCGCCCGGGGTGATCTCCGGCAACGGCATTCAGCTGCCGGTGCACATTCCGGTGAGTGTGTGCGGGAACACCGTCAACGTGGTGGGGCTCCTGAACCCGGCGGCCGGCAACACCTGCGTGAACGAGGGCGGCGGCGCCGGTGACGGCAAGTCCGGCGGCTCGGCCACCACCGGCGGCGCGCACGCACAGGGCACCGAGGAGGACTCGCCCGGAGTGATCTCCGGCAACGGCATCCAGTTGCCGGTCGACCTCCCGGTGAACGTGAGCGGCAACAGCGTGAACGTGGTCGGAGCACTCAATCCGGCCACCGGCAACACCTCGGTGAACACCTCCGGCGACCACCCGAGCACGCCGGAGACTCCGCCCTCGCCCCCGGAGCCGCCCGCACCGACCCCGGTCAAGACGGTGCACCCCGCCCCGCCGCCGGCCGCGACGACCACGCTCGCCCACACCGGGACGGACCTCACGGGTGCCGCCGCCGCGGGCAGCGCGGCGCTGCTGCTCGCCGGGACTGTGCTGCACCGGCGCTTCCGGCCGGGCCGTATGCGCTGACCGGCCGGAGCGCCACCGAGGAGGCGCCCCGAGAAACGTCCCTGCAGGCCCCACCGGACCCCGACCGGTGGGGCCTGTGCCGTGTGCGTGACCCGGCGGGTCGCTTCGGTCGACAAGCGCACCGAAGCGTCCTGTTGAGCATGCCGACGGCTTGATCCCGGCGTGGTGCGGCGCCCGGTGATCGGGAAGGATGCTGCGGACGCGGCGCCGCCCGCCGCGCTGTCCGGCCGCACCGAGCGGGCGGCCCGGGCCGCCCTGACCAGCCGCTGAATGGAGCGCATCGATGACCTCTCCGGCCCCCCAGGACCTCGTCGTCACCCAGGCCACGCCCGACGACTGGCCCGTGGTCCGCGGCTGGGCCGCGGACGAGGGCTGGAATCCCGGGCTGTCGGACGTCCCCGCCTTCTTCGCCCAGGACCCCGAAGGGTTCTTCATCGGCCGGATCGACGGCGCACCGGTGTCGGCCGTCTCCGTCGTGAACTACGACGCCGACTACGCCTTCCTGGGCTGGTACCTGGTCCGCCCCGACCTGCGCGGCCGCGGCCACGGTCTCGCCACCTGGAAGGCCGCACTGGCGCACGCCGGCACCCGTACGGTCGGCCTCGACGGCGTGGTGGCCCAGCAGGACAACTACCGCCAGTCGGGCTTCGAACCGGCCTACCGCACCGCCCGTTTCGTGGGTTCCGCCCCGGCCGCCGGGATTCCCGCGGGCGTCCGCCCGGCACGCGCCGCCGACCTGCCGGCCGTCACGGCGTACGACAGCGCCTGCTGCCCGGCCGACCGGCCGCGGTTCGTGGCCGCCTGGCTGACCGGCGCCGGCCACCGGGCCTTCGTCCGCCACGACGGCGACCGCCTCACCGGCTACGGCGTGATCCGCCCCGGCCAGGACTGCCTGCGCGTCGGCCCCCTGTTCGCCGACACCGCCGAGGACGCCCGCGCCCTGTTCACCGCCCTCGTGGCGGAGGCGGCCGGCCGCCAGGTCGCCGTCGACGTGCCCGAGACCAGCACGGCGGGCGTCGCCCTCGCCGAAGAGGCCGGATTCACCCCCTCCTTCGAGACCGCCCGCATGTACACGGGCCCGGTCCGCGACTACGCCCTGGAGCGGGTCTTCGGGGTGACCACGCTCGAACTCGGCTGACCGGACGGGCGGGCGCGTCCGGTGCCGTACCGGCCGCCCGGAAACGCGTGCCGCCGGCCCAGCGCGACGACCACGAGGGCGGCCGACACCAGCGGCAGCGCGGTCCAGGGCAGCGCGGCCGCGCCCAGCCGGTCCAGGGCGAGGCCGCCGGCCAGCGAACCGGCGGCGACGCCCGTGTTGTAGACGGTGGTCTGCAGCGAGGTCGCCACCTCGGCGTCGGCGGGTCCCGAGGCGTCCACCAGTGCCGTCTGGATCAGGGTCGGTGCCCCGCCGAAGGCCACGCCCCACAGGGCGACGGCGCCGACCAGCACCGCGGGCGTGCCGGCGTACCGGCCGAGGACCAGCAGCACGGAGGCGAACAGCGCCAGCGCGGTGAGCAGCGTGGCCCGCGCATGCCGGTCGACCAGGACGCCCGTGACCCAGATCCCGGCGACCGTGGCCGCGCCGAACACCGCCAGCAGCAGGCCCGTACGGCCGCCGCCGAACCCGGCGTGCCGGGCGAACGGCGCGAGGTAGGTGTACATCACCTGGTGTCCGAGCAGCAGGAAGAGGGTCACGGACAGCACCGGGCGGATGCCCGGCCGTGCGGCGGCCTTCAGGAACGGCACGCGGGCGGGCGGCGGTTCACCGGGGAAGGCGGGCACCCGCCACCGCACCCAGCCCACCAGCGCCAGGGCGCACCCGGCCAGGGCGGCGAAGGCGGCACGCCAGCCCACCGCACCGGCCAGCGCCGTACCGGCGGGCACGCCCAGCGCCAGCGCCAGGGTGATCCCGGCGAGGACGATGGCGATCGCCCGGCCGCGCCGCCCGGCCGGCACCATCCGGGCCGCGTACCCGGCGAGCATCGCCCACAGCGTCCCGCCCATCGCCCCGGCCAGCAGCCGGGCCGCGAAGCTGAGCGCGTAGGACGACGACAGCGCCACCAGCGCGTCGCTCACCGCCAGGCCGATCAGCGCGCCGCTCAGCACCGGCCGCCTCGGCAGTCCGCGCAGGGCGGCGGTGAGCGGGATCGCGGCCAGGAAGGAGGCGGCCGCGTAGCCGGTGACCAGGAAGCCGATCCGGGGCTCGGACACCCCGAGAGCCGGGGCCATCGAGGGCAGCAGGCCGGCCGGGAGGAGTTCGGTCAGCACGGCGGTGAAAGCGGTCGCGGACAGGGCGAGCAGCCCGGACCAGGGCAGCGCAGCGCCCTTGACCTGGGAAGAGGGGGTCATGCCACCATGGTCGAACCCTGCCATCAGTGTGAAGGCAAGCATGTGCCGCGGAGGCCGCGATGAGGATCGGTGAACTCTCCCGCCGCACCGGCGTCCCCACCCGGCTGCTGCGCTACTACGAGGAACAGGACCTGCTCCACCCCGACCGCGCCGACAACGGCTACCGGTCCTACGGCGAGGCCGCCGTCCAGGACGTCCAGCAGATCCGCGGCCTGCTCGACTCGGGGCTGACCACGGAGATGATCCGCGCGATCCTGCCGTATCTCTCCGGGCCGGAGCAGATCCATCCGCCGCGCGAGTGCGTGACCCCGGAGACGACCGCGCTGCTCAGCGGGCACGTCGAGCGCATCCAGGCGCGTATCGACTGCCTGGCCCGCAACCGGGACCGGCTCGCCGCGTACCTGGCGGCCGTGCGGCCCCACGGGAGCGGGTAATTGCGTTGCCGCGGTGGCGCGCGGATGGTGGAGTGCTCGGATGGATCATCAAGCGGTGCTCGCGCTGTACGACCGTGACATGCGCGAGGGCGCCCGGCCCGACGGTCCCGGCGCGCGTATCGAGCGTGCCGGCGCCGTGGTGCGCCAGGTGGCGGACAGCGAGGGATGGAACGGCGTCGTCTGGTCGGCGCTGGACGAGACGACCGCGGATCGTGCGATCGCCGAGCAGATCGACCGCTTCCGGGGGCTGGGCCGCGACTTCGAGTGGAAGCTCTACAGCCATGACCTCCCGTCGGACCTCGGGTCGAGGCTCCTCGAGGCCGGGTTCCGGCCCGAGCCGGAGGAGACGCTGATGATCGCCGAAGGTGCCGGACTGACTGTCGACGCCGAACTTCCGGACGGTGTGCGGGTGGTGCCCGCCCTGGACGCGGCGGGCGTCGATCTCGTGGTGGACGTCCATGAGAAGGCGTTCGGCACGGACGGCTCGTCGTTGCGGCACCGGTTGCTGACGCGGCTCGCCCAGCAGCCCGACACTCTGGTCGCGGTCGTCGCCCTGGCCGGGGACGAGCCGGTGAGCGCCGCCCGTATGGAGCTGGTGCCGGGGACGCGATTCGCCGGGCTGTGGGGCGGCGGCACGGTGGAAGGGTGGCGGGGACGCGGTGTCTATCGCGCCCTCGTGGCCCATCGGGCCCGTGCCGCCGCGGCTCACGGCTACCGGTATCTGCAGGTGGACGCGTCTCCTATGAGCCGGCCGATCCTCCAGCGACTGGGTTTCCACGCGCTGAGCACGACCACGCCGTACCTCTACGCGATGTGACGGGCGCGACCTCTACGCGATGTGACCGGCGCGCTTCGGCTACCGGCGTGCCCTGGTCCGGTCGAGTGCCGCCACTCCCACGGCCGCCAGTGCGATCTGGATGAACCACTCGATCCAGTCCGGCCCCTTCGTGTCCGCCACGCCGAAGCCGGCCGCGATCGCCGAGCCCAGCAGCGCCGCCACGATGCCGACGACGATGGTCAGCAGAATGCCGATGTGCTGGCGGCCGGGAACGACCAGGCGCCCCAGCACACCGATGATGATACCGATGATGATGGCACTGATGATGCCCGAGATCTCCATGTCCGCCCCTCTTCGTCTGAACTCCGCTGAAGTCCAATCTGCCCGCTCAATTCGCGGGCAGTCCCCTCGGGTTGTTACAGCGGTTTTCTGTTCATCGATCTGACATGCCATGTACCTTTCAATGAGTCGACGCGTGTAGAAATCTCAACCAGGTTCTACGCGCGAAGAGTTGGCGCCCCCACCGCCTCTACCCCACCCCCTCATGGAGGTTCGCCGGATGTTTGGATCCAGCAGATCCCGCCACAGAATCACCACCGCCCTGGCCGGGTTCGCCCTGCTCACCACGGGAGCCGCCCTCCAGGTCGGCACCGCGGCCGCCCCCGCTCACGCGGCCACCACCTACCGCGTCCTGTTCGACGACGGCCATGCCGAGGAGGCCGGCAACGCGGACTGGATCATCTCCACCAGCAAGCCCGACCCGCTCTCCCAGGACTCCTCCCCCTCCTCGGAGACGGACTGGACCGGCGCCCTCTCGTCATGGGGCGTCGCCCTCCAGAAGACCGGCAGCTACAGCCTCAAGACCGCCACCAGCGCCCTGACGTACGGCGGTTCGTCGACGACCGACCTGGCGAACTTCGACGCGCTCGTGCTGCCCGAGCCGAACACGCTGTTCACGACCGCCGAGAAGACGGCCATCATGAACTTCGTGAAGAACGGCGGCGGCCTGTTCATGGTCTCCGACCACACCGGCGCCGACCGCAACAACGACGGCGAGGACGCCGTCGAGATCTTCAACGACCTGATGACGAACAACAGCGTCGACTCGACCGACCCGTTCGGCTTCTCCGTCGACACCCTCGACGTCAGCTCCGGCTACCCGGCCGCGATCAGCGACAGCACCGACCCGGTGCTGCACGGTTCCTTCGGCACGGTCACCAAGAGCCTGATCGCCGACGGGACCACGGCGACCCTCAAGCCCTCCGACAACTCCGCCGTCAAGGGCCTCCTCTACCGCAGCGGTTACTCCGGCGACACCGGTGCCTTCTTCGCGACCAGCACCTTCGGCAGCGGCCGCGTCGCTTTCTGGGGCGACACCTCGCCCGTCGACGACGGCACCGGCCAGTCCGGCAACACGCTGTACGACGGCTGGAACGACAGCGGCGCCACCAACGCGGCCCTCGCGCTGAACGCCACCGCCTGGCTCGCCGGGGGCGGCAGCAGCGACGGAGGCGGCGGTGGCGGCGGTGACGGCACCTGCACCGCCGCCCAGCTGCTCGGCAACCCCGGCTTCGAGTCCGGCAACACCACCTGGACCGCCAGCAGCGGGGTCATCACCAACTCCAGCAGCGAGGCCGCCCGCACCGGTTCCTACAAGGCCTGGCTCGACGGCTACGGATCAGCCCACACCGACACCCTGTCCCAGTCGGTGACCATCCCGTCCGGCTGCTCCGCGACCCTCAGCTTCTACCTGCACGTGGACACCGCGGAGACCACCACCAGCACCGCCTACGACAAGCTGACGGTGACCGCCGGATCCACCACCCTGGCCACGTACTCCAACCTCAACGCGGCCTCCGGATACGTCCTGAAGAGCTTCGACGTCTCCTCTCTGGCCGGCACCACGGCCACCATCAAGTTCTCCGGCGTCGAGGGTTCGACCCTCCAGACGTCCTTCGTCATCGACGACACCGCGCTCAACGTGAGCTGAGCCGGGCGGACGGTTCCGGCGCGGCTGCCGGAACCGTCCGTTCCGCCGCATTCCAGCCGGAGACCCGCACCCGAGGCTCCGAGCCGTGCAGATCGGCGGTGCGGTAGGTGGCCGTGAGGGTCGCCGACTCGCCCGGCCACAGGCTCACCTCGTTGTCCGACCAGCGCACCGGCAGGACCGGCCTGCCGTTCGCGTCGACGAGATGGACGTCCGTGAGCAGGGCCGGGGTCTTGTCCGTACCCGCGTTGCGGACCGTCACCGTGGTGGTCGACATGCCGTCCGCGGCCGTGGTCGACGCCGTGGCCGTGACCGGCACCTGGGCCATCGACGTCAGCCCCTTCAGGTCCGCGTAGCTCGTCGTCGGTGTGTAGTACCAGTCCGTGCCGGCCCAGTCGAGGGTGTCCGCCTTGGTGGAGAGCCAGTAGACGTTGCGGCTCACCTCCTGGCCGGCCGAGTCGGTCAGGACCAGCCGTACCAGGTATGTGGACGACAGTCCGCTCACCGACGCCGGCAGGGTGAGCGCGGTGGTGTGCGCGCCGTCGCCCTTGACCGAGACACCGGTGACCGTCTTGTCGTACCTCTGCGTGCCGTCCGGGTCGAAGAGCGTCGCCCGCGCGGTGAGCCCGGACGCCTCCGTGTGCCGGTTGTTCACCACGGCGACCGTGCGGTCGTCGTACGAGTACTGGACGTGCAGCGGCTCGTTGGCCTTCTTCGCGCCGAAGTAGGCGCCGCCCTGGTCCAGGTAACGGTCCATCAGCTGCCAGTGCAGCGACGTCCAGCCGCTGTTGAACATCCAGTAGACGACCCCCGTGGACGGCTTGGAGGCGTCGGTCTGGTTGCGCCCGTACGCCTCGTACTGGGCGCGGACGTTCTCGTACTGGGCGAGCTGCGCCTTGCGGACGTAGTCGGTGAGGCTCTTCGGGGCGCCGTAGCGGCCGGTGAGGGCGGCGTCGTAGATCTTCAGGGTGCCGAAGGTCGCGGACGGCGAGCGGTGGTACTGCTTGGCGTCCGGGTTCTTCCAGAGGGTGTCGAGTTCGGCCGGGGTCATCATCCGGCGCAGGGTGTCGAGGGTGGGGATGTCCGGGCCGGCGCTGGTCTCGGAGTTGAAGCCGGTGGCGCCGCCCTCGCGTTTGGCGTACCAGTAGCCCGGCGGGACCCAGTCGTAGGGGCCGGTCATCTTCATGCCCGAACTGCCCAGCTGGGGAGCCGACTTGTCCGAGGCGGCGGGAACCACCGGGACGGCCCAGTCGGCGGCGTCCAGGGCGTCCAGATAGCTCTTCTCGATCTTCGCGTCGGGCGCGGCGTCGCTGCCGATCAGGAAGGAGATCACGCTCGGGTGGTCACGCAGCCGGGCGGCCTCGGCGGCCATCGAGGCCTGGGCGACCGGGTAGTCGGCGGCGGTCCACTTCTCGCCGCTCTCGCCGCTGTTGGTCTGCCCCTCCCACTTGTCGCAGCACTCCCAGCCGGGCAGGGTGAGGACGCCGAGACGGTCGGCGAGGTCGAAGAACTCGTCGGGCTCGATGTGGCCTTCCAGCCGGATGGCGTTGAGGCCCAGGTCCACGGCGTACTTCAGGCGGTCCTCGGCATAGGCGCGGTCCCAGCGCAGGAACTCGTCCGGTGACCAGCCACCGCCCTTGATCAGCAGCCGGCGGCCGTTGATCGAGTACTGGCGGGCGCCGTCGGAGTTCAGCGGGGCCTGGACGTCACGGATGCCGAAGCTCTCGTGCGCGGTGTCCGACGCCGTGCCGGCGACCGAGGCGGTGAGGTCGAGGTCGTAGAGCGGCTGCGCGCCCATCCCCGCGGGCCACCACACCTTCGGGGAGGTCAGGTGCAGCCCCGGGGTGTCGGCGGGGGTGAAGGTGACGGTCCTGGTCTGGTGGGCCGCGAGCTCGACCGACCTGGTGAGGGTCACCCCGGCGACGGTGCCGGAGACCTCGGTGGTGACCGGGGTGTCCGAGTCGTTGCGGGCCTGTGCCTTCACCGTCAGGTCGGCCGTCGCGAGGGACGGCACCGCGAGCTTCGTCACCACGTGCGCGTCGCGCAGCGCGACCGGGCCGCCGCGCCGGACCAGGACGTCACGGACGATGCCCATGTTCTGGTCGGGCGGGGGCTGGAGCCAGTCGAGCCAGCCCATGGTGAGGTTCTTGTTCGGGTTATTGGGCTGGATGCGGAAGGCGACCGTGTTCGTGCCGGCCGTCACCAGGGAGGTGACGTCCAGTTCATGGTGGGTGTAGGCGCCGGTGACGTCGGCGGTCGTCGCGACCCGGTGGCCGTTGACGTACACGTCGGCCGCCGAGATCACCCCGCTGAAGTCCAGATAGGTGCGCTGCGAAGGGTCCGCCACGGTGAAGTCGCTGCGGTACCACCAGGGCACCTGGAAGGGCGACTTGGGGATCTTCTGCAGGTTGGTGGAGACGAACGGGTCGTCGTACTGGCCGTCGGCGAGGAGCGCGGCCAGCACCGTCGAGCGGGGGCCCGCCGGGTACCAGTCCTTGGCCGGATAGCCGGGGGAGGAGACCGCCGACGCCGAGTCGCTCACGTCGGCCGTCGACCGGATCGCGTAGCCGGACAGCGGGGTCTCGGACCCGGCGGTGGACGGCACACGGGTGATCCGGGCCGGCCCGTGGGCCGGGTCGCGGGCCCCGGCCCAGGCGCTGGTGTTGAGTGAACCGAGCAGGCCCAGGGCCACGGCGGCCGTGGCGAGGCGGTGTCCGGGGGCACGGCGAGGGAACACGGTGGTCTCCAGGCTCGTAAAGTTAGGAAACTTTACTAACCCGGCTCAAGCTAGGGTTCCGAAAGGGTGGTGTCAATCACCGGGGCGCCCGGGCGAGTTGGCGGCGCCGGATTCAGGATGTGCCCGATCTGCGCTCGAAGACCAGGTCACGGGCGGTGTCGAGGGCCGTGGCCACCGCGCCGAGCAGCACCGCGTCCTCGCCGAGCCGGCTGGGCGCGAGCTTCGGGCGCAGCGGGGTGAGCGTGCGCAGATGCTCCCGTACCGGGCGCAGCAGGAGGTCGACGCTGTGGCCGACACCGCCGCCGAGCACCACCAGGTCGGGGTCGAGTACGGCCGCGGCGGCCGCCACCGTGTGGGCGATGCGCTCGCCCTCGAGACGTACCGCCTCGACGGCCGCCGGGTCGCCCTGGCGGGCCGCGTCGAACACGGCCTTCGCGGTGAGCTGGCCGGTCATCCCGAACCGGCGGGCCGCCTCGACCACGGCCTCCCCGGACACCGCGTCCTCCAGCCGCTCGGGCTTGCGCTGCCGCCCGGGCCAGGGCAGGAAGCCGATCTCCCCGGCGAGCCCGTGCGCCCCCGTGAACAGCCGACCCTCGCTGACGACCCCCATCCCCAGACCGGTGCCGATCATGATGTACGCGAACAGCCGGCTGCCCGCCCCGACGCCGTACGTGTACTCGCCGAGCGCCGCGAGATTGGCGTCGTTGTGCACCTCCAGCGGGATGCCCAGCTCCTCGTGCATCCGGTCGAACAGCCCGGCGCGCCCCCAGCCCGGCAGATGCATCGCGTACCGCACCCGCCGCTGCCGCTCGTCGTACACGCCGGGCGTACCCACCACCCCGTGCACCACCTCGGCCGGATCGACCCCGGAGTTGGCGACGACCTGCCGTGCGGTGGTGACCAGCAGGTCGGCCATCGCGCCCGAGCCGCGGGCCCGGTTGCGCACGTCGGAGCGGGCGACCAGGGTGCCGTCCAGGTCGGCGACCGCCACCCGCAGCCAGCCGCGGCCCACGTCGACGCCGAGCGCGTACCCGGCCGCCGGGTCGGGCGCGTACAGCACGGCGGTGCGGCCGCGCTCCGGGGCGTGGGTGCCGACCTCGTGGACCAGGCCCGCCGATTCCAGTGCCGCGAGCGCGCTGGACACCGTCGGCTTGGACAGGCCGGTCTCGCGGGCGAGTTGGGCGCGGGAGGCGGAACCGAGCCGGCGCAGCCGGTCCAGCAGCAGCCGCTCGTTGGTGCTGCGCAGTCGCTGCCGGCTCCAGGGCTGTTCCTGCTGCTCTACGACGTCGCTGGCGGCCATCACACCATTCTCGCCGATTCCTGACGCATACTTGACGCGTCTAGTAAGGCTCCTTAACTTTATCGGCCATCCCGCCGAATCGGCCGCCGTCTGTCGTCCGAGTCCCGCCTCCTCCCTCAGTGCCTCGCTCAGGAGCCCCCATGTCCGGTAGTCCCGGTAGTCCCGGTAGTCCCCTCGGCCCTGGTAGCCCGCCGTCCGAAGGCGGTTTCGTCCGGCGCGTCGGCCTGTTCCAGGCCACCGCCATCAACATGAGCCAGATGTGCGGCATCGGCCCGTTCGTGACCATCCCGCTGATGGTGTCCGCGTTCGGCGGCCCGCAGGCGGTGATCGGCTTCGTCGCGGGGGCCCTGCTCGCGCTCTGCGACGGCCTCGTCTGGGCCGAACTCGGGGCCGCGATGCCCGGCTCCGGCGGCAGTTACGTCTATCTGCGCCAGGCCTTCCAGTACCGCACCGGACGCCTGATGCCGTTCCTGTTCGTCTGGACCGCGATGCTCTTCATCCCGCTGATCATGTCCACGGGCGTGGTCGGCTTCGTGCAGTACCTGGGCTATCTCGCCCCCGGCCTCGGCCAGACCTCCGGCGACCTGATCGGGCTCGGCATCATCGCCCTGGTGGTGCTCCTGCTCTGGCGGGGCATCGAGCACATCGCCCGGATCACCGCCGTGATGTGGACGGTGATGATCGCCTCGGTGCTGCTGGTGATCGTCGCCGCGGCGAGCGACTTCAGCCCGCACCTGGCGTTCACATACCCGGCGCACGCCTTCGACCTGACCGGCGACCACTTCTGGCTGGGCTTCGCGGCGGGCCTGACCATCGGCATCTACGACTACCTCGGCTACAACACCACCGCTTACATGGGCGCCGAGATCAAGAACCCCGGCCGCACCCTGCCGCGCTCCATCCTCTACTCGATCGCCGGCATCATGGCGATCTACCTGCTGCTGCAGATCGGCACGCTCGGCGTCATCGACTGGCACCGCATGACGAACCCGGACGACATCGCCTCGACCTCGGTCGCCTCCGCGGTCCTGGAGAAGACCTGGGGCAAGGGCGCCGCCGACACCGTGACCGTGCTGATCCTGATCACGGCCTTCGCCTCGGTCTTCACCGGCCTGCTCGGCGGCTCCCGGGTGCCCTACGACGCGGCCCGCGACCGCGTCTTCTTCCGCCCCTACGAGAAGCTCCACCCCAAGCACCGCTTCCCGATGCTGGGCCTGGCCACCATGGGCGTGATCACCGCGATCGGCTTCCTGATCGGCCGCCACACCGACCTGGCCACGCTGATCCAGCTGCTCACCACCGTGATGGTGATCGTGCAGGCGCTGGCCCAGATCGTGGCGCTCACGGTGCTGCGCCGCCGCCGGCCGACCTTGAAACGGCCGTACCGCATGTGGCTCTACCCCGTCCCGAGCATCGTCGCCTTCGCCGGCTGGTGCGTGATCTACGGCTACGCCGACAGGAACTCCCCGGGCCGCCACCCCATCGAGTGGTCCCTGGCCTGGCTCGCCCTCGGCTGCGTGGCGTTCCTGATCTGGGCGCGTCTGGAGAAGGTGTGGCCGTTCGGGCGCAGGGAGATCAGTGAGGAGTATGTGACACCCGAGAGCCCGGTCGCGGTGTAGTCTCCGGAACGCACGTCAGCCTCTCCCGGCGGGGTCAACTCCCGTCGGGTGAGGCTTTTTTCATGTCCGACACCACAGAAACCGACGTCGTCGTCCGCCCGGCCTCCGTCGAGGACCGCCCTGCCGTCGAACGGTTGTGGCTGATGTTCCGCCACGACCTGTCCGAGTTCCGCCGGCTCCTGCCGAGCCCCGACGGGACGTTCCGCAGCGAACGCGTCGAGGACGCCTTCTCCTCGCCCGACTGGGCGCCCTACCTGTTCGTACAGGGCGAGCATCCGGTCGGCTTCGCGTTCGTCCGGGGTCTGGACGCGCCCGTGCGCGTGCTCAACAGCTTCTTCGTGGTCCGCGGTGCCCGCCGGACGGGCCTCGGGCTGCGTACCGTCCGTGAGGTCCTCACCCGGCATCCGGGCAGCTGGGAGATCGCGTTCCAGTACGAGAACCCGGGCGCCGTCGCCTTCTGGCGGCGGGTCGCGGCCGAGCTCGCGGGCGACGCCTGGACGGAGGAAACCCGCCCGGTGCCGGGCCTGCCGGAGCTGCCGCCGGACGTGTGGATCTCGTTCGGCGTGGGGGTCTGAGTGCGCGCCGCATGCTGCCGGCATTGACATGCAAGTATTTGCCTGCATAACGTTGAGTGTGCGATCAGAGGATGACGGTGGGATGGACCAGGTCTTCAAGGCGCTGGCCGACGACACGCGCAGGCGGTTGCTGGACCGGCTGCACGAGCAGAACGGGCTGACGCTGGGTGAGCTGTGCGAGCGCATCGCGATGACCCGGCAGTCGGTGACCCAGCATCTGGCCGTCCTGGAGGCCGCGAATCTGATCAGCACGGTGCGGCGGGGGCGGGAGAAGCTGCACTACCTCAACCCGGTGCCGCTCCACGAGATCCAGGAGCGGTGGATCGACAAGTTCGAGCGCCCGCGGCTGCGTGCGCTCGGCGACCTGAAGCGACGAGCCGAGGAAGCCATGAGCGACAAGCCCAGCTATGTCTACGTCACCTACATCGCCGGCACTCCCGAGAAGGTCTGGGACGCCCTCACGGACGCCGACCTGACCGCCGTCTACTGGGGGCACTCCAACGTCTCCGACTGGCGGCCCGGCTCCCGCTGGGAGCATGTGCGCACCGACGGCTCCGGCATCGCCGACGTGGTCGGCACCGTCGTCGAGAGCGAGCGCCCGACCCGGCTGGTCACCAGCTGGGCCGCGCCGGAGCACGAGGGGGAGCCGGACCGGCATTCCCGGGTCACCTTCGACATCCAGTCGCACGCCGACGTCGTCCGGCTCACCGTCACCCACGAGGACCTGGGCGGCGAGGACGAGCTGCGCGCCATCTCGGCCGGCTGGCCTGCCGTGCTGTCCAACCTGAAGTCCCTCATCGAGACCGGCAGCCCGCTCCCGCAGGAGCCCTGGCTGGTGCCCGGCCGGTGAACACACGGCGGGGCCGGTCCGCCGTCACCGGACCGGTCCCGCGTCCTCCCTTCCAAGGGGGAGTTCGGTGGGGCTACGACATGGGCGTCCGCCGGGCCGCCGAAGCGGCACACACCAGCCCGAGGCAGAGTGCCAGCGCGCCGATGATCACGTTGTTGATGATGACGCCCGTGTCCGGGCTGCGGCCGACCACCCAGGGTGCGATGATCATCCAGATGCCCAGGGCGCACATGGCCCAGCTGAGGCCGTACATGCGCTCCGGAGCCCGGGTGAACCCCAGCGCCAGCAGGCCTATCGCTATGCCCATGATCAGGTTGTGGGTCATCAGTGCCGGCTGGCTCGCCGTGTAGTGCAGGATCCACGGGGAGGCCGCGCAGTACAGACCGAGCAGGAACACCGGTCCGTCCACGAGGGCCACATCACGACCGCCGAGCATGCGGTCGTAGCGCTCCCGCATCTCGCCTACATCGGGGTGGCTCGATATGTCGCTTCTGCCGTGCGAGACGTTGGCCATGAGTCGTCTCCTTTGACTGTGCAGGCCTGACCGCGTCTGGTGCGTGCGTTATACGCCGCTACTGAACATTCTGCCCTTATTTCCCCTTTATGTGTAGGTCGGGGTGCCGGAGCGGGCGCGAGCGGGGCGTCCCTTCTTCTGCTCTCTCCCGGTTCGCGGGTGCGGTGCGGGCCGGGACCTGCCGCGGTGTTCCGCAGCGTTTCTGCATCGATAGGACGTACGGAAGGCGAACCGGTGAGCGGTTCAGTCTCCCGCCTCCTGCTGGAGACCACCGCGCAGCCGGCACAGGCCACGGCGGGCGTGACTCTTGACCGTGCCCAGCGGCCAGCCGGTGCGTTCCGCGATCTGGGTGTGGGTGAGGTCCTCGTAGAAGGCCAGCCGGAGCACCCGCTGCTGAGGGGCGGGCAGCTTGGCCAGCTCGTGCAGGACGACGACCCGGTCGAGAGCCGCGTCGGGCTGCCGGGCCGTGGGATCGGCCAGGGCGAGCGCGGAGCCGGCCGACGCGATCACGGCGAACCTGCGGGTCCGGGCGGCCAGCGCGTCGGCGACCTTCCGCCTGGTGATCCCCGTGATCCAGCCGCCGATCGAGCCGCGCTCCGGACAGAAACTCCGGCGCCCGCGCCACACCCCGAGGAACACCAGCTGGGTCACGTCCTCCGCCTCCCTGGCGTCGCCCAGAGAGCGCCAGGCCAGCGTGTGCACCAAGGCCGACCAGCGGTGATAAGCCGCCTCCAGACAGTCCTCGTCACCCGCCACGAGCCCGCGCGCGAGCTCCTCGTCGGTGCGGGACCCCGCCGTCGGCGCCGATGCGACGGCACTGTCCTGCGGGATCATGACGGCGGCTCCTCTGGTGGCACGGCGCTCCTCCGGGGGACTCGTGGCCCGGCCGGGCGGTTTCCGGAAGGGCGGCCTCGGGACGGCCGCCGACGCGAGCCCTGGCACAGCCATCGTCCGAGGGCCGGAACCAGGTCATCAACTCGCATCGTTTCTGCGTCGTATAGTCGCTGCCATGACTCAGCCATCCGCGCACGGGGACTCCCCGCACGGCGAGGTGCCGGACCGGCCGGGACGGTCCGCGAAGGCGGCAGACATGCCGCTGACGACCGGTGCACTGGCCCGTCGGCTGGGGGTGTCGCCCACCACGCTCCGCTCCTGGGACCGCCGTTACGGCATCGGGCCCGCGGTCCGCGCCGACGGACGGCACCGAAGGTGGACCCCGCAGGACGTGGCCGTGCTCGAGGAGATGTGCCGGCTGACCTCCTCGGGGGTGCCGTCCGCCGAGGCGGCCCGTGCCGCCAGGGAGACTGCCGAGGCGCCGCCGGGGACGGCCGGGACGACGGCCCGGCAGCCGGACCGTGGCTCTTCGCACGAGGCCGGCGCACTGTCGCCCGCCGACGTGCGCCAGGAGTGCCGGGGGCTGGCCCGTGCGGCCGTACGGCTGGACGCCCCGGCGGTCGAGGAGCTGCTGACCGCCGCCGTGGAGCAGTACGGCATCACCGTCGCCTGGCAGGAGGTGATGGTGCCGACCCTGCACGCCGTGGGACGCAAGTGGCTCTCGTCGGGCGACCGTTACGTCGAGGTCGAACACCTGCTGTCCTGGCACGTCTCCACCGCCCTGCGCCGTCGCACCCCGCCGCCCGAGCGGCAGGGCGCCGGACCCGTCGTCCTGGCCTGCGTACCCGGCGAGCAGCACACCCTGCCGATCGAGGCGCTCAACGCCGGACTGGGCGAACTGCGCCTGCCCACACGCATGTTCGGCGCCGCCGTCCCGGCGGAGGCGCTCGCGGCGGCGGTGCGGCGGCTGGGCCCGTCGGCCGTGGTGCTGTGGGCGCAGGCGCGCTCCACGGCCAGCCTGCCGCTGGCCCGGCATGTCGCCGACACCCAGTGGGGGGTGACGGGCGCACGCCGCCGTCCCCTGGTCGTGCTGGGCGGACCCGGCTGGTCCGGTCCGTCGGCGGAGCGCGGGATGCTCCGGCCGCCGAGCCTGCAGCACGCCCTCGACATCCTCTCCGCCGCGTACCGGGAAGGAGCCTCCGGCGAGGTGTCCTGACGATCACTCCCGGGGGAGACCAGGCAGCGGCCTCTGCATCCGGGGTACGCGGGCGGACGGGACGTCGTTCACACACGCGTGCGCCATCGCGCGCGGCCGACGCCGGCCGTCTCCGACAAGCCGGTGGGGGCCATGCGCGGGGTTCCTTCAGTCGCGGGCGCGGGCCCGCCTGAAGCGGGCGAGGCCTTCGGAGAGCTCGACGACCGGGTCCGGGTAGTCGTCAAGGCCGGCCCGGTCCGGACCCCGCAGCTTCCAGGGCTCGTGCACCGCGGGACCGTCGAGCGCGGCGAGTTCGGGAACCCAGCGGCGGACGTACGCCCCGTCGGGGTCGTAGCGCTTGGCCTGGGTCACGGGGTTGAGGACGCGGTTGGGGCGGGTGTCGGTGCCGGTGCCCGCCATCCACTGCCAGTTGAGCTGGTTGTTGGCGACGTCACCGTCGACCAGGAGGTCCAGGAAGTGGCGGGCGCCCACGCGCCAGTCGACGTACAGGGTCTTGGCGAGGAAACTCGCGGCCAGCAGCCGGCCCCGGTTGTGCATCCAGCCCTCGTGGCGCAGCTGGCGCATCGCCGCGTCGATCACCGGGTATCCGGTGCGTCCCTCCTTCCAGGCCCGGATGTCCTCGCGCGCGGCGTAGGCGGAGCGCCAGCGGTCGCGTTTGGTCCGGTAGTCGGCGGTGGCGGCCGCGGGCCGGGCGGCGAGCACCTGGCGGTGGAAGTCACGCCAGGCGATCTGCCGGACGAAGGCCTCGGCGCCGGGCCCGTCCGCCCTGCGTGCCCGGTGGACCAGTTCCACGGGGGAGAGCGTCCCGAAGTGCAGATGGGGCGAGAGACGGGAGGTGGCGTCGCCCGCCAGGTCGTCGTGGCGGTCCTCGTACCCGTCGATCCCGCCGCGCAGCCAGGCGGACATGCGGCGGCGGCCCACCGTCTCCCCGCCGGCCGTCAGGCCCTCGGACACTCCGGAGAGGTCCGCGCGGGAGGGCAGGTCCTCGGAGCCGACCCCGTCCGGGACCCGCACGGTGCGCGGCGCGGCCAGCACGTCGCGCAGCCGCACCCCGGACCACTGGCGGAAGTACGGGGTGAAGACGGCGAAGTGGTCCGAGGAGGCCGGGGTGAGGTCGCCGGGCGGCACGGCGGTGGTCACGGTGTCGTGCACGTGCAGCCGCCGCCCCTCCGCCTCCAGCGCCCGGCGCAGCCGCCGTTCCCGCAGCTGGGCGTAGGCGCTGACGTCGCCGGCCAGATGAACCTCGTCGGCGTCCGTCTCGGCGGCCACCTTGCACACCTCGTCGACGACGTCGCCGGAGCGCACCACCAGCCGCCCGCCGCGCTTGCGCAGACCGCCGTCGAGGTCCTTGAGGCAGTCGGCGAGGAACGCCAGCCGGTTGGGCACGGCGAACCCGGCGTCCGTGACGCCCGTGTCGCGCACGAACAGCGGGACCACCTCGCGGGCCTCGTTCCCGGCCCGCAGCGGCGGATGGTCGTGCAGGCGCAGGTCGGCGGTGAACAGGACGACCGAGACGTTCATGGTGCTTCTCCGGGGTCGAGGGGCGGGCGGCCGGTGAGGTACTTCCGGTCCGGCGGGCACCGCGGATGCGGCCGTCACCCGCCGGGTGCGGACTCCCTCGCGAGGGTGGCCGGGACGCGGGACGCGGCGAGCGCGATGTTGCGGGCCATGCCGCCGAACACGACCGCGTGGAAGGGGGAGACACTCCACCAGTAGGCGTGGCCGAGCAGCCCGTGCGGATGGAACATGGCCCGCTGGCGGTAGCGGGTACGACCCCCGGGGTCCGTGTCGGCGTACATCTCCAGCCAGGCGAGACCCGGCAGCCGCATCTCGGCCCGCAGCCGCAGCAGACGGCCGGGCTCGATCTCCTCCACCCGCCAGAAGTCCAGCGAGTCGCCGGCCCGCAGCCGCGCCGCGTCCCGCCGCCCCCGGCGCAGCCCCACCCCGCCCACCAGCCGGTCCAGTCCGCCCCGTACCGCCCAGGCCAGCGGGAAGGAGTACCAGCCGTTGTCCCCGCCGATCCCCTCGATCACCCGCCACAGGGCCTCCCGCGAGGCGTCCACGGTCAGCTCCCGCCGGTCCGTGTACAGGCTGCCGCCCGCCCAGTCGGGGTCGGTGGGCAGCGGGTCGCTGGGCGCGCCCGGCACCGCCGCCGACGACCAGCGGGTGGTCACCTGCGCGTCCTGGATGCGCTGCAGGGCCAGCCGTACCGCCTCGTCGAAGCCGAACGGATGCCCGGGCGGGTCCGGCACGTACCGCGCGATGTCGTGCTCGTGGCAGACGACCTCGTGGCGCAGCGACTCGGTCAGCGGCCGGGCGATGGACGCGGGGACCGGGGTGACCAGCCCGACCCAGTGACTGGACAGGCCGGGGGTCAGCACCGGCACGGGGAGGATGACCCGGCGGGGCAGTCCGGCGACCGCCGCGTACCGCAGCATCATGTCGCGGTAGGTCAGGACGTCCGGTCCGCCGATGTCGAAGGCGCGGCTGACGCCGGCCGGCATCCGGGCACTGCCGACGAGATACCGCAGCACGTCGCGGACCGCCACGGGCTGGATACGGGTGCGCACCCAGCTGGGGGTGATCATGACCGGCAGACGTTCGGTGAGATAGCGCAGCATCTCGAAGGAGACGGAGCCCGAACCGATGACGACGGCGGCACGAAGGACGGTCGTGGGCACGCCGGAGTCCAGCAGGATCCGGCCCACCTCGGCCCGTGACCGCAGATGCGGCGACAGCTCGGATTCCGGCACGCCCGACGGCGTCAGACCGCCGAGGTAGACGACGCGCCGCACCCCCGCGGCACGGGCCGACTCGCCGAAGATCCGCGCCGCCCTGCGGTCGGTCGCCTCGAAGTCGGCGCCGGTGCCCAGCGCGTGGACCAGGTAGTAGGCGACGTCGACGCCCCGCATGGCCTCGGCGACGCGGGCGGCGTCCGTGACATCGCCCCGCACCACCTCCGCCCGCCCGGCCCAGGGGTGGTCGCGCAGCTTGCCGGGGGAGCGCGCCAGACAGCGCACCCGACAGCCCTCGGCGAGCAGCTCCGGCACCAGCCTGCCGCCGATGTATCCGGTCGCCCCGGTCACCAGGCAACGTGGGCCGGGGGCGTGGTCGTCAGCGTTCATCGGCTCTGCGTCCTCCGCGTAGGCCCCCCTGGAGAGCACTTCCACATGTGCCGTCGTTCCGGATGCGGCGGATTCCATGGTCTGCCCGCCGGCGACAACGGTCGACCCGGAGCGGCGGACGGCGGGCCCGGCCCGCTCCTTGGGCATGTCCGCGCCCATCGCGGGCAGGCGAACCGCAGGACAGGAGCCGTATCCGGCCGAAGGACGGACGCTGGAGGTGTCTGCCGCCATGAGCGCGAAGGTGTTGGAACGTTTCCCCGCCGGAGCTCCGCGGGGATCGTGGCCGGCGGAGGAGTACGCGGCGAAGCGCCGCGCCGAGGGCGAGCCCGCGACGGTCGTGATGGATCTGCGGACGGACGCCTTCCTGGTCGTGGTCCCCGGCCCGGACGACGACTGACCCCCTTGTCCGGCCGCGAGCGGTCGGTCCGGGAAGTGGCCGTTCCGGCTCTCCGGTGGTCCCGGCGGTGTTGTCGGCGCACACCGCCGTGCGGGTCACGAGTACCTCGGCCGGCAGGACGTCTTCGGAACTCGCACCGGCGGGGCTGCGGGAGCGGATGAGGACGGTGGTGTCTCTGACCGCCGTTTCGGACTCCGAGATCCCGTGTCGTGCCGGCTGCGGGGTGATGGCGGGCTTCGGCGCCGCCGCGCTCCTCGGCCCGGATCCGGCCGGGGCGGCGAGGCGCATCGCCGTGGACGGCGACGACCGCGAGCCGGCCACGGCGCACGGGCTCGGAAGCCACCCACACCGTCAACTCCCCGGAGACCAAAGGCGTCGACGCGGCGCGGGAGCTGCCGGCCGATTCGGGCCCGACGCGGTGATCGAGGCGGTGGGGCGGCCGGAGACCCGCCGTCAGGCCTGCTGTGCCCGTGACCTCGCCGGGACCGTGGTGCCGGTCGGCGTCCTCACCCCGGAGATGAGGCTGGAGCTGCCGCCGCCGGACGCCTTCGGCACCGGGACCGTCGCCCTGGACGAGGTCGAGAAGGCCGTCGAAAGGATGCGCCACGGTGACGTCCCGCGTTCGGTGACGAGCCAGATGCGGATCGACCGCGGTTTCTGACCGCCCCGCGTCGTCACACCGAAGGACGCCCGTTTCTCCTGTTCACCCTTGCCTTCGAGGGCACTTCGGCACGCCCGGGAGCCGCCGCCGCGGCCTGCGCAGACCGGCGAGTGAACGCCTTGACAACGCTTCGGAGACGCCCTCAGACTGACGTTGCGCTCATCGCAATCCGTTTCGCTATACGCACCGAGGTGTCATGATGATTCCCGCGTGCCGTCTCGCGGATCTGCCGCGAGGCGAGGCCCACCGGCTCGATATCGACCCGCCCGTCTCGGTGTTCCACACCGACGACGGCGAGCTCTTCGCCATCGACGACACGTGCACCCACCAGGACGCCTCGCTCGCCGACGGCTGGCTGGAGGGCCGCGAGGTCGAATGTCCCCTGCACGCCTCGAAGTTCGACCTGCGGACCGGCGCCGTGGACGCACCCCCGGCCAAGCGCCCGGTCCGCACCCACCAGGTCGTCGTCGAGGACGGCACCGTCTACGTCCGGCTGTCCGCCGACGCACCCAACCTGCCGCCGTGCGTCGCCGCCCGGCTCGCCGGAGGCGCGGCGTGAGGACGGTGGCCGTGGTGGGCGCCTCGCTGGCCGGGCTGTCGGCCGCGCGCTCGCTGCGGCAGCGGGGGTACGACGGCCGGCTGGTCGTCATCGGCGACGAGCCTCATCGCCCCTACGACAGGCCGCCGTTGTCCAAGGAGTTCCTGGCCGGCACCCTCGGCGAGGCGGACCTGGCGCTGGAGCGGGACGACGAGGAACTCCGCGCGGAGTGGCTGCTCGGGGCGTGCGCCACCGGGCTGGACCGCGCCGGACGGGCGATCCGGCTCGCCGACGGCCGGGAGGTCCGCGCCGACGGCGTGGTGATCGCGACCGGCGCCGCCGCCCGCACCCTGCCCGGCACCGGAGGTCTCGCCGGGGTCCATGTACTGCGCACCCTCGACGACGCCCGCGCCCTGCGGGACGACCTCGCCCGGGGTGGCCGCCTTGTGGTGATCGGCGGCGGGTTCGTCGGCGCCGAGGTCGCCTCCACGGCGTACGCCCTCGGGCTCGACGTGACCGTGGTCGAGGCGGCGCCGACCCCGCTGGCCGGACCGCTCGGCCCGGCCATGGGCGCCGTCGTCTCCGCCCTCCACGCCGACCACGGCGTACGGCTGTTGTGCGGGGTCGGGGTCAAGGGGCTGAGCGGCGAGCGCCAGGTGGAGGCCGTACTCCTGGAGGACGGCCGCAGCGTGCCCGCCGACACCGTCGTCGTCGGGGTGGGGGCGCGCCCCTGCGTCGAGTGGCTGGAGGGCTCCGGCGTCGCGCTCGACAACGGGGTCAAGTGCGGCGCCGACGGGCGGACCAGCGTGGCCGGGGTGGTCGCCGTCGGCGACTGCGCCAACTGGTACGACCCGCACGCCGGCGGCCATCGCAGGGTCGAGCACTGGACCGGCGCACTGGAACGGCCGGCCGCCGCCGTCGCCGCGCTCCTCGCCTACGGGGCGACGGAACCGGGCGTCCCCAGGCCCCCGTACTTCTGGTCCGACCAGTACGGCGTGAAGATCCAGTTCGTCGGGCACGCCGCCGGGGCCGACGACGTGACGGTCGAGGAGGGCTCGACCGACGACCGCAGCTTCCTCGCCGTCTACCGGCGGGCGGGCCGGCCGGTCGCCGTGCTCGGGATGAACCAGCCGCGGCTCTTCACCCGCCTGCGCAAGCAGTTCGGCACCACCGCGTCCTGACCCGGCGCCCGCGCCGCCCCATCGATCCACGACGTTCTCCGAGGAGTGCACCGTGACCTCGACCAGCCTGCCGGACAGCCTGATCGCCACCCTCCCCGGTTCCGCCTACACGGATCCCGGCATCTTCGCCCAGGAGCAGGAACGCATCTTCGAGACGATGTGGTTCTGCGTCGCCCGCGCGGCGGACCTGCCGAAGCCCGGCGCGTTCCGCACGGTGGACGTGGGCCGCGAGAGCATCCTCGTCACCCGGGCCCGGGACGGGTCGGTCCGCGCCTACTTCAACGTCTGCCGGCACCGCGGGGCCAGGCTGTGCACCGAGGACGCCGGCGAGGTCAGGCGCGCCTTCCAGTGCCCGTACCACGCCTGGACCTACGACCTGGACGGCAAGCTGGTCGCGGCCCCCAACCTCACCAAGATGCCCGACGTCGGCCGTACCGAGTACGGCCTGGTGAGCGTGGCCGTGCGGGAATGGCTGGGCTATGTGTGGGTGTGCCTGGCCGAGGAGCCGCCCTCCTTCGAGGAGGACGTGCTGGGGGCCGTCGTCGAGCGGCTGGGCGACACCGCGTCGATCGAGCACTACGACATCGACCACCTGGCGGTGGGCCGGCGGATCGTCTACGACGTGCGGGCGAACTGGAAGCTCATCGTCGAGAACTTCATGGAGTGCTACCACTGCGCCACCATCCACCCCGAACTCACCGAGGTGCTGCCCGAGTTCGCCGACGGCTACGCGGCGCAGTACTACGTGGGCCACGGCGCCGAGTTCGGCGCGGACGTCCAGGGTTTCACCGTCGACGGTTCCGAGGGGCTCGACCGCATCCCCTCGGTCGCCGCGGACCAGGACCGGCGGTACTACGCGATCACCGTGAGACCGCAGGTGTTCATCAACCTCGTGCCCGACCATGTGATCTTCCACCGGATGTACCCGGTGGCCGTGGACCGGACGGTCGTCGAGTGCGACTGGCTCTACCTTCCGCACGTCGTGGAGAGCGGCAGGGACGTCAGCCGGTCCGTGGAGCTCTTCGACCGGGTCAACCGCCAGGACTTCGACGCCTGCGAGCGCACCCAGCCCGGGATGAGCTCACGGCTGTACGCCAAGGGCGGTGTGCTGGTGCCCAGCGAGCACCACATCGGCGCCTTCCACGACTGGGTCCACGAGCGGCTCGGTACCCGGCGGCCGGAGTGACAGGACCGGCAGGACTGGCAGGAGAGGGAACGCCCGTGGCCCGCGCGGAACGCGGACGCGGGCCGTACGGCGGTCGTCCTCGGGGCGCTCAGCCCAGGAACCCCATCCGGTGGCTGATCTCGGCGGCGCCCTTGACCAGCACCGGAGCCAGCTCGTGCATCCGCTCCTCGGTGAACCGGTAGGACGGCCCGGAGGCGCTGATCGACGCGGCGACCTTGCCCTCCCGGTCCCGGATCGGCGCGGCCATGGCGTGCAGCCCGATCTCCAGCTCCTCCAGCGTCCAGGCGTAACCGCGCTCCCGGGCCTCGGCGAGGTTCTTCTCCAGCTTCGCCTTCGTGGAGATGGTGTGCGGGGTGAGCTTCTTCAGGCCCCCGTCCGAGATCAGCGCGGCCCGTTCCTTCGCCGGCAGATGGGCCAGCATGATCTTGCCGCTGGAGGTGGCGTGCAACGGGGTCAGCTGGCCGACCCAGTTGTGCGC
Source organism: Streptomyces sp. NPDC058683 (assembly GCF_042716195.1). NCBI lineage: Bacteria > Bacillati > Actinomycetota > Actinomycetes > Kitasatosporales > Streptomycetaceae > Streptomyces > Streptomyces sp. NPDC058683. The sequence continues at coordinate 279,481 of NZ_JBHXSK010000006.1, forward strand.
GGTGACGGCGGCCGTACCGCGTACCTGGTAGAGGTTAATCGCGTAGTGCTCCTGCATCACGGCGATGTTGACCGTCTCACCGATCTCCTCGGCCAGCCGCTCGCAGACCTGACGGCCCTGCTGGGTGACGTCGATACGCCCGGTGACGGCGCCCGCCAGACGTACGATGCCGAACCCGAGCGCGTACTTGCCCCGTTCACCCGCCTGCTCCACCAGACCGCGCGCCTCCAGGGCGCCGAGCAGGCGGAACGCGGTCGACTTGTGTACCTCGATCTCGGCGGCCACCTCGCTCACGCCCGCCTCGCCGCGCTGGGCGAGGATCTCCAGGACGCTGATGGCGCGGTCGACGGACTGCACGCCGCCGGAGGATGAGCCGTTCGTTTCTGTGTCCGGACTGTAGTTGCTCATAGCGGAACTATACGCGGAGTAAACAACAGCACCCAAGAAACGTGGTGTGAACAAAGATCTTACAAGTTGCGTTGTTCGCAACCTGGTGCGCATAGCGATACCCGTACTAGCATGCCGCGCACATCGACGGCGCGAGCGGGACGAGGCGGTATGGCTCCCTTGCAAGACGTGCAGTACGACTTCGTCATCGTCGGCGGCGGATCGGCCGGCAGCGCACTGGCGAACCGGCTCTCGGCCGACCCGGGCAACCGGGTGCTGGTGCTGGAGGCAGGCCGCCCGGACTACCCGTGGGACGTGTTCATCCATATGCCCGCGGCGTTGACGTACCCCATCGGAAGCCGTTTCTACGACTGGAAGTACGAGTCCGAGCCGGAGCCCCACATGGGCGGCCGCCGTGTCTACCACGCCCGCGGCAAGGTGCTGGGCGGCTCCAGCAGCATTAACGGCATGATCTTCCAGCGCGGCAACCCCATGGACTACGAGCGCTGGGCCGCCGATCCCGGCATGAAGACCTGGGACTACGCCCACTGCCTGCCGTACTTCCGCCGGATGGAGAACTGTCTGGCCGCCGACCCCGACGACGAGTTCCGTGGCCATGACGGACCGCTCGTGCTGGAACGCGGCCCGGCCGAAGGCCCGCTCTTCTCCGCCTTCCTCAAGGCCACCGAGGAGGCGGGCTACGCGCCCACCGACGACGTCAACGGCTACCGGCAGGAGGGCTTCGCCAGGTTCGACCGCAACGTGCACCGCGGCCGGCGGCTGTCCGCGTCCAAGGCGTACCTCAAACCCGCCAGGAATCGGCCCAACCTCACCGTGCGGACCCGCGCTCTCGTCACCCGCGTCCTCTTCGAGGGGAAGAAGGCCGTCGGCGTCGAGTTCCAGCGCGGCAAGGGCGCCCTCCGGCAGGTCCGGGCCGCCGAGGTCATCCTGTGCGGCGGCGCCGTCAACTCCCCGCAGCTGCTCCAGCTTTCCGGCGTCGGCAACGCCGAGGAACTGCGTGCCCTCGGCGTCGACGTCGTCCACGACCTGCCGGGCGTCGGCGAGAACCTCCAGGACCACCTGGAGGTGTACATCCAGTACGCCTGCAAGCAGCCCGTCTCCGTACAGCCGTACCTGGCGAAGTGGCGGGCCCCCTTCATCGGCCTGCAGTGGCTGTTCCGCAAGGGACCGGCCGCCACCAACCACTTCGAGGCCGGCGGCTTCTGCCGCAGCAACGAGGACGTGGCCTACCCCAACCTGATGTTCCACTTCCTGCCCGTCGCGGTCCGCTACGACGGCTCCGTGCCCGCCGGCGGCCACGGCTACCAGGTCCATGTCGGGCCCATGTACTCCGACGCCCTCGGCTCGGTGAAGATCCGGAGCAAGGACCCGCGCGAACACCCGGCGCTGCGCTTCAACTACCTCTCCACCGAACAGGACCGCCGCGAGTGGGTCGAGGCGGTCCGGGTGGCCCGCGAGCTGCTCAACCAGCCCGCGCTCGCCCCCTACAACGACGGGGAGATCTCGCCCGGCCCGTCCGTGGCGACGGACGAGGAGATCCTCGCCTGGGTCGCCAAGGACGGCGAGACCGCCCTGCACCCGTCCTGCACCTGCAAGATGGGCACGGACGCGATGTCCGTCGTCGACCCGCTGACCCTGCGGGTGCACGGGGTGGACGGACTGCGCGTGGTGGACGCCTCGGTGATGCCGTACGTCACGAACGGCAACATCTACGCCCCGGTGATGATGATCGCCGAGAAGGCGGCCGACCTCATCCTCGGCAAGGAACCGCTGCCGGCCTCCGAGGCCGTCTACTACCGGCACCGCGGCGCCCGGAAACAGGCCGGGTAGCGCACTCTCCCCGGACTTGACGGCGGTCGGTCCGTTCGTCAGGGTGTTCCACCAAAAGCAATCCAATGCACAATGCGCAACGAATTCGGCCTCGAAGGGCGCGACCGTGGCAGATCTGTACGTGGATGGTGAATGGCGCGCGGCGGTGGCCGGCGGCCGGCGCGAGATCCGCTGTCCGGCGGACGGCACCCTCGTCGCCACGGTCTCGGAGGCGACCCGCCCCGACACCGAGGCCGCGATCGCCGCGGCCCGGCGCGCCTTCGACGACGGCCCCTGGCCGCACACCCCCGAGCGGGAGCGCGGCGCGCTGCTGCTGCGCACCGCCGGCATCATCGAGCGCGACGCCAAGGAGTTCGCCCGCGCCGAGTCCCTCGACACCGGCAAGCGCCTGGTGGAGAGCGAGTACGACATCGCCGACGTCGTCTCCTGCTTCCGCTACTACGGCGGCATCGCCGGCACCAGCGCCGGACGAGTGGTCGACACCGGCCGCGACGACGCGCTCAGCTGGGTCACCTACGAACCCGTCGGCGTCTGCGGCCTGATCACCCCCTGGAACTACCCTCTCCTGCAAGCCTCCTGGAAGGTCGCACCCGCGCTTCTCGCGGGCAACACCGTCGTCCTCAAGCCCAGTGAGCTCACCCCCTCCACCTCGGTCCTGCTGATGAAGGCACTCGAGGAGGCGGGCCTCCCGGCCGGCGCCGCCAACCTGGTGCTGGGCGCCGGCCCCGAGGCGGGTGCGCCGCTCGCCGAGCACCCGGCCGTCGACATGGTGTCCTTCACCGGCGGACTGCACACAGGCCGGCGCCTCATGGCCACCGCCGCCGCCACGGTGAAGAAGGTCGCCCTCGAACTCGGCGGCAAGAACCCCAACGTCGTCTTCGCCGACGCCGACTTCGCCACCGCCGTCGACTTCGCGCTCACCGCCGTCTTCCTGCACTCCGGGCAGGTCTGCTCGGCCGGCGCCCGGCTGATCGTCGAGGACACGATTCACGACGCCTTCGTCGACGAGGTCGTGCGCCGCGCCCGACTCATCCGCCTGGGCGGCCCCTTCGACCCCGAGGCCGAGACCGGGGCACTGATCTCCGCACAGCACCGCGAGAAGGTCGAGGCGTATGTCGCCGCCGGTCTCGCCGAGGGCGCCGTACTGCGCTGCGGCGGCGCGCGCCCCGACGCCCCCGCCCTGGCGAACGGCTTCTACTACCCGCCGACCGTCCTCGACGAGTGCCGGCAGGACATGCGGGTGGTGCACGAGGAGTCCTTCGGACCCGTGCTCACCGTGGAGCGCTTCCAGGACGAGGACGACGCCGTCCGCATCGCCAACGACACGGAGTACGGCCTCGCCGGAGCCGTCTGGACGCAGGACGCGGGCAAGGCGCAGCGGGTCGCCCGCAGGCTGCGCCACGGAACCGTGTGGATCAACGACTACCACCCCTATGTGCCGCAAGCGGAATGGGGTGGCTTCGGGCACTCGGGCGTGGGCCGCGAGCTGGGACCGACCGGCCTGGACGAGTACCGAGAGCCCAAGCACGTCTGGCAGAACATCCAACCCCGGCCGCAGCACTGGTTCCGCGGCTGACGCCGAAGAGAGGTCCCCACCATGACCCCAGCCCAGACCGAGGTGTCGCAGCGGCGCGACACGTCCGAGGATCCCCGGGACCGCACCCCGGTCATCTCCGTGCGCCGGCTGTGGAAGGTGTTCGGGCCCAAGGCCGACCAGGTGCCGGGCTCCGAGGAGTTGTGCGGGCTGACCCGCCGCGAACTGATGGACCGCACCGGCTGCACCGCCGCCGTACGGGACCTAAACTTCGAGGTGTCGCCCGGCGAGGTCTTCGTCGTCATGGGCCTGTCCGGGTCCGGCAAGTCCACCCTGGTGCGATGTCTGACCCGGCTGATCGAACCCACCGCCGGAGAGGTCGTGTTCGAGGGCGAGGACATCCGGGGCGCCGACGCCCGGCGGCTGCGGGAGCTGCGGCGCAGCAAGTTCTCCATGGTCTTCCAGCACTTCGGTCTGCTGCCGCACCGCAAGGTCGTCGAGAACGTGGCGTTCGGCCTGGAGATCCGGGGCATGGGCCGGGCCGAACGGACGAAGAAGGCCATGGAGGTCGTCGAACTGGTGGGCCTCGCCGGATACGAGAACTCCTACCCCGACCAGCTCTCCGGCGGCATGCAGCAGCGCGTCGGCCTCGCGCGCGCCCTCGCCGGCGACCCCGACGTCCTCTTCTTCGACGAGCCGTTCTCCGCACTCGACCCGCTGATCCGCCGTGACATGCAGAGCGAGGTCGTCCGCCTGCACCACGAGGTCGGCAAGACCATGGTGTTCATCACCCACGACCTCTCCGAGGCACTGAAGCTCGGCGACCGCATCCTGATCATGCGGGACGGCAGGATGGTCCAGTGCGGCACCGGCGACGAACTCGTCGGCGCCCCGGCGGACGACTACGTACGGGACTTCGTCAAGGACGTGCCGCGCGGCGACGTCCTCACCCTGCGCTGGATCATGCGGCCCGCCACACCCGAAGACGCCCTGGACGGGCCGGAGTTGGGCCCGGACGTCGTGGTCCGCGAGGCCACCCGGGCGGTGCTCGCGGCCGAGAAGCCGGTCAAGGTCGTCGAGCACGGCAAGCTGCTCGGCATCGTCGGCGACGAGGAGATCCTCACCGTCGTCGCGGGAGCACCCGTCGCCGGAGCACCCGTCGCCGGAGCGGCCGTCGCGGGACAGGAAGGCGGCGCCTGATGGCCGCCGTCGCCGACGCCACCGTGCCCGGCGCCGCCCTGCGTCACAAGGTCAGCCGCCCCATGGTGGTGGCGGCCATCCTGATCGTCTGGCTGGTGCTCTTCACCGTGCTGCGCGGCCGGCAGACGCTGACCCTGGCCGCCGCCGACCTCACCGGACTGCACCGCTGGCTGAACGACGTCAACGACAGCATCGGCGCCAACCGCAACTCCAACCCGGTCTTCCTCTACTTCTTCAACGAGATCCGGCTGGTCATCGACAACCTGGTGACCTTCGTCCAGTCCCTGATCTCCCAGCCCACCGGCTCCCGCCCGGTTCCGCAGATCGGCTGGCTCGGCGTCGTCGGACTCGCCGGTTACGTGTCCTGGGCCGTGGGCAACTGGCGGGTCGCGCTGCTGGCCGCGGCAGGCTTCACCTTCTTCGGGCTCCAGGGCCTGTGGCAGGAGAGCATGGACACCCTGGCGCTGACCCTGTCGGCGGTCCTGGTGGCCCTGCTCATCGGCATTCCGCTGGGGGTGTGGGCGGGGCTCTCCGACCGGTTCAACCGGATCATGACGCCCTTCCTGGACTTCATGCAGACGATGCCGACCTTCGTCTACCTCGCCCCGCTGACCCTGATCTTCCTCATCGGCGGGGCCTCCGCCGTGATCACCACGGTGATCTACGCGGCACCGCCCGCCATCCGGATCACCGCGCACGCCATCCGCTCGGTGCCGGAGACCACCGTCGAGGCGGCCGACTCGCTCGGCGCGACACGGATGCAGCAACTGCTGAAGGTGCTGCTGCCGATGTCCCGGCGCACGGTGGTCATGGGCGTCAACCAGACCATCATGGCCGCCCTGGCCATGGTCACCATCGCCGCCCTGATCGACGCGCCCGGCCTCGGCAAGACCGTCGTCCAGGCCCTGCAGTCCCTCGACGTCGGCACCGCCTTCAACGCCGGACTCGCCATCGTCGTCATGGCCATCGTGCTCGACCGGGTCACCACGGCGGCGGCCGCCCGCACCGAAGTCCGCCGTACCGGCGGCCCGTTCCTCAAGTGGCGCCGCCTCCTGCTGGCGGCCGGCGGGATCGCGGCCGCCGTCCTGGTCTACCTCTCCCACACCTACGTCTGGGCCGCCGAGTTCCCCGGCGACGGCACCGTCGGCACCCATATCGCGAGCGCCGCCGACACCGCGACCACCTGGCTCCAGGACCATCTCTCCGGCCTGACCAACGCCCTGCGGGACGTCCTCACCAACGGCCTGCTCAACCCGTTCCAGACGCTGCTCACCGACTCCCCGTGGTGGCTCGTCGGTGCCACCCTGGTCGCGCTCGGCGCGGTCCTCGGCGGCCGGCGGGCCGGGGTGACGGCGGCGGTGTGCGTCGGGCTGCTGGTCGGCACGGGCCTGTGGTCGGACAGCATGACCACGCTCGCCTCGACCGCCGTGGCCACCGTGCTGGTGATGCTGCTCGGTGCCGTCGTCGGCGTGTGGATGGGCCGTAGCGCGCGGGCGGACCGGCTGATCCGGCCTGCCCTGGACGCCGCCCAGGTCATGCCGCCCTTCGTCTATCTCGTGCCGTTCCTGGCGCTCTTCGGCGCCACCCGCTTCACGGCGATCGTCGCGGCCGTCGTCTACGCGGCACCCGTCGCGATCAAGATCATCGCGGACGGGGTGCGGAACGTGCCCGAGTCCACCGTGGAGGCGGCCACCTCGGCCGGGTGCAACACCTGGCAGATCATCACCAAGGTCCAGCTGCCGATGGCACGCGGCGCCCTGACCCTCGCGACCAACCAGGGCCTGATCTACGTGCTGTCGATGGTTGTGGTGGGCGGCCTGGTAGGCGCGGGCGCCCTCGGCTACGACGTCGTGGCCGGTTTCTCGCAGGGCGAGCTGTACGGCAAGGGGCTGGCGGCGGGGCTCGCCATCGTCCTGCTCGGAGTCATGTTCGACCGGATCACTCAGGCTGCGGCGCGACGCACCCGGGCATAAGGAGCACCGACACCATGGCACAACACTGGCGCATAGGCGCGGCCGGCCTGGCCGTCCTCGGCCTCACCCTGACGGCCTGCGGCGGGGCGAAGGTCGGCGAGGACACCTCGGCCGGCTCGAAGTCCGCGGACGGCAAGTGCGGCACCTTCAACCTGGCCGTCAACCCGTGGGTGGGCTACGAGGCGGACGCGGCGGTCGTCGCGTACGTCGCGGAACACGACCTCGGCTGCACGGTGGAGAAGAAGGACCTCAAGGAGGAGATCGCCTGGCAGGGCTTCGGCACCGGCGAGGTCGACGCCGTCCTGGAGAACTGGGGCCACGACGATCTGAAGAAGAAGTACATCACCGGGCAGAAGACGGCCGTCGAGGCCGGCTCGACCGGCAACAAGGGCGTGATCGGCTGGTACGTCCCGCCGTGGCTGGCCAAGGCGCACCCGGACATCACGAACTGGCAGAACCTCGACAAGTACGCCGCCCAGTTCAAGACGTCCGAGTCGGGCGGCAAGGGCCAGCTGCTCGACGGCGACCCGTCGTACGTCACCAATGACGCCGCCCTGGTGACGAACCTGAAGCTGGACTTCAAGGTGGTGTACGCGGGCAGCGAGACCGCGCTCATCCAGGCCTTCCGGACGGCCGAGAAGAACAAGCAGTGGCTGATCGGCTACTTCTACGAACCGCAGTGGTTCCTCTCCGAGATACCGCTGGTGAAGGTGGACCTGCCCAAGTACACGACGGGCTGTGACGCCGACGCGGCGAAGGTCGCCTGCGACTACCCCGTCTACGACCTGGACAAGATCGTCAGCACGAGTTTCGCCAAGTCGGGCAGCCCGGCCTACGACCTGGTGAAGAAGTTCAACTGGACCAACGACGACCAGAACACCGTGGCCAAGTACATCGCCGTGGACAAGATGTCCGACGACGCGGCGGCCAAGAAGTGGGTCGACGCCAACCGCGACAAGGTCGACGCCTGGCTGAAGTAGCGGGGGGCGTCACAAGGCCGGTCCAGTACGCCCGGCGGGCGGTGCGCAGCTGTGCGCAC